>JBFMAB010000042.1:0-56071 GCA_040755835.1 Myxococcota bacterium
GGCTCGACGGCCCGTCCGTCCGAAGCCGTCACGTCAGCCCGAACGACTTGGAGGGTCCAGATGCGGTAGCGTCAGCAGCGGCCATAATTTCCGGAAACGACCGGCCAGAATTTCCGGAACCCACAGGCCGAGCTGATCCTCGCTCAACGACGCAACACGATTCTCGTCAGTCATCGCTCCGCTTCAAAGATGTGGGCGACGCAGAAGTGGCTCGTCGACGCCCTGCGCGGCCTCGCGCCAGCGCACGGATCTCGGACGCCCGAGCATGTCGCCGTCGAGGTCGCCCGGCACGACGACCTGCTGCGCACCGAGCGCTCGCAACGCACGCGATCGTTCCTCTACGCGGCCATCGCGGGTGCGGTCGCGAACCTGGTCGGCCGCGACCGCGTGTGCATGTACGAGAACGGGATCATCGGCATCAACCTGCCGATCGCCGGGTCCGTCGTCGGCGCGCGGGCAACGCGCACTGCACATCCGCGCGTGTTGAGCGGCTTCTCGCGGATCCTCACGCTCGCTACGGGAGCGAAGTTCACGGTCGACAACCCCTTCGCGCTCAAGACGCGCGCCGAGGTGATCCAGAGCCTGGCGTCGTCTCCCGCTCTCGACCTCGCGAAGCAGACCATAAGCTGCGCGCACATCCACCAGAGCAGCGTCCAGCATCCTCACTGCGGAATCTGCTCACAGTGCATCGATCGCCAGTTCGGATTTCTCGGCGCCGACATGGAGAAGCACGACTCCGCTCTCGGATACGGACTGAAGCTGGCGACGGACGAGTGGAACGACGACGCGGCGCGCTCGCTGCTCCTGAGCTGGATCGCGACCGCTGACCAGTTCGCCGCGTGCAAGAACAGCGAGCAGTTCCTCCAGCAGTTCGGCGATGCCGCGCGCGCGGTGCCGAGCCTGATGGATGCCTTCGGGCTCGATAGCGACGGCGCTACGAACGCCGTGTACGAGCTCCACAAGAGGCATGGCGAGACGGTCGCTCGCGCCCTCGAATTGATCCATGCGCGGACCGCCAAGGACCTGCGCGCGGGCAAACTCAGGAAGAACACGCTTCCCATGCTCCTCTACCGCGAGGGAAGCCGGAAGCAGAACGGCGGTGGGGTCCCTCAGCGCGTAGGCGCCGGCGCCGAGAACCAGCTCCGATACGAAGATGGTGCGTGGACGGTGCGCTTCCGCGGCGGCCACGCATTTCCGCTGCCGGACTCAGCTGGGCTGCGATACCTCAGCTTCCTCCTTGGCAGCCCGGGCGAGGCTCGCACGACCGCGGCGTTGATCGCGCTCTCGGAGGGCCGCGATCCGTCGAAGTGCGTGCAGCTCGACGCGAACGGAGCGGAGGTCGTTGTCGCTCGGATCACGGCGCTCGAGAAGGAGCGTAACGAGGCGGAGGAGTTCACAGACGAGCAGACCGTCAAGCGCTGCCAGGCCGAGATCGACGCGCTGTCTGTCCTGCTGAAGGGTGGCGCCGAAGCTGCCGCCGACGACAAGGTCGCGCGACGCGTGGAGAAGGACGTCCGCGAGGCGATCGCTGCGATCGGGAAGGCGAGCAAGCCGCTCGCCGAGCACCTGGCCAAGAACCTTCAGATCGGATCTGTGTTCTGGTACCGCCGCCCAGGCGTGACCTGGGACATCGTCCCGAGGCCCGTCTCCGCCGCGGCGCAGACCGAGCCTGTGCGCGCGTCCAGTGACGGCGTGATCCTCGTGATCGACATCCCGAACCAGCGCGTCACGTTCCGTGGGCAGGAGATCCCGACCACGCCGCCCAACAACCTGCAGCCGCAGGCGCTCCTTGCCCTCGCGGCGCTGGCACAGCGAGCCGGTGAGGCCGTGACCATGTCGGAGGTCGCCGATCGCATCTGGAAGCTGGGCGGCTTGGCGAGGAAGCCAACGAGTCCCGACGCGCGCGACCTGAAATACAAGCTCACGAATCCGTTCGCGAAGGCGCTGCCGGGCGGTGAGGCCAAGCGGCTGATCGAGGCGGTGCGTGGCACGGGGCTCCGACTGAATCTCCCGCCCGAGCAGGTGCGCGTCGTGCTGCGCGATGGCCCCCGGCCCGCCGTTACGACGGACAACATCGAGGAAGAGGACCGAGCCCGCCGATGAAGATTCGATACGCCAGGATCACCCACTTCCGCGGCTTCGAGCAGCTCGAGTTCCGGCCGCACGACCACGTCTTCGTCGTCGGTCAGCCGGGCGCGGGCCGCTCGGACCTCATCGAAGCCTTGTGGCGCGTGCTCTCGCCCGACTCGACCCGCTTCCCGCTTTCCGAGGACCTCGACTTCCACAAGAGGGACCTCTCGAAGCGCATCGAGATCGAGGTCGTGCTTGGCGAGCTCGGACCCGAGATCGAACAGGCGTTCCTCGACCGGCTCGAGTACTGGGACACGGAACAGGGAAGTCTCGTCGAGGAGATCGATCTCCCTGACGAGGAAGAGTCCGAAGACGATGGCTCGCTCGAGCGAGTTCTCAGGCTCTGCTATCGCGCCGTATGGGAACACGACCAGCAGCAGGCTCGCGACTGGGTGGACTTCCCGAAGTTCTCCGACCCTGACGCCGACGACTACAAGCGGGTGCCGCGCGATCTGCGCGGCGAGATTCCAGTGGCGCTCGTCAACACGGCGGGCACGGCGCTGTCGTTCGGCGCGCGCGGAGATCTCCGACAGCTCGTCGGCGCGGATCAGCAGACCGACTTCTCGGCCACGCTCGATCAGATGATGCACGGCATCGAGGATCTCGCTGCCAAGCTGGTGCAGTCGAAGGACCTCGCAGGCGCGCTCGATCGAATCCTCGAACCCCTGCGCGTGCCCCTCGGTCTCGGGAAGAAGGCCGCGAACGAGATCATCCGTTTCGCGCCGGAGGGCGGCTCGCTCGCGGGTATCCTCCGGGGCCTTCAGGCAACGGTGAAACTCCGCGACGAGCTCGGCTTCCTGCCGCTGGCGCGACATGGCTCGACGTTGACCGGGTTGTTCCAGACAGCGCGCGCGCTCGCTGGGCCGGATTCCAAGGGCGCCGTCGTCCTCGTCGATGATTTCGGCGAGGGCTTGGATCTCGACGCCGCGCTGCACCTGGCGTCGACGTTGCGGCAGCGAGCGGGTCAGGTCTGGCTTTCCACGAGGGTCGGCGCACTCGGGCAGTGCTTTCGCCCGGAGGAGTTCCTCAGGCTCACGGTAGCTTCCGACGGCAGTCGCGCTGCTCACTCTGGGCAGCCGCCGACGACGAAGGCGGAACGAATCGCCGCCCGGCACCTGCACTTGCAAATTCTGCCCGCGGTGAGCGCGAAGAGCGTCGTGATCGTGGAGGGCCCACACGACCGGGCTGCGCTCGCGACCGCGGCGATGAAGCTACACGCAGAGGAGGGGATCCCGCTACTGGCGGCACAGCGGATCGCGCTCCTCGACGCCGGCGCGGCGGACCAGTCGGGCGGTCACACCGCGATTCCGCGGCTGGCGCAGCTCGCGCGACGCCTCGGGTTCCACGTCATCGCGGTGGTCGACTGGGACCGCGATGCCGCCATCGCACAGCAGTCGCTCACCGACAACCTCGCCTCTGCCCACGTCGTCATCCGGTGGCCGCAGGGATACGCCATCGAGCGTGCCATCCTGAGTGGGTTAGACGACGGCGTGATTCGGACGGCCTTGAAGGACGTCGCGCAGGCGCTCGCCGTCACCCCCGACTTCGATCCGGCGGCCGTGTCCGGAGCCGAGTTGATGAAGCGGTCTGCGAAGTTCCTGAAGTCGTCAGGCGGCCTGCATGCTCCGTTCGTCGAGGCCCTGCCGAAGGGAGTTCACTCCGCCCTGCTGCGGAAGTGCCTCGACGAACTCCGCACCGCGATCACGAAGACGGGCCACGTGCAGCTATGAAGTGGGAAGATCTCACGCCTGACCAGCAGCAGGCCGTGATGGCGACCGAGCCGCGGGTGATCGTCTTTGGCGGCGCCGGGTCGGGGAAGACCACGGTCGCGCTGTGGGGCGCTCGTCACTTCCTCCGCTCGCCGAACGCCAAGCCGTGGCACCGCGTCCTCTTCCTGACGTTCTCAAGGACGGCTGTGCGGGAAATCGCCCGCCGCTCGGGCCGGGCCCTCACGGACGTGCGCGAGAAGGTCGAGATCCATACGTTCCACGCATTCGCCAACCGGATGGTGACCGCCTTCGGCCGGTACGCGGGGCTCGGGCGCGACCTGCCACCGTTCCGCTCGGACGCCGAGGGCAAGCTTCTCGGCAAGAGCGCTCGGCACCTGAGCTACGACGACCTCCTGCCACTTGCGCTCAAGGTCATCCGTACTCCGCGCGTCCGAGATCTCGTGGGTCAGCGCTGGCCCTTGGTCGTCTGCGACGAGTTCCAGGACACGGACAACGAGCAGTGGGAACTGCTGGTCGAGTTGGCTGCCTGCGGCGCGCGCCTGCTCATGCTGGCCGACCCGAACCAAATGATCTACGCGGCATTCCTGGGCGACAGAGGTGTCGGTCCCCATCGCGTCGAGGGTGCGATCGAGACGGCGGACCATGTGATCGATCTGGGCGCGCCATCCCACCGCGATCCGACGAACGTCATCCCTGCGATGGCCGCGGCGATTCGGCGTCGAGAGTTCGACCACGAGGCAGTGGAGGCCGCGCTCCGCGGCGACCGCCTACGGGTCCATCGCGCGGTGCCCGATGACGATCTGCTCGCCAAGATTCGCCAGGAGGTCGATGACGCTTGGAACCGCGGCCACCGTTCGATTGGCATCTTCGGCCACTCGAATCGCTCCGTTGCCGAGCTCAGCGCCTCGTTGTTTGCCATGGGACTGGACCACGTCCTCGTCGGACTCCCGGAGGCACATGGTGAAGCCCTCGCGGCGCTGGAGGCCGCGTGCCAGTTCGGGGCGGGGCACGTGGACTTCGAGCAGGTTCGTCTCCGACTCGCGGTCTTCCTCACCGCTTCGATTCGCGGCAGCACCGTCCCCGAACTCGCACTCGGGCTCAAGGGCGCGACCACCTTGCCGCCGAGCCTGGTGGAGCGCCTGAACAACGTGCAGCGAGGGCTGCAGCAAAGTGCGGCGGATGGCGTCGAAAACCTCGTGAACGCGGCGATGAACCTGTGGCCGAGTCTGGGAATCGCGGCCGCGAACCGGCCTTGGAACCAGGCGGCACGGACCTTCGGTGCGCTCGCCCGACAGGCGCAACGCCGGGCGCGGGCGCGCGAGACGGACGCTTTCTTCACCGAGCTCGCGCGCAGCGTGTCCGACCAGCGGACGGAGACGCTCTTCGAAGGGGACGGCGCGACCGGCAAGTCGATCCAGCTCATGAACTTCCACCAGACCAAGGGCCGCGAGGCCGACGTGGTGATCCTCGTCTACCGCGACGCCGACTGGTTCGGGCGCGAGCAGGAGCCGTTCCCGACGAACTCGAGGCTCCTGTACGTGTCGTTGACCAGGGCCCGCCAGCGGAACATCGTGATCCTACCGCCGACGCCCCACGCCCTGGTCGCGCCCTTCGCGGACCTTCCCGCTGTGGCCGTCGCACCAGCGCCGGGACGCCAGCAGGTTCCGACCGGAACTTCCATATAGACACTCGAACACTTTGCCGGGTGCTGGCGGCGATCCAAAAAGCCAAGTGGTTGCCAGTGGTTGTGCGTCTCTCCGGTGCGCGCCGGCGTGTTCGCGTTCGAGTTCCTCTTGGGGAACCACCGGCGGGGAGACCCGGGACGCTGGCCTTCAGCGCTTCGGACCGGCACCCCCGCGCGACAAGAAACTCCGCATGCGCGCTGGCCCCCTCGCACGGGTCGTGTCAAGACCAGCCCATTTCCCACGACGCCTGAAGGAGCCCCCATGCCCTCCATCAACGTGAAGCGAAACATCCAGTTCCGCCCCGACCTCTACCGGCAGGCCGACCGCACCGAGTGGCTCACCGCCGTCGGCGACCAGCTCAAGGCCCGGGGCCTGTCGCTCAAGATCGGCGAAGGCGCCAACGTGAAGACGGTCACCGACGCGGACTCGCTGAAGGCGGCGATCCAGGAGCTGCAGACCCAGGCCTCGGCCGCCGGCGCGCCGCTCAAGCACTACGTCGCCGACCTCATGCAGGCGCTCGACGACGTGGCTGGCGGCAACGGCCGCGTCAAGGCCGGCGACTCGTTCGACTTCTCCGTCGGCAGCAACCTGTCGAAGGCGCTCGGCCTCGACGACACCAGGCGCGGCAACTACGCGTCCTCCGTCACCACCGACTTCGGCAAGGCCGCGCGGCTCAAGCCCGAAGCCACCATGGCCATCGATGGCATCACGCTGCAGATCCGCGAGCCCGCCGGCGCCGGCATCGACCTCTCGACGATTCCGCACATGAGCGCCGAAACCTTCAAGAACGCCCCGGTCGCCTACGGGCGCGACGGCGAAGAGGTCGAGGACACCCGCGTCATCACCGGCCTCACCAAGGAGGACACGGTGAAGCTCGCCGCGAACTCTTTGAACGATCTCCAGCGCCCGAGAGCCGCCGCGGGCCTGACGCTGGGCAACCTCCCCATCGACGAGATGGCGTGGGACTCGGACAGCCACGCGCTGCGCCGCGCGAACCCGTACGTGTCCTTCACCCTCGACAGCCGCAGCTACGAGGTGAACCCCAACAACGGACAGCCGCGCGTCGCCATCGGCCGTGACTTCTTCTTCGATACCTTCATGGCGAAGAAGGACCTCGCCACCGGCCAGCTGACCAAGGATCTGCAGAAGGCCGAGCTGATGTACCGCGCGCGCATCCGCTACGGCTCCGACCGCGATCCCTTCGCCGGCACCCGCGTGCTCATCGGCATGAAGGAAGGCACCGCGATCGAAAACGGCGTGAAGCACGCCCGGAAGATCGACAGCCGCACCGACTCGGCCAACCAGGAGATCTTCGACACGCTCGTGAACTCCGCGGCCACCGGCAAGCTGGGCGCCGCGTGGGGCTCGTACTCGTCGAACAACGTGGCCCCGGCCGCCGCGTCGATGTACCGGGTCGCCGTCCAGAAGGGCATCACCGACGACGTGGGCGGCGAGACGGGCGTGCTGGCGCTCGAGCCGGGCGCGGTGGCCCGGCAGATCCGCGGGCGCTTCCACCTGAACGAGACGAGCCCGGCGGCGCTGCTCAAGGGCTTCCAGGAGGCGGGCGAGCCGAAGCTGAAGGAGCTGGCGTCGCTCATCCAGGCCGCGCCGGACTGGGCCGCGTCGAACAACCTCCCGGGCAAGGCCGAGCTCCTCGCGCAGGCCAACGCGCTCATCGATCGCAGCGCCGTCGTCGCCGCCACCGCCGAAGCGATGAAGCGGATCGACCCCAGCGTCACCGTCGACAAGGCGCTCGTCGACCGCCTGTGGCCGGGACAGCCCATCTCCACCAAGCAGGACGCGCGGCTCCAGCGCGCCGTCGTCGACTCGATTCGCACGACGTACGACGCCTTCGCCGAGAACGTCGACCAGCTGCAGCGGAAGATCGGCGGCAACGACGCCCGCAGCGTGCGCGACGCCGGAAGCGCCACCGACGTGCAGGACTTCATGCGCTTCAAGGCCGCCACCAGCCGCTTCATGGCGTGGGCCGAACGCTCGGGCGGCGCCACCAGGGGCAACCCGGCGTCGTATACGGCCGCGGCGAAGGCGATCATCGACATGGCCGATGGCCGTGAAAAGAACGAGAAGCTCCAGAGCATCGGCGTCGGCTTGAACCAGCTCCGCGCCATGAAGGACGAGACCTTCGCCTCGACCGTCAGCATCTCGGGCGACCTCGCGAAGAAGCAGACCTTCGACGCCTTCATCCGGGAGTTCGACGCGCAGCTCGCGGGCCCCAACAAGGACGCCTTCCTCGCCGAGTTGGGCGCACACCTCGCCAGCGAGAACAACCCGGCCCTGTCCAACGCGGCCGACAAGGCCGCGGTGGCCGCCGACATCCGCAAGAACCTGGTGACGGCGCACGCGGAAATTCTCCACCGCCAGATCGAGGGCGCCGCGGGCTGGGCCCAGGGCGTGTGGTTCAACAACTACCGGCAGCAGGCGCTGGGCGTGAACCCGCAGTCGTGGAACTTCATCATCGGCTCCATGGACTACACGGAGTTCTACGACGCGAAGACGGGCCTCGGCCTGTCGTTCCAGGAGCGCGTCAGCCGCACCCCGCTCGACGCCTCGAAGATGACCGGCGCGATGATCTCCAACGACATCCAAATCGAGCTCGAGGCCGAGGAGGGCTACACCGGCGCCATCAAGAAGGCACAGTACGGCGTCAACGCCGCGGCCGCCGGCATCTTCATGGACTATGCGCTGTCGCGAAACACGCCAGGCGTCACGGCCGGTGATCCGGCCAGCTTCGAGAAGTGGTTCGCCGCCCAGGCCGCCCTGCCCCCGCTGCAGCGACAGGCGCTGCTCGACGACGTCGCCACCTTCGCGAAGTCGAAGGGCTCGCCGGTGGACGTGGCCCAGGCCTTCGCGCCGCTCGAGGCGCAGGAGCGCGCGATCCGCGTGCTGGTGGGCTTCGCCGCGAAGAAGAACCCGGCCCTCGACGTCAACGACCGCGCCGCGGTCGAGGCCTGGTACCGGCAGATGGGCAGCAGGCCCGAGTCGGAGCTGAACGACTTCCTCACCCAGGTCGCGCAGTTCGCCGCGGACCAGAAGTCCGACATTCCGCTGTCACCCAACCTGCTCAAGACGCTCGACTTCAAGCCGTTCGGCGCCCAGAACGTCGGCCGCGACTACGCCGGCCACGCGACGCTGGTCGACGACCTCGCGGTCGCCAACGAGATCTGGACCATGATGAAGCAGGCCCAGATGGATTTGTCGCAGGCGCGCGGTCGCGAAGTGCAGCGGGTGCTGCGCGACAACGGCTTCCGTGACACGGGCTGGGAGCCCCCGACGTCTGCCAAGGGCGACTACGCCATCAACCTCGCGTTGCCGTGAGCCGGCCGGCGCACATCAGGACTGAAGCGCGGGCCCGACCCCGGTAGGCTGCCGCGCCATGTCCCAGCCCGTCGTCCCCAAGCACGCGCGCGTCGTCGTCATCGGCGGCGGCGTCATCGGTTGCTCCGTCGCGTACCACCTGGCCCACCTGGGCGTGAAAGACGTCGTGTTGCTCGAGCGCGACCGCGTCACCAGCGGCACCACCTGGCACGCCGCGGGCCTCATGGTCACCTTCGGCTCGACGTCCGAGACGTCGACGGAGCTGCGCAAGTACACGCGCGACCTCTACGCGCGCCTCGAGGCGGAGACCGGCCAGGCCACCGGCTTCAAGCCCGTCGGCTTCATCGAGGTCGCGTCCGACAGGGACCGGCTCGAGGAGTACCGCCGCGTGTCCGCGTTCAACCGCTACTGCGGCGTCGACGTGCATGAGCTGAGCCCCGCGCAGGTGAAGGAGCTGTTCCCCATCGCCAGGGTGGACGACGTGCTCGCCGGCTTCTACGTGAAGGAAGACGGCCGCGTGGACCCCGTCGACGTCACCATGGCGCTGTCGAAGGGCGCGAAGCTGAAAGGCGCCACCATCCTCGAAGGGGTCGCGGTCACCGACGTCGTGAGCCAGCGCGGCGTCGTCACCGGCGTGAAGACGACGCACGGCGACGTCACCTGCGAAGTCGTCGTCAACTGCGCCGGCATGTGGGCGCGGCAGCTCGGCGCGAAGTCGGGCGTCACCATTCCGCTGCAGGCGGCCGAACACTACTACCTCATCACCGAGAGAATCCCCGGCATCGACCGCGCCTGGCCGGTGCTGGAGGACCCGGGCTGCCACGGCTACTACCGCGAGGAGGGCGGCGGGCTGATGATCGGCCTGTTCGAGCCGAAGTGCGCGCCGTGGAAGATCGAAGGCGTACCCGAGGACTTCTCGTTCGGCGAGATCACCCCGGACTGGGATCGCATGGCGCCGTACCTCGAGCGGGCGATGTCGCGCGTGCCCATCTCGCAACAGGCGGGCCTCAAGAAGTTCTTCTGCGGGCCCGAGAGCTTCACCCCGGATTTGCGGCCGTGCGTCGGCGAGGCACCGGAGCTGAAGAACTACTTCGTGGCCGCGGGGCTCAACTCCATCGGCATCCTCACCGGCGGCGGGATCGGCCGCGTGCTGGCGCACTGGATCGTCCACGGCCGGCCGGACGTCGACGTCACCGGCATGCACGTCGATCGCCTGCACCCGTACCAGGCGACCCCGGAGTACCGCCGCACGCGCACGGTGGAGTCGCTGGGCATGGTGTACCAGTGCCACTACCCGTTCCGCTCGATGTCCACGGCGCGCGGCGCGAAGAAGGCCCCGTTCCACGATCGCCTCGCGGCGAGGGGCGCGTTCTTCAAGGACGTGTCGGGCTGGGAAGGCGCGGACTGGTACTCGCCCGACGGCACGGCGCCCACGCAGGACGAGCTGACCTGGGGGCGGCCGACCTGGTTCAAGCACTGGCAGGCCGAGCACGAGGCGGTGCGCAACGGCGTCATCCTCATGGACATGTCGTTCATGTCGAAGTTCCGCGTCGAGGGCCGCGACGCGGGCCGGCTGCTCAACCGCATCTCGGCGAACAACGTCGACGGCGCGCCGGGCGTCATCACGTACACACAGTGGCTCAACGAGGGCGGCACGCTGGAGGCCGATCTCACCGTCACCAAGTTCGACGACGAGCGCTACTGGGTGGTGGCGTCGGACACGGCGCACCGCCACGTCGAGACGCACCTGAAGCGGCACCTCGGCGACGCGCACGCCTTCGTGTCCGACGTGACGAGCGCCTTCGCGCAGCTCAACGTGCAGGGCCCGAAGAGCCGCGCGCTCCTGCAGTCCGTCACCACCGCGGACCTGTCGAACGAGGCGTTCCCCTTCCGCACGGCGCGGGAGATCGACATCGGCTTCGCGCGCGTGCTGTGCGTGCGCATCACCTACCTCGGAGAGCTGGGCTACGAGCTGTACGTGCCCACCGAGCAGGCGGTGCACGTGTACGACCGGCTGGTGGAGGCCGGCGCCGCCTTTGGTTTGCGCCACGCGGGCCTCAAGGCGCTCTCGAGCTGCCGCATGGAAAAGGGTTACCGGGACTACGGCCACGACATCGACAACACCGACTCGGTGCTCGAGGCGGGCCTCGGCTTCGCCGTCGACCTGGAGAAGCCCGGCGGCTTCATCGGCAAGGACGCGGTGCTGGCGCTGAAGGCCAGGGGCCCGCTCACCCGGCGGCTCCTGCAGGTGCTGGTGAAGGATCCCGAGCCGCTCATGTTCCACGCGGAGATCGTCCGGCGGAACGGGAAGCCCGTCGGCTACGTGCGCGCCGCGTCGTACGGGCACACGCTGGGCGGCGCGGTCGGCCTCGCGATGATCGACGCCGGGCAGCCGCTCGACCAGGCGTGGATCGACGCCGGCACCTGGGACGTGGAGATCGCCGGCAAGCGCTACCCGGCGATGGCGTCGCTCAAGCCGCTGTACGATCCCGAGATGAAGCGGGTGAAGGCCTGACGAGCGCTCACCGAGGGGCGATGCCGTAGCGCCTCAGGGTGCGCTTCGCGACCGCCTCCAGGTGCACCTCGTCGGCGCCGTCGTAGATGCGCGCGGCCCGCTCGTGCGCGTACCAGAAGGCGATCGGCGTATCGTCCGTCATGCCCAGGCCGCCCAGCGTCTGCAGCGCGCGATCGAGCACCCGCTGCAGCGTGCGCGCGACGGTGAACTTGATGAGGCTGATCTCCTCGCGCGCCTCGGACACGCCCTGCGTCTCGATCTTCCACGCCGCGTGCAGCACCATCAGCCGCGCCGCGTGGATCTCCGCGCGGCTCTCGGCGATCCACTGCTGGACGAGCTGCTTCGTGCCCAGCGGCCTACCGGGAGCGATCTCCCGCGTCGCCGCGTGCCGGCACATGAGGTCGAACGCCCGCTCGCAGATGCCGATCCACCGCATGCAGTGGTGGATGCGCCCGGGCCCCAGCCGCGCTTGCGCGATGAGGAAGCCCGCGCCCTCCCCGCCGAGCAGGTTCTCGAGCGGCACGCGCGCGTCCTGGAAGCTGACCTCGGCGTGGCTCGCCCAGTCGCCGCCGCGGTCGCCCATGATGGACAGGTTGCCGATGCGCTCGAAGCCCGGCGTGCTGGTGGGCACGAGGATCATGCTCGCCCTCGCGTGCGGCGAGTCCGCCTCGGGGTTGGTGACCGCCATGACGACGGCGAAGGCCGCGCCCTCGGCGCCGGTGGTGAACCACTTGTGCCCGCGGATGACCCACTGGCCCGCGTCCTTCCGCGCGGTGGTGCTGAGCCACACCGGGTTGGAGCCCGCGTGCTCGGGCTCCGTCATCGCGAAGCAGCTGCGGATCTCCCCCCTCACGAGCGGCTCGAGGAAGCGCGCCTTCTGGGCCTCGGTGCCGAACTCCATGAGGATCTCCATGTTCCCCACGTCCGGCGCCTGGCAGTTGAAGACGTAGTGCCCCACCGGGCTCTTCCCCAGCTCCTCCGAGAGGTGCGCGAACTCCGTCAGCGACAGGCCCGGGCCGCCGTACGCCTTCGGGATGAACGCGGCGAACAGCCCCGTCTCCTTCGCGCGGGCGCGCTTCTCGGCCAGCGCGGGCACCAGCGCCTGGAAGCCCTCGGCGCGCAGCTTCGGCTCGAGGGGGAACAGCTCCTTCTCGACGAACTCGCGGGCCTGCGCGCGGATGCTCGCGACCCGTGGCGACTCGGTGAAGTCCATGACGGCTTCTTGTCACTCGCAGCGGAGCGCCGCCAGCGGGTTGAGCCGCGCCGCCTCGCGCGCAGATGGTGCCGCTGGCGTACACCGCCGGGCCCTGGCCGGTCTGTCGCGCGTCCCGTGCGCCGTCCGCTGGGCCGCGAGACTCGAAACCCACGTCGGCGCCCTGCGCAAGTCACGGCGCCCGCAGGCGTTGCGTGCTACGCACGCGCCCATGAGCGCTCCTCTCTTTGCCCTGCAGGACAAGGTGGCCATCGTGACCGGCGCGAGCCGCGGCATCGGCGAGGCGATCGCCGTGCGGCTGGCCGAGCACGGCGCGGCGGTGATGCTGGCAGCGCGCAAGCCCGACGCTCTGCAGGCGGTGGTGGCGCGCATCGAGGCCGCGGGCGGCAAGGCAGCGGCGGTGGCCGCGCACACCGGCAAGGCCGAGGACGTGACGCGGCTGGTGGCCGAGGCGGTGTCGCGCTTCGGGAAGGTGGACGTGTTGGTCAACAACGCGGCCACCAACCCGTACTTCGGTCCGATGCTGGACATCGAGGACGCGGCCTTCGACAAGACGTTCGAGGTGAACGTGAAGGGCTACTTCCTGGCGGCGCGCGAGGTCGCGCGGCACCTTGAGGAGCGCAGCGCGCCGGGCGCCATCATCAACGTCGCGTCCATCGCCGGCCTGCGCGCCGCGCCGTTCCAGGGCGTGTACGGCATGACGAAGGCCGCGGTCATCTCGATGACGCAGACGCTCGCGCAGGAGTTGGGCGGCACCGGCATTCGCGTCAATGCGATCGCCCCCGGGCTGGTGGAGACGAAGTTCGCCGCGGCCATCGTGATGAACGACGAGCTGCGCAAGCACGTGACGGACCGCGCCGCCCTCGGCCGGCACGCGCAGCCCGACGAGATCGCCGGCGCCGCAGTGTTCCTCGCGAGCGAGGCGTCCAGCTACGTCACCGGCCACGTGCTGGTGGTGGACGGCGGCACCACCATCACGACCTGAGTACACGGCCGCGTCTCAGTCCCACGACAGGCCGTTGACGGTGAAGCCACCGTCGACGGTGAGGCACTGCCCGGTGATGTAGGACGCCGCGGGCATCGCGAGGAAGGCGATGGCGGTGGCCACCTCGCGGGCGTCGGCGATGCGGCCCAGCGGCGTGCGCGTGACGATCGCCTCCGCGGCGCCCGGCCGCTGCAGCACCGGCTCCACCAGCGGCGTGCGCGTGTACCAGGGCGCCACCGCGTTCACCCGCACGCCGCGGCGTGCCCACTCCAGCGCCAGCGTGCGCGTCGCCTGCACCAGCCCCGCCTTGCTCGCCGCGTACGGCACGCCGGTGCGCACGCCCGTCAGCCCGGCCACCGACGCCACGTTCACCACGCAGCCGTCGCCCTTCGCCTGGAGCGGGCCGGCCAGCGCGCGCGTCAGGTGGAGCGCCGACAGCAGGTTCGTCTCGAGGATCGCCTCGATCTCCCCGTCCTCGTAGGCGTCGAACTCTTTCCGCACGTTGGTGCCGACGTTGTTCACCAGCACGTCCACTTCGCGCGTCCACGCCGCCACCGCCTCGCGGCCCTCCCGTGTCGCCACGTCGGCGGCCAGCCCGTCGACATCGCCCCGCGCGCGCAGCGTCGCCACCGCGTCGCGCACGTCCTCTTCGCTTCGGGCGACGAGGCGCACCCGCGCGCCCAGCGCCAGGCACTCCTCCACCGTCGCCCGGCCGATGCCCTTCGTGCCGCCCGTCACCAGCACCGTCTTCCCGTCGAGCCGCCAGGTCGCTGTCATGCGCCCGAAGGTGCCAGATCCGCCCCGCGCCGGCGGCAGATTCGGGTGACGCGGCGGGGTGAGGTGGCCAGAATGGCGGCGTGCTGTCCTGGTTTCTCCTCCTCGGTGGCGGTGTCCTCCTGTACTTCGGTGCCGAGTGGCTGGTGGGCGGCGCGTCCCGCCTCGCGCTCGCGCTGCGCATCCCCCAGCTGGTGGTGGGCCTCACGGTGGTGGCGTACGGCACCTCGGCACCGGAGGTGGTGGTGGGCATCCAGGCCGCGCTCAACGGCCAGGGCCAGGTGGCGCTGGGCAACGTGGTCGGCTCCAACCTCGCCAACCTCGGCCTCATCCTGGGCGTGGCGGCGCTCGCGCGGCCCGCGCGCGTGGACGGTGCGATTCGGCGCCGCGAGCTGCCGGTGCTGGTCTTCAGCGCGCTGGCGCTGCCCGTCCTGTTGTGGGACGGCGCCGTGAGCCGCCTCGAGAGCGCCGTGCTGCTGGCGGGCGCCGCCGGCTACACCGCGTGGATGGTGCAGGCGGTGCAAGGCGCGCGGGCGCAGCGCGCCGCCGAGTCCGAGGCGCAGGTGGCGGCGGCCGCCGCCGACGCGGCCGGCGCCCCGTCCCCACTGCCCGAGGTGAGCAAGCTTCGGCAGGCGCTGATCGCGCTGGTGGGGTTGGTGCTGCTCATCATCGGCGGGCGCCTCTTCGTCGACGGCGCGACGCAGGTGGCGCTCGCGCTGGGGATGAGCGAGCGCCTGGTGGGCCTCACCATCGTCGCCGTCGGCACCTCGCTGCCAGAGTTGGCCACCAGCCTCATCGCCGCGCTGCGCGGCCACTCGGACATCGCCGTGGGCAACGTCGTCGGCTCCAACATCTTCAACATCCTCCTGTGTCTCGGCGTCGCGGGCCTCACCGGCAACCTGGTGAACGTGGGCAGCCCCACGTCGATGGACGTGCTGGTGATGCTGGGCCTCACCGCGGTGGGCGCCTTCTTCCTGCGCACCGAGCGGCTGATGCGCCGGTGGGAAGGCGCGACGTTGCTCGCCGGCTACACCGCCTTCATCGTCCTCCTGGCCGTCGCCTGAAGGCGGCTACGGCACCGAGAAGGTGATCTGCCCGTTGACGTGCAGGTCCGGCCGCACGAACTGCCCCGCGACGTAGTTCTGGTGGCACTGGCCGCAGTCGAAGTTCTGCGGGTGCGGGGCGATCGGCGGGAACGCGTGGCACGAGAAGCAGGTCAGCTGGGTGCCGTCCACCTTCGTCCAGATCGGCTGCGTGTGGGTGCCGCCGGTGGGGTTGTTCGCCACCAGGGCCTTGGGATCGTGGCAGGTGGTGTTGGCGCAGCTGCCGTTGGCGTACGTCGGCATCGGGCCGCCGGACAGGTCGATGCCGGCGATGGCCGGGCCCGAGAAGACGATGTCCACGGTGCCGTTGGCGTGGCCGGGGGCGATCGTCTGCGCCGGCACCACGTGGCAGTCGCGGCACTGCACGGTGCGGAACTGTCCCGCGTCCTGCAGGTGCACCTGGTGCGCGCCCACCGAGGACACGGTGGTGGCCGTGTTGCCGCCCAGGTCGCGCGGCGGCGCCGGGTTGACGGACGAGCCGTGGCAGCCGTCGCAGTTCGCGGGCGGCGCGGCCTCCACCACGCCGTTGACGTGCAGGCCCGCGTCGAGCAGCGCCTGGCCGCCGTCGGCGGTGAGGATCGCATTCGGGTGACACGCGCTGCAGCGGCTCCAGCCGGGGTGCGGCGCGGCCGGCGGGAAGGCGTGGCAGCCGGTGCAGCCGAGCGGCCCGTCCATCGACGTCCATGTCGGGCTGGTCGCGCCGTCGACGCCGACCGCGTGGCACCAGGCGGTGCAGGTCGCGGTGCTGCGCGTCCACACCGCGCCGCCGTCACGCGGGCCCAACGCCGCGCCAGAGAAGACGACGTCCACCACGCCGTTCGCGTGGCCGGGCGAGGCCACCTGCGCCGGCACCTGGTGGCACTCGGCGCACGGCACCGGCCGCGCCGTGGGCGAGCCCGTGAGGTGCGTGGCGTGCGCGCCGACGCCCAGCTGGTCGCGAGAGGTGCCGCCGTCCAGCGACGGAGGCGGCGCGCCGCCGTCATCGGAGCCGTGGCAGGCGTTGCAGCGCAGGTCTCCCAGGTTCACCTCGCCATTCACGTGGCGCTCGGGCAGCAGGAAGGAGCGGTCGGGCGCGATGACTTCGCCGTGGCAGGCGTGGCACGCGGGCGACTGCGGGTGCGGCTCGGGCGGCGGCAGGCCGTGGCACGTGCCGCAGGCGTCGTCTTCGCTGCGCGGCTGCGTCCACGGGCTCGTCCGCGCGTAGCCGTGGCAGTACACATCGCTGCAGCGGCGGGAGGTGACGTCATAGGTGGGCGTGCCCGCGTCCAGCGCGGCGATGGAGCCGAACACCAGCTCGGCTGGCCCGTCGGTGTCGTTGTGGCCGGGCGCGTCGGTGCGCTCGGGCACCAGGTGGCACTGGTTGCACGCGACCGCGCCGTGGGTGGCGGAGGCCTTGAGGTGCCGCTGGTGCGCGCCGACGCCGGGCGCCGCGACGTCGGTGTTGCCCTTCGTGTCGTTGGGCGGCGCCGCCTTGAGCAGCGCGTCGCCTTCGGCGGTGGCGCTGCCGTGGCAGGCGACGCAGCGGTTCGACTGCGAATTCGGGTCGTCGCGGAGGACGAGACACCCGCTGGCGGCGACGAGCGCGGCGACGGGGAGGGCCACGCGGCCGATGGACGGGCGGCGCATCACAGCGCACCTCCGTGGCAGACGGCGCACGACGTCGAGTCCATCCCCAGCGAGCTGCGCCAGCCCGGCGGGTGCGGGTTGCCGCCGAAGCCGCCGACCTTGTGGCAGCGCACGCAGTTGCTCGCGGCGCCCTGCTCGTGACACGCGGCGCAGCTGGCGGTGTCGCGCCGCGCCGCCGGGCCGTGCAGGTTGGTGGCCGCGCCGGAGTTGCCGGACCAGTTCGGCGGGTGCGGGTTGCGGCCCTCCAGAAGGCCGCCGGACACGCCGCGCTCCATGTGGCACGCGTCGCAGTCCTGCTTCTGGTGGCAGGTGACGCATTGGGCCGGCTCAGACTGCGCCTCGATCGCGTGCCGCGAGAGGAAGTCGAAGCGGTGCACGTACTGGCGGTGGATGGCGTCGGGGTTGCGCACCTCGGCCCGCAGCGTCTGCGTGGCGTCGTGGCAGCTGTCGCACTGCGCCTGCGCGTGGCAGGTCGTGCACATCGCCAGCTCGTCCCGCGCCAGCGTGCCGTGCCGCCGCAGCCAGTTCGCGTCGTGCGACAGGAAGGACAGGGGCTTGAGGCCCCGCAGGTGGTTCGGCTTGTGGCACGGCGCGCAGTCGTTGGCGGCGAACTGCTCCTCGTGCCTGTGGCAGCTCCGGCAGGTGTTCATCGGCGGGAAGAGCGGCTTGCCGCCCGCCGCCTGCACCGCGCCCGCGTGGCACTTCACGCACTGGCCTTTGATCTCCGGCATCTTCAGGTGCTTGTCGTGCCCAAAGCGGATGTCGTAGGCCGCCGGCCGCGCCGCGGCGTCGGGCCGGGTGGCGATCGCGTACTTCGCCTGGCTCTCTTCGTGGCACTTCGCGCACACCGCCTGCGTCGGTTTCACCCAGGTCGCCTGGTCCGGCGTGCCCGCGTGGCAGCTGTTGCAGCTGAGACAGTCCGGCGCTCCCGGCTTGCCGCACTCGATCTCCGCGAGGTGCAGCTCATGCGGGAAGCGCGTGAGGAGGCGCCTGGAGCACGCCCCGCCCACCGCCAGCACGAGCGCGCCGGCCACCACCACCATCCGCGCCTTCACGAGCCACCTCCGGCGCTCGGTCCGTCGAGCTCGAAGACCAGCCGCCCGAGCACCTGCCCTTCCACCGCCGCGAAGGGAGAGCTGGTGAGCGAGCCGGAGATCATCAACCTCAACACGGGCAGCGCCACGTACTCGACGTTGGCGATGCCCATGACCGACGTGCGCGCGCCGCGCACCGCCTGGTCGTAGAAGTACGCGCCCACGTCCGCCGAAGCGTACACGTCGGCGGTCGCGCGCCAGCGAGCCGCCGCGCGCAGGTGGTTGTAGCCGTTGGTGACGGCGGAGGTCCGCGCGTACTCCGCGATGAGCTGCCAGCGCTCATCGATGTCGGGCGTCCATTGCGCGCGCAGCGAGCCGCGGGCGCCCGGCTGGCTGCCTTCGTACAGCTGGCCCGCCGCACGTCCGGTGACGCGCAGGTACTGGCTGGCGCGCCAGGTCGCCTCGGCGCCCAGCTCGTGCCACGACGCGCCGCCGAACGCCGCGAGGATGGAGGCGTGCGGCAAGAGCAGCGACGGGGCGGCGTACCCGTAGTCGACGGAGATGGGCAGCTTCTCGAGCGCCGTCACGTCGACGAAGACGCGCGCCTCCGCTGGCTTCGTCGCCGCGAGGTCGAGGACGAAGCGGCCGCCGTAGCCGACCGAGCGGCCCGCGGTGCCACGCAGGTCAAGGGCGAGGTTGCGGAACGCGAGGCCGTCGGGCCCCTGCTGCTCGTGGAACGCGAGCGAGCCGCGCAGCCAGCCGGTGCCGACCCACGACGCCCGCGCGCCGGCGAGCCACTGCCCAGCCCGCTGCTGCGCCTCGAGGAACGTCGGATCCTTCAGCGCGTCGTTGACCGAGCCGAGCACGAAGTAGCCGCGCGGCTGCACGAAGCGCGGGAGCGTGACGAGCCCGAAGTAGGCCTCCACCTCGACCGGGCCCACGCGCGCGCCCGCCGACAGGCCGTCGTAGCGCACGTAGCGGGCGGCGCCCGGCAGCGTCACCTGGCGGCCCAGCTTCAGCCGGAAGCGCTCGGTGGCGTGCTGCACCCACGCGGACTGGAGGTCGCCGTCGCCCACCCGGTTCTGCGGATCGGGCAGCGCACCGAGCGCGCCCCACGCGGACAGCTCGGCGGTGAGCGCGTCTCTCCCCAGCGGGGTGTCGACGCCGCGGATGCGGAGGAACGCGGAGCCGTACAGCGCGGCCACGTTCTGCGGCTCCACGGCCACCGCGCCGGAGCCCGGCAGCAGCGCCTGCCGGGTCAGCTGCGCGTACGTCGAGGCGCGGACGTCGACGGTGTAGTCGTCTTCGGCGCGCGCGGCGCCCGCGGCCAGCACCACACCGACGGCGGCGGAGAGGAGCGCCCGCATCACGGCCCCACGACGGTCGCGCCTTCCACCACGACCGGGTACGGCGTACCCATGCCGACGTCCTTGTCGAGCGCCACGCGGCCCTCGAGCGTCACCTTCTGGTCGGCCTTCACCTCGGTGGCGGTGACGACGGTGAGATCGTCGTCCTTGCCGGCGGTGCCGCTGCCGTCCTTCACGTGGACGTAGTAGGCGCCCTGCACCGCCGTCACCTTCGCCGCCACGCCCTGCACGCGCACCCGCTTGCCGGCCAGCGCCGCGCGCTCGGAGAACACGTCCGCCACGCGCAGGGACAGGGCGTCGCCCGCCTGCTCCACCGCCGCCAGCGCGCCCGCCGCGCCGCTCGAGGGCGGAGCGCCACCGATGCTCGGGTGCCCCACCGGGAGGCCCTGCGGCGCACCGCCGGCGCTGCCCAGCGGCCCGGCCATGCCGCCGCCCATCGCCGGCGCGCCCGCGAGCTCCCCAAACCAGATGCGATCGAACGTACGGCCGAGCGTCTTGCTGCTGAAGTTGGTCATCTCGGTGGCAGAGCCCAGGCTGACCACCTGGCCTTCCTTCACCGCGTCATTCCGCGTCACCGCGGCCCATTGGTCGCCCGACGGCGTCGACAGGCGCAGGTACGTGTAGCTCGGCACGTGGATGACCTCGGCGACGGTGCCCGAGACGCCGCTGCCCGCGCCCATCGCGGGCGGCGGCGCAGTTGGGCTCATCGGAGGCATCATCGAGGGCGACGGTGGCGGGGGCGGAGAGGACGACGCCACCGAGGGAGAAACCGCCGGCGCGGAGACGCGCCCGACGGCGAAGCCCACGACGAAGGTGGCGATGATCGCTGCGAAGAAGAGTCCCGGCTTCATGTTCGTTGGAAGCGTTGTTGACTCGTGACACGATGCACGGTCGGCGGCCGACGGTACAGCAATTGTTTTTCGCTCTTTCGCCCGTTCACCGAAGTGCTTACCCATGCATGAACTTTCTCTGGCGGCGATTCTCACGCTGGTGTGCGCGACCGCAGCCGCGCTCATCTTGATCCACTACCTCATCCGCCGGCCGAAGCTGGACGCGCGGGTCCGCATGCGCCTGCTCTTCGGGCTCGGCGTCTTCCCCATGGCCACCGCGGCGGCGTCGACGGCCTACGGCATGCACCGCACCACGGAGCGCAGCTTCTGCGGCAGCTGCCACGTGATGTCGAAGCACGAGGCCGACGTCGACGACCCAGAGAGTACGTCGCTCGCGTCGCGCCACGGCCGCAACAAGATGTTCGGCGCGGCCAACTGCTACATCTGCCACGCCGACTACGGCATGTTGGGCTACCCGCTCACCAAGCTGAACGGCATGAAGCACGTGTACCACTACTACATCGGCCACTACGGCAAGATGCCGCTCGAGCAGGCGCTCAAGGAGATCCGCGTCAACAAGCCGTACCCGAACTCCAACTGCATGCAGTGCCACTCGGGCGAGCTCGACTCCTTCGAGAACGTGCGCGAGCACCGCGCGCTGCAGCAGGACCTCTTGACGAACAAGGTGGCGTGCGCGAGCGCGGGGTGCCACGGCTACTCGCACCCCTTCAACAAGGACCAGCCGGCCGAGGAGCACGCCCAGCGATGAACCGCTTCTTGAAGCTCCTGGCGAAGTGGCCCACCGAGAAGGCGCTGCGCGTGTGCGCGGCGCTCGGCCTGGTGGCGCTGGCCCTCATGTGCCTCGGCGTGGTGGATCCGCGCCCGCTGCAGGTCGTCATCTCCATGTCGGTGTCGCAGGCGTTCGGCGGACTGGCCTTCATCGGCTTCGCGCTGTCGATCGCCGCCGACGTGGCGCAGGCGCGCATGCGGCCGGCGGCGCCACCGCCGGAGCAGAGCGGGGACTCGGGGGCGTCGTGAGCGCACGCCTCCTCCGCCCTGCCCTCGCAGGCGGCCTCGCCGCGGTCCTCGCGGGCTGCGGAATGCTGCCTGCGCCGACCACCAACCTCGACGGCGGCATCATCATCGTGCCGCCGAGCTACCACCAGGCCATGGAGACCGGCGGGCACGTCGCGCACGTCGGCGCGCCCGCCCCCGACGGCGGCACCATCGCCTGCCGCGACTGCCACGACGTCGACGTGAAGGGCTTCGAGAACCCGGGCCTCGTCGGTTGCAAGACGTGCCACGAGGCGAACGCCGGCTTCCACCACGGCGGCGACGCGGGCCTGCCCGACGGCGGCCAGGTGACGTGCCTGTCCTGCCACCCGTTCTGGGTGCGCCAGGGCGACCTGCCGATCACCAACTGGGTGTGCCTGAATTGCCACGCGCAGGCGCAGGGCCACAAGCGCGCCATCGAGGTGCATGGCGCCGCGTGCTTCTTCTGCCACCAGCCGCACCGCGCTCCCTTCACCCAGCCGCCCGACTGCACCGTGTGCCACGACACGGTCGGCCTCATGCACGGCGCGGCGGGCGACACCGTCGCAGCGACGTGCATGAAGTGCCACGAGCAACACTCGCACGCCGTCGAGGCGACGAAGCAGTGCCTCGAGTGTCACGCGGACCCGAAGCAGCAGAAGAAGCCCGCCACGGTGGTCACCCAGAGGGCGCTGTTCAAGGGCCACAAGAGCTGCGGCAGCTGCCACAAGCCCCACCGCTTCGCGAAGGGCGAGGTGAAGGCCTGCGAGGCGTGTCACACGAAGCAGCCGGTGCTGGCGAAGGGCGCGACGCCCAGGGCGCACGTCGCCTGCGTCAACTGCCACGAGCCGCACGCGGCCACCGCCGCGCCGAAGACGTGCCAGTCCTGTCACAAGGACATCAAGTCGTCGCACCCGGTGAAGCCGGACCTCGCGGCCTGCATGAGCTGCCACCCGATGCACCAGGAGCTGCGGAAGGGCCTCGTCGCGAAGGACTGCCTCGAGTGTCACGAGGAGCCCGAGTTCGCCGGGGTGGTGCACGCGGAGAAGGACGCCAGGGGCAAGCCCATGGTGTGCGCCACATGCCACAGCCCGCACGACTTCGGCGTGAAGAAGGGCAGCCAGGCGCCGTGCAAGACGTGCCACGACCAGAAGATGGTCGCGGTGGCGAAGGTGAAGAAGGACGGCCACGCGAAGTGCGCCGACTGCCACGCCGGCCTGCCGCACAAGCCCGCCGACACGCAGAAGGCCTGCACCGACTGCCACAAGGACAAGCCGTCGACCGGCAGGGGCCACGTGAAGTGCCTCGACTGCCACGAGCCTCACTCGGGCTCGACGGACAAGGGCTGCGTCGCCTGTCACAAGGTGAACGAGCTCGAAGGCCTCCACGCCGAGAAGAAGCACCAGACGTGCACCGACTGCCACGGCACGCACCAGCAGAAGCCCGGCTTCCAGCGGGACGGCTGCCTGTCCTGCCACAAGGAGCAGACGAAGCACGAGCCGAACGCCGAGCGCTGCACGGGCTGCCACCTGTTCCGCGCGGCGAAGGACGCGCCGGTCGAGAAGAAGTAGCAGGGCGCGCCGTCCTGGCGAGGCACGGGCGGCGGCTCCACTTTCAGGGCACGACGTCGCGCCGCAGGTGGGGCCCGAGCCGGGTGACGAGCTCGTAGTGGATCGTCTGCGCCCAGCCCGCGAGCGCCTCGGCCGTCACCGCTTCGTCGCCGTCGCGGCCGAGCAGCGTGGCGACCAGCGGCGCGTCACTCGTCGCCGCCTGCGTCACGTCGACGATGAGGTGATTCATCATCACCCGGCCCAGCACCGGGCAGCGCTTGCCGTTCACCAGCACGTGTGCCTTGCCCGACGCGAGCCGCGGGTAGCCGTCGTAGTAGCCGACCGGCAGCACCGCCACGCGCGTGGCCGCGCCGCAGCGCCAGGTGCAGCCGTAGCCGACGTAGGTGCCGGCCTCGAGCCACTTCACCGCCTGGCTGGGCGCGCGCCACGACAGCACCGGCTCGAGCGCGGGCAGCTCGCCCAGCACCACGCGGGCGGACAGGCGCGTCTCGGTGGACGGCCACAGCCCGTACAGGCCGATGCCCACGCGCGCCACGTCGTAGCGCGACGGCGGCAGCACCAGGGCCGCGGCGCTGGCGGCGACGTGGCGCTCGACGTCGGGGGGCAGGGGCACGCGGCGGCCGAGCAGCTCGAAGCCCGCGTCGAAGGCGGCCAGCTGTGCCTGCGCGTAGCTCTGCTCGGTGACGTCCTCGGTGTTGGCGAAGTGGCTCAGCACCCCGCGCACCTTCACCACGTCGGCCGCCTCAGCCAGGAAGTCCGCTTCGCCGGCGGCGAGCTGCGCGCGGGTGAAGCCTTCGCGGCCCAGCCCCGTGTCGAGGTGCACGTGCACGTCCAGCGTCAGGCCTGCGCGCCGTAGCGCTGGCGCCACCTCCGCGAAGCCGCGCTCGGCGACCACCACCGCGACGCGCTCCTTCGCCAGCGCGACGCACTCGGCCGTCGAGGCGGCGCCGATCACCACCACCCGCCGCTGATCGACGTCGTGCTCGTCTTCCCACGCGCGGATCGCCAGCGCCTCCGCCGGCGTGATGACGTACAGCACGTCGACCTTCTCGTGCGCGAGCGTCAGCGTCTCGAAGAAGCCGTGGCCGTACGCGTTGCCCTTGAGCACCGCGCCCAGCTTGCGACCCGGGCCCAGCACGCGGCGGAAGGTGGCGACGTTGGCGGCGTAGGCGCGGGCCGACAGCTCGAGGTGGGACGCGACGGCTCCGCTGGGGGGCGGCGTGGACATGAGGTGGCGCTGGTGACTACCACGAAAGCGCGCCGCGCATTCCTCAGTCGGCGGCGGGCGGATCGTCCGCCAAAGCGTAGGTGACGACCGGCTCGGACTTGCCCTTCACCGACACCGGCGCGGCGGCCAGCCAGGCGGGCTCGTCGCCGACGCGGGCGCGCGTGTCCGCGCTGATGAGCAGCCGCCGCCCGAGCTGCTTGGTGAGGCCCTCGATGCGGGACGCGGTGTTGACCGCGTCGCCGATGACGGTGAACTCCCGGCGCTCTTCGCTGCCCACGTCGCCCACCACCGCGCGCCCGGTGTGAATGCCGATGCCGATCCGCAGCTCGGGCTCGCCGCGCGCCTCCCGCCGCGCGTTGAGCGCCTCGAGTTCCTCCAGCATCTCCCGGCCGCAGGCGACCGCGCGGCGGGGGTGGTCGTCCTGCGCGAGCGGCGCGCCGAAGTACGCGAGGATCCCGTCGCCGATGAACTTGTCCAGCGTGCCGCCGTGCTTGAACACGACGCGCACCATGGCGGTGAGGTACTCGTTGAGCCACGCCACCACCGTCTCCGACGGGTACTGCTCGGACAGCGTCGTGAAGCCGCGGATGTCCGAGAAGAGGATCGACACGTCGCGGTGCTCGGGCCGGCTCTCGTCGATCGACTCGAGGCGCGCGACGACGGCCGGCGAGAAGTAGCGGCCCAGGCGCTGCTTGCGGCGCTGGTTCTCCACCAGCGCGACGGCCATGGTGCGCACCCGTTCGATGCCGAACCAGCCGGCGGCGGTCACCACCGCGGTGAGGAGCCCGCTGGCGAGCCACACGTGCAGCACGTCCTGCCCGGCGGCGAAGGCGAGCGCCACCTCTCCCGACAGGCCCAGCGCCGCCGTCACCAGCAACACGCCGCGGTCGAAGGTCAACATCGTCAGACAGACGACCGCGATGAAGATGGAGGCGGACAGCGCGGCGGCGACGCCGGGCGCCGGCTCGACGGGCAGCGCGAAGTACTGGCAGACGAACACCATCGGCACATCCAGCACGGCGTGCGACCAGTGCGCGTGCGTGCGCATCGCCTTCGTGCGCCACGCGACCAGCAACACCGCGGCCGACAGCGCGGCGTAGATCGTCACCGGCACCGGCGCCCACGCCCACACGCCGGTCGCGCCGAGCAGCACCCAGACCAGCACGGCGCCCAGCCGGAGCGCGCCCCGTGCCAGGGTCAGCCCCGCGCGCTGCTCGGAGATCAGCGCCTCGTACGCGCGCCGGAACTCCGCGGAACTCTCCAGGGCCGCCTCGCTCATCCGCTTCAGCGGACCTCGTCCAGCCCGCGCTCGATGGCCCGGCACAGGGTGTCGAGCACCTTGAGGCGCGCGTAGTACTTGCTGTTCGCCTCCACCAGCGTCCACGGCGCGTAATCGGTGCTGGTGCGGTCGACCATGTCGCAGACGGCGCGCTCGTACTCGTCCCACTTCTTGCGGTTGCGCCAGTCCTCCTCGGTGATCTTGAACTTCTTGTACGGCGTCCTCTCGCGCTCCTTGAAGCGGCGGAGCTGCTCTTCCTTGGAGATCGCCAGCCAGAACTTCGCCAGCACGCTGCCGGAGCCGACGATGTCGGCCTCGAAGTCGTTGATCTCCTGGTACGCGCGCATCCACGCCGCCTCGTCGGCGAAGCCTTCGACGCGCTCGACCAGCACGCGCCCGTACCAGCTGCGATCGAAGATGAGGACGCGCCCCTTGCGCGGGAGATGCCGCCAGAAGCGCCACAGGTAGGGCTGCGCGCGCTCCTCCTCGGTGGGCGCGGCGACGGGCACGCTGGAGATGTAACGGGCGTCGACGGCCTGGAACACCCGGCGCACCGCCCCACCCTTGCCCGCGGCGTCGTTGCCTTCGAAGACCGCCACCACCGACAGCTTCTTGAAGCGCGGCTCGCGCGACAGGAGGTTCAGGCGGCCCTGGAGCTTCTCCAGATCCTTCTCGTACTTCTTCGGGTCCACCTTCCGGTCCAGCTTCAGCGCGCGCAGCACGTTGCGGCCGTCCACCGACGGGAGCAGCGGCGGCGGGTTCCCGCCGGGCTTCGACGGCGTCTTCTCGTCGAGGCGATCGCGCATCGCGGCGCGCAGCGTCTCGCCGACGGTGAGCGCGCGGTACCGCGGGTCGGCGCCGTTCACCACGTACCAGGGCGCGGCGCCGGTGGACGTGGCCCGCACGAAGTGCTCGGACACCTTCGAGAACTTGTCGTACTTCTTGAACAGCGCCCACTCGTTGGGACCGACGCGCCAACGCGTCTTCTTGTCGGACTCGAG
The DNA here is from genome assembly GCA_040755835.1 of Myxococcota bacterium. Lineage (GTDB taxonomy): Bacteria > Myxococcota > Myxococcia > Myxococcales > Myxococcaceae > JADLDB01. Next base: position 26,440 of record JBFMAB010000042.1, read on the forward strand.
CGCCTCGAGGCGCTTCTTCTGCTGCTTCTTGGTGAGGTGGAACCAGAGCTTCACCAGCAGCACGCCTTCGTCAGTGAGCATCTTCTCGAAGCGCTTCACCTCGGCGATGCGCGCGTCGAGCTGCGACCAGGAGATCTTCCCGGCGACGCGATCGACGATGGGCTGCGTGTGCCACGCGCCGAAGAAGATGCCCACCTTCCCCTTCGGCGGGAGCTTCTGCCAGAAGCGCCACATGTAGGGCCGCTCAAGCTCCTCGTCGCTCGGGTTGGTGAACGAGAAGGTGCTCAGGTGCCGCGGGTCCATCCACTCGTGAAGCAGGTTGACGGTCTCGCCTTTTCCCGCGCCCTCGACGCCGCCGATGAGGATGAGCACCGGGAAGCGCGCCTGCCGGAGCAGCTCGTACTGGGCGTCGAGGAGCGCCTGCCGCAGCTCGGGCTCTCTTTTCTTGTAGGTGGCCTTGTCGACTTCGTGGGCGATCTCGGCGTTGTCGAACATGGTGCGCCCGAGTCTAGGGCCCGGCGCGGTGGGCGGGCGGGCTTTTCGCGCACCGGCTATTCTCAACCCGCTCATGGCGCGCATCACCCTGGTGGAGCTGCCGGCACGCTTCGGAGACGCCTCCGGGCAGCTGGCGCGGCTCGACGCGGTCCTCGGCGCGGCGCCGCCGGGCGGGCTGGCGCTGCTCGGGGAGCTGGCGCTCACCGGCTACGTGTCGGAGGACGGGGACTTCGACGCGTCGGGCTTCGCGGAGCCGCTCGACGGGCCCACGGCGCAGGCGCTCGCCGAGCGGGCGCGGCGGCACGGCTGCGCGCTGGTGGGGCCGCTCGTCGAAGGCGCCGCGGCGAAGGCCTTCAACGCGGTGGTGGGCTTCGCGCCCGACGGCACGCGGTGGCTGCACTACCGCAAGCGCCACCCGTGGATGCCGGAGACCTGGGCGGCACCGGGCGACCTGCCGATGCCGCTCGTCGAGTGGCGCGGCCTCACCGTCACCGCGGCGATCTGCTTCGACGCGCAGTTCCTCGCGGAGGAGGCCGGCGAGGTGCTGTCGCGCGCGGACCTGCTGCTCTTTCCGAGCGCGTGGGTCGAGGAGGTGGACTCCCGGCCCGAGCTGCTCGGCGGACTGGCGCGGCGCTTCGACGTGGCCATCGTCAACGCGAACTGGGGCCCGGGCCGGCCGCGCGTGCCGGGCCAGGGGCGCTCGATGGCGGTGAGCCGGAGCGGAGAGGTGGTCGCGGAGACGAGGCCTGGCCAGGAGCGGCTCGACGTGGCGCTCTCGGCGCTGGGGCTCGAGTGAGGCCGGCCGCCGTCGTCCGGTCGCTCGTCGCGCGTCCTCCCCGCCCAGCGTGCCCCAACTCCAGCAACGCCCAGGCGGCGATGAAGCGCGTGCCCTTGCTCGAGGCGCCCGACCGGCCCGACGCCGGTTGGTGACGGCGCCACCGCGTGCCCGCAAGAGTGCTATGCGCGGCGCATGTCCGACGCCGTCGAGCTCTTCCGCGCCGCCGCTGCCGAGCGCGCCTCGCTCCTCTCTCCCGCGCACGACGGCGCGGTGCGCCTCTTCAACGGCTACACCGAGGGCTTCCCCGGCCTCGCCGTAGAGCTGTACGGGAAGACGCTCGTCGTCCACGACGCCACGGGACCGAAGGGGGACCGCGCGCTGGTCGATCGCCTCGTCGCGGCGGCCGACGAGCTCTACCCCTTCCTCACGGCGGTGCTGTGGAAGCAGCGCGACTCGCGGACGCCCGAGCTGCGCAACGGGACGATCCTCCGCGGAGACGAGAAGGCGCTGTGCCGCAGGGTGAAGGAGGACGGCACCTGGTACGCGACGCGCCTCACGCTGAACCGCGACACCAGCCTCTACCTGGACACGCGCCCCTTGCGCGCCTGGGCGAAGCAGCACCTCGCGGGGAAGAAGGTGCTGAACGCCTTCGCGTACACCGGCAGCCTCGGCGTCGCCGCCCGCGCCGCGCCCGCCGCCTCGGTGGTGCACACCGATCTCAACCGCCCGTTCCTCACCGTCGCGAAGGACTCGTACGCGCTCAACGGCTGGCCGGTGGCGCGCCCCGACTTCGTCACCGGCGACTTCTTCGACGTCATCGGCCGCTTCAAGCGCGAGAACCGCCTCTTCGACTGCGTCTTCCTGGACCCGCCGTTCTTCTCGGTGACGCCGCAGGGCCGGGTCGACCTCGAGGCCGACATGTTGCGCGTGCTGAACAAGGTGCGGCCGCTCGTCGCCCACGACGGCTGGCTCGTCGCCATCAACAACGGCGTCTTCGTGTCCGGCGCGGATTACCTGAAGACGCTCGAGGCGGTGTGCGCCGACGGCTACGCGCGGCTCGAGACGACCGTGGCCGTGCCGCTGGACTTCACCGGCACCGAGCGCACGCGGAAGAGCGCGCTGCCGGTGGACCCCTCGCCCTTCAACCACTCGACGAAGGTGGCGCTGTTACGCGTGACGCGGAAAGACGGGCGAACCGCTTAGCTCTGCCCGAAGACCTCTTCGTACTGCGCCTCGTCGAACCCGACGAGCACCCGGCCCGCGGCGATCACCACCGGGCGCTTCACCAGCTTCCCGTCGGCCGCGAGCCACTTGATGAGCGTGTTCTCGTCGGCGGCGTCCACCTTCGCCTTGCCCAGCGCGCGGTAGCTCTGCCCCGACGTGTTGAGCCACTTCTTCACCGGCCGCCCGCTCATGGGGATCCACTTCGCGAGCTCGGCGCGCGTGGGCGGCTCGTCGACGATGGGCCGAAGCGTGTACTCGACGTCGTGCGCGTCGAGCCACTTGAGGGCCTTCCGGCACGTTCCACAGCCGGCGTACGAAAGCACCAGGGGCTTGGTCATGGGCGAACACCTACCGTAGCCACGAAGCCCCTCGTGGGCGAACAACATTTCGGCGCGCGCTGGCAGCCCGACTCCCCCGCTGCTACGAGCGCGCCATGCTCGAGAAGCTGCTCATCGGCCTGAGGGTGCTGCTGGCGGCCTTCCTCGTCGTGGTCGCCGCGCGGCCCGACGGCTACACGGTCAGCCGCTCGATCGAGATGGCGGCCCCGCCTGCGATCGTGTTTGCGCAGGTGAACGACGTCCACACGTGGGACGCGTGGTCGCCGTGGGCGAAGCTCGACCCCAACCAGAAGACGACGTTTGGCGGCGCGGAGTCCGGCACCGGCGCGACCGACGCGTGGGAGGGCAACGACGACGTCGGCGCCGGCCGGATGACGATCGAGGACAGCAGCCCGGACGCGAAGGTGAAGATCAAGCTCGAGCTCCTGAAACCCTTCCCGTCGAACGCCGACACGTCCTTCGCCTTCGAGGCCGCGGGCCCCGGCACGAAGGCCACCTGGACCATGGAAGCCACCGAAGCCGCCGACGCCGGCACGCCGTAGCCGAAGGCAACCGATGAGCCACCGCTTCGACCGCGCGTACTACGAGCGCTTCTACCTGGACCCGCGCACGCGGGTGTACGACCAGAAGCGCCACGCGAAGCTGGTCGCGGGCGTCGTCAACCTCGTCGAGTGGTTCGGCGTAACACTCACCGACGTCCTCGACGTCGGCGCGGGCCTGGGCTGGTGGGGCCAGTGGCTCAAGCGCCACCGGCCGCGCGTCGAGGTGGTCAGCACCGAGCTCGAGCCGGAGATCTGCCGCGCGTACGGCCACCTGCAGGCCGACCTCGTGACCTTCCGCCTGGAGCGGCAGTTCGACCTCGTGGTGTGCCAGGGCGTACTGCCGTACCTCGACGACGCGCAGGCGGTGCGGGCGATCGACAACCTCGCGGCGATGTGCGGCGGCATCCTCTACCTCGAGGCGATCACGAAGGAAGACGTCGCCCATTCGGTGGACGTGACGCGCACCGACCTCACCGTGCACACGCGCACCGGCGCCTGGTACCGCCGGCAGCTCAAGCCGCACTTCCGCGAGCTCGGCGCGGGCCTCTACGCGGCGCGCGACGCCTGCCTGCCCTTCTACTCGCTGGAGGCCGCGGGGAAATGAGCGCTCGCCGCGTCCTCGTCACCGGCGCCTCGGGGCACCTCGGCAACGTGCTGGTGCGGGCAGCTGTCGACGCACCCGAAGAGCCCGATGAGGTCCGGCGGCGCGGCGCGGCCCGCTCGGCAGCTCCGGCCCGGCGCCACCTGACTCGTTTTCGAGGTGACCCGACCAGGTGGGGCCGGTAGAGCGGCGTCATGTCGTCGCTGTCCTGGTTCCTCTTCGGCGGGTGGCTGCTCGCCATCGCATGGGCGGTCGTCCCCCGGGTGCTGCGGGTGCTCATCAAGCGCCGCCTCGGTGGCTACCGCCGCGCGGCGAACGCGGTCGACTGGTCGAAGCCCGAGCGACTGGCCTGCGACAGGCGCGTCGCCGTCATCGGCGGCGGCGTGGCCGGGCTGACCGCGGCGGTGACGCTGGCGCGGCGCGGCTTCCACGTCACCGTCCTCGAGGCCAACGACTACCTCGGCGGCAAGTTGGGCAGCTGGCCGGTCGAGCTCGCGCCGGGCCGCACCGTGTGGGTCAGCCACGGTTTCCACGCCTTCTTCCCGCACTACTTCAACCTGAACCGCTTCCTCGACTCGCTCGGGCTGCGCGCCGGCTTCGAGCGCATCGGGGACTACGTCATCCTCGGGCCGGGCGGCGAGGCGGTGCGCTTCGCGGGCCTCGACACCACGCCCGTCTTCAACCTGCTGTCGCTGATGCGGGCAGGCATCTTCGACTTGTCCGACGCGCTGAAGGCGCCGGGCCGCGACCTCTACGGCGTCTTCCTCGAGTACCAGCAGGACGAGACGTTCGCCCGGTACGACCACCTGTCCTTCGCCGACTTCGATCGCCTCGCGAAGGTGCCGCCGCGGCTGAAGCTGGCGTTCAACACCTTCGCGCGGGCCTTCTTCGCCGACGAGGACAAGCTGTCCTTCGCCGAGCTCGTGAAGTCGTTCCACTTCTACTACCTCGGGCAGGACGGCGGCCTCCTGTACGACTACCCGGCGCGCGACTACGAGGCCGCCTTCCTCGCGCCCATCCGCGCTGAGTTGGCGCGGCACGGCGCCGCGGTGAAGCTGGGCGCGCGCGTGGGCACGCTGGAGCGCGCGGGCGACGGCTACCGCGTCGACGGCGAGCGCTTCGACAAGGTGGTGCTGTCGACGGACGTCGTCGGCGCGTCGAGCATCATGTCGCGGTCGGCGGGCTTCGACGACGCGGTGAAGGCGCGGCTGGCGAAACTCCGGCCCGGCCAGCGCTACGCGGTGCTGCGGCTGTGGGCGGACAAGGACGTGCGCGAGGACATCCCCGTCTTCGTCATCACCGATCGCGAGCAGGTGCTGGACGCGGTCACCGTGTACCACCGCTTCGAGCAGGAGACGCGCGACGACCTCGCCGCGCACGGCGGCGGCTCCGTACTGGAGCTGCACTGCTACGCGGTGCCGGAGCACTTGAGCGAGGCGCGGCTGCGCGAGGCGTTCCTCGACGAGCTGGTGCGCTTCTTCCCCGAGCTGGAAGGCTTCACCGTGAAGCACGAGGTGCTGCAGGTGAAGCGCGACTTCACCGCGTTCCACGTCGGGCTGTACGCGGAGCGGCCGACGGTGGAGACGGGCGTACCCGGCTTCGCGTGCGCGGGCGACTGGGTGAAGCTGCCCTTCCCCGCCATGTTGCTCGAGTGCGCCTGCGCGAGCGGGCTGTGGGCAGCCAATGTCTTCCTGCGCGAGGAAGGCCTGCGCGAGGAGCCGGTCGTGTCGGTGCCGCTGAAGGGCCTCATGGCGGGCATGCCGCAGCCGCCGGCGCGGAAGGTGCTGGCGCCGCCGGGCCGTTGAGCTTCTTCACGCGGCGGGGCCTCTCAGACAGAGAAAAAGCCCTGCGCGGCGCGCGCGGGCGTCCAGGCAAGCACCTGCAGCCCCTCGGCCTCCACGCGAGGGCGCGTTCGATCTGCGTTGCAGCGCGTTCGACCCGGGTCCGCTCACGGATGCGAATGCGCCGGGGGCCGAGGGGCTCCTGGGACTGAGCACCGCGGTCGCCGCCTCCCTCCGGCCTCCTCCGGGCCCGCTCCTCGCGTCGCACAGGGTCGCCGCACCGGTGCCTGCCGCTCGGCCCGCGCTGCCGCAGCGGCCCGCACGACGACTCGCCGCTCCCGCCGCCGCGTCGCGTCCTGCCGGTTGCGCTGCGGCCGCCTCGCCCATACGCATCTCACGGCGTTGAGTCGGGCAGCGTCGAGTCGGCCCCGACCGGGGGACCGACAGCCGCGTCCACCGCCGCGACGGGCGCGCCCCGACGGAACGAGCGCACCACCTGCACGAGCCACAGCAACCCGAACGCCGACAGCAGCACCCAGGTGTCGGTGCGGAAGTGTTTCCCGAGATCCGCCGTCAGCGTCGTGAAGTACGACGCCACACACATCGCGAGCAGCACCATCCACGCGAGGCGGCCGCTGGTGGGCGTGTCCTCGGGCGCGTCGCGGTTCTCGCGGCCCAGCACCACCGGCAGGAAGGCCGCGTGGAGGTAGTAGTTCGCCGGGTTGAAGACGACGGGCAGGAGCACCACGCCGAAGGCGGCGGCCTCCACCGGCGGCGCGCGCCGCACGGCGAGCACCACCATCAGCACGCTGGCGATCACCACCGCGACGTAGCCCGCGCCCGCGCCGACGACGTACGTCTTCACGGCGAGGTTGTTGAGGTGCCCGTCGGCGTTGAGCAGCGAAACCTTCCGCCACCACTCGGTCCACGCCGCGCCGCCGAACATCGCCACCGACGCGAGGAACAGCAGCCCGCCGAATACCATCGCGCCGAGCGCGACCTGAAACACCGCGCGCTGCGCCTTCACCCACGCGCGCAGCGAGAAACGCCGCTTCACCAGCCGCACCAGCGCGTCCCACACCGCCGGCACCGCGAGCGTCAGGAGCGTGAGCGCCGGGAAGGCGCGGATGAGCGCGGACCACGCGAGCAACGCGCCGGCCAGGCGGAAGCGCTCTCTCTTCAGCGCCGCGAGGCCGAGACACCAGAGCGCCAGCCAGTCGTGGCGGAGCGCCGCGCCGAACCAGTTGGTGCCGAACATGTAGAAGTCCATCGCGCCGAAGACGGTCATCCCCAGCAGCGCGGTCCGCGGTCCGAACGCCCACCACAGCGCCGCGAACCCGAGCAGCAGCAGCACCGCGTCGGCGGCGACGCCCAGCCACAGCGCCAGGTCCGACGCCGGCAGCAACCCGAACAACAGCCGCGCGCCGAGGAACCACACCGGCGTCGCGTTGCCGCCATGGTCGCCCATGCTGCCGAGGAAGCCGCCGTCGCCCATCGCGGCGCGGAAGTAGCCCATGTCCTTCTTGAACTCGGCCCACCGCGCGTCGCTGAAGCGCGCGCGCACCGCCTCGACGTGATCGCGCGACGCCTTCACGTTCGTGGGCACGTGGGTGCGGAGATCGCGGAAGCCCACCTCCGCCACGCCGTCGAGGCCGCCGCGCTCGTCGCCCACCGCCGCCGCGCTCGCCGCGTACACCCCGTCGAAGCGCAGCTCGGGGAAGTACTTCGCGATGGGGAAGTACGTCCGCATGTCGTAGTGGTGGAGGTACGTCGGACGGTGCTTTCCCTGGTCGTAGAACTGCGCGCGTCCGAGGTTGACGAAGCACAGCACGCCCAGCACCGCCGTCATGGCCAGCACCAGCACCGAGAGCCGCTCGTGCGCCGGGTAGCGTCGGCGGAACAGCAGGCTGCGCCCGACCGCCAGCAGCGCCAGCCCCGCGACGGCCGCGCGCATGAAGTTGAGCCTCGCGGGCTCGACGCTCGGCGGGTCGACGACGGCCCGCTTGAACATCACCGCGAACCCCAGCGCCAGCACCGCGCCCGCGATGATGACGAGCGGCCTCGGCGAGCGGCGGCTCACCGCCAGGAGCACCAGCGCGGCGACGCCCAGCGCGATCGCCCAGGCGACGTCCAGCGGGTGCTGCGGCAGCCACTTCGGGCGCAGCACCCGGCTGCGGCTGCGCTGCGCGTCGTTGGCGAACACCTCGAGCTCGGACACGCTGTAGTAGCCGTCGCCGCCAGCGGGCGTGAGGCGCACGTACCGCGCGCGCGTGTCGAGCGTCATCGTCTCGCGCGTCTGGAGGCCGGGGACGCCGACGGCGGGCGCGCGCCACACCTCCAGCCACGCCAACCCCGCCTCGCTCACCGAGAGGACGTACTCGTCGTTGTTGTCCGCCTGGATCGCCGCGCCGCGGATCGGCTCCACGCGCCCGAGGTCCCACTGCACGTACCCGCCGCTGGGGATGCGCAGCGTGCCCGGCGAGTTCCACCCCGCGCCGTCGGGGAGCACCTGGCCGTCGGTGTAGGCGGGCCCGACCGGCGTGCCCGGCCCCGCGCTCGACGGCTGGCGATCCGTCAGCAGGCCCGCGGCGAGCGCCGGCGACGCACCGGGCACCGCCAGCGCGAAGGCGAGCGCGATCGCAAAGCGCAGGCGCTGGCGAACCGGGGGCGTCACGGGCGCGCATCCAAGAGCGGTCCGCCGAGAATGTCGAGCCTCCTCCTCGGGGCGTCCCCTGACGCTGGCGCCGTCCCCGCGCGGACGCTACGACGCCCGCGTGCTTCGCTCCATGACGCACTCCATGATTGGCAGGACCGTCCTCATCACCGGCGCCAACACGGGCATCGGCCGCGCCACCGCGCACGCGCTCGCCGCCGCCGGCGCCCGCGTCTTCTTCGCCGGCCGCAGCGAAGAGAAGACGCGACCGGTCGTGCACACCATCGCCCGGGCGACGGGCAACCAGGACCTGCACTTCCTCGCGCTCGACCTCGAGGATCTCGACTCCGTGAAGCGCGCCGCCGAGACCTTCCTCGCGCGGAACGAGCCGCTGCACGTCCTCATCAACAACGCGGGCCTCGCGCGCGCGACGGGCGTGACGAAGCAGGGCTTCGAGCGCACCTTCGGCGTCAACCACCTCGGGCACTTCCTCCTTACCCTGCTGCTCAAGCCCGCGCTGGAGGCCGGCGCGCCCGCGCGCGTCGTGGTGGTGGCCAGCCGCGCGCACGAGCGCTTCCACGGCACGCTGGACTTCTCGGTGCTGCGGCAGCCGACGCGGCACTACACCGGCTGGCCCGAGTACCAGGTGTCGAAGCTGGCGAACGTGCTGTTCGCGAAGGAGCTCGCGCGCCGGTGGGACGCGGCGAAGGTGCACTCATACTCGCTGCACCCGGGCGTCATCGCGTCGGACATCTGGCGCTCCGTGCCGTGGCCCCTGCGCCCGCTCGTCCGCAGCTTCATGCGCACGCCCGAGGAAGGCGCGCGCGCCAGCGTCCACTGCGCGTCCGCGCCCGAGGTGGCCGACCACAACGGCCGCTACTACGACGAGGACGGCCGCGAGCGGCGCAACAGCCCGCAGGCGGACGATCCCGCGCTCGCCCGCACGCTCTGGGAAAAGAGCGTCGAGTGGGTGCGCCCCTGGCTTGGCACCGCCTTCGTGACGCCAGCGGACTGACGGCGCGCCGACAGGAAACGGGACAGCGCCCCGACTCTCCGTGGCGGGTGCCGCGCGGGGCGACGGCCAACCATGCGCCGCGGCGTGGAAATCACCGGCTGGCACACGCCCTGCTCACCGGCCGCGCCACCATGACCCTCCGACTGCCTGCCCTGGGACTGTCGTCACTGCTGTGCCTCCTGGCCTGCGGGCCATCGCCCGGCCCCACCGTCACCTGCGGCGACGGCACGCGCCTCGACGGCACGCGCTGCGTGTCCACCATCACGCCCGTGCAGTGCGCGCCCGGCACGCGGCTCGAGGCCGGCGCGTGCGTGCCCACGGCCACGCCCGTCACCTGCGCCGCCGGCACGCACCTCGAAGCGGGCCGCTGCGTCGTCGACGCCGTGGCCTGCGCGGCGGGCACCCACCTCGAGGGGGACCGCTGCGTCGTCGACCCGCCGCCGGTGCACCAGACCGCGTGGACGGCCAACGTCCGCGTCTGCGCCGAGGGCGCGCGCTGCCTCGAGCCGCAGCTGGCGCTCGGCCCCGACGGCACGCTGTACGTCGCGTACACCGTCGTCGGCGCGCAGCAGCAGTCCGACGTCGCCCTCGCGGTGTCGAAGGACGACGGCGCCACCTTCACCCAAGTGAAGCGCGTGGCGGGCTCCGAGGGCTACGCGTACTCGCCCACGGTGGCGGTGGAGCCCGGCGGCGCGGTGCTGTTCGCGTGGAACGACTACCACCCAAGCGAAAGTCAGCAGGACTACGGCACCGGCGACATCCTCTTTGCCAGGTCGCTGGACCAGGGCCAGACGTGGTCCGTCACCACACCGGTGAGCGGCCCGCCCGCGTCCGCGCTGCACTACCGGCCGTGGCTGTCCGCCGACGCGCAGGGCGTGGACCTGGTGTGGCAGCGCTACGAGTCGCAGGTGTCGACGATGCTGTTCGCGCGCTCGGTCGATCGCGGCGCCACCTTCTCGCTGCCCGCGCTATTGCCGGACGACGCCGGGCCGTACGACTACGTCGTTCCCCGCGGCCCGGCTGCGCGGCTCTCGTCGGGCGAGCTGCTCCTGCCGTACCAGCGCATCGGGTACGACCTCACCAACGGCGGCTACCTGTCGCAGGTCGGCGTGCAGACGTACCAGCAGGACGCGCAGGGCACCGTCACCGCCGTAGGCTCGCTGGACGTCAAGCGCCTCTATTACACGCGCGAGGTGGCGGTGGACCCGATGCCGTCGCTGGCCGCGTCGGGCACGCGCCGCTGCCTCGCCTTCGTCGACGCGCCCTCGCGCGACTCCGACGTCTTCGTGATGACCTCCGACGGCCCGTTCACCAGCGCCCTGCGGCCGCACGCGATGCCGGGCGGCGTGGGCACCACGCAACTCGCGCCGCGCGCGTCGCTGGACGCCGAGGGCCGCTGCCACGTCACCTGGCTCGACAACCGCACCGGCCAGTGGGAGCTGTGGAGCGCGCTGGTCGGCGCCGACGGCGTCACCCGCGAGCCCGAGCGCGTGTCCGACGCGCGCTTCCCCGAGGACGGCGTCAACAAGCGCATCTCCGACGTCACCGCCCTCGCGATCGGCGCGACGCGTCGCTTCTCCGCCTGGACTGACACCCGCGACGGCTACCAATCCATCTACCTGTCGACGGCGCCGCTCGCGGGCGTGACGCCGTCCCCCTGAAGCAGGCGGCCGGTGGCGATGCACGTCGCGGGCGCGTGGAGGGGCGCCCGTCTTCGCCGCCGGCCGTCTCTCGGGCCGGGGCGGCAGGTCACCATGCGCGAAGGGAACGCGCTCGGGTCCCCACCTGCCGCTCCGGGTCCCCCCCGGTCACTCCGCTGGCTCGAGCGTCCAGTCGAGCTGCCGCGACTCGCCGGGGCGCAGACGCACGGTCTCCTCGCGCGAGCGGTAGCCGGGCAGCCGAAGCTCCACCTTCCAGTCGGCGTCGGGCGACAGCGTCAGCGTGCCTGGCGTCTCACCCATCACCTCGCCGTTCACGTAGAGCCTCGCGCCGGGCGGTGTCGAGCCCAGCACGAGCGTCGCCGGCGCGAGCTCCGCCGGGCTGACGACCTCGAGCTGCTCGTTGACCTTGAGCTCGTCGACCATCGCACGCAGGCGCCAGCCCACCACCAACACCGCGACGAGCGACGCCAGCACCACCGCGGCCAGCAGGCGCACCAGGCGCTGCGCGAGGCCCATCTGCGGCGGCGACGGCGCGGGCGCCAGGTTCGCGCCGGCGCGCGCGACGTTCCGCACCGAGGTGCCCAACTCGACGCGGCCCGCGTCGTCGGAGAAAGCGCCGCCGAAGCAGGAGCCGATCGCCTGCGCGCAGGCGCCGGGCGTGGCGAAGCGGCGCGACGGGTCGGGGTCGACCATCTGCCCGATGACCGCCTGGAGCGCCGCCGGCACGCCGGGCCCCAGGTGCGGCACCTCGCCCGAGCCCACCTTCGCCAGAAGCGCCGCCTCGTCGGCGGCCTCGAACAGCGGCCGCCCGGTGCACAGCTCGAAGAGGAGGCAGCCGACGCTGAACTGCAGCGTGTTGGAGGTGCGCTCGCCGCGCCACACCTCCGGGCCGGCCGAGGTGCGCAGCGCGCTGCCGACGCGGAGCACCTTTGGCGCGCCGCGCGTGGCGCGCACCGTGCCTTCTTCGGACAAGAGCACCGTGCCCGTGCCGGCCAGCGGCGGGGCCTGGGGATCGAGCAGGAGGTCACACGCCACGCGCGCCGCGGCGCGGGCGGGGAGCGGGCCGGCGAGGCGCTGCAGCGGCGCTGCGGCGGTGACCTCGAGCGCCGAGGTGCTCGCGCGCGTCACGGTGGCAGGCCGGCTGGCCGGCTCCGGCGCCTGCGCCTGCCTTCGCATGAGCGCGGCCGCGACGGTGAAGGGCCAGGACAAGTCAGGTGGCGCGAGGCGCGCCAACTCGTCGCGGAACGCGGCGGCGTCGCGCGGGCGCTGGGATGGCTCTCTCGACAGCGCGCTGTCCACCAGGCGCGCCTGGCCGGGCGACACGCTGGGAAGCACGCTGGCGAGCGGCGGCGCCGCGTCGTTCACCACGCGCGCGGCGACGGCCAGCGGGTTGTCGCCTTCGAAGGGCCGGCGGCCCGAGAGCATCTCGAACAGCATCGCCCCCACGGCGTAGAGGTCGACGGCCCGTCCGACGCCGCGGGTGTCCCCGCGACGACACGCTGCTGCGGGTCGACGGCTTCCCACACGGCGCCCATGCCGCCGCGTCCGACGGGCCGCGTGAGCCGGTAGCGCTCGCCCAGCAGCAGGCCTGGAGACAGCGTGTCCTGGGGCACGCGCCGAGGATACTCCAGCCGCTCAGCGGCTCCGCGGAGGCCCGGGGGGAGCGCCGCGAAGCACGCCTCGACCCCGGCGGCGGGCGGCGGCTTCACCAGCGGCTCGGCCCTGGCCCTCATCGCCGGTCGTGCGAGAAAGCAGGCCGCGCATTGACTGAAGAGTCAATTTCCGTTGACTACCGGCGGGGCGCCTCTTCAATGCGCCGCCATGCGCGTCAATGAGCAGCCCTACCCGCCGCTGCGCTCCCACCTCGACGTCCGATCCCCGACCTACGCCGCGAACCGCGACGCGAACCTGAAGCTGCTGGAGCCGGTGGAGGCGGCGCTGGCGAAGGCGCGCGAGGGCGGCGGGCCGAAGTACGTCGAGCGGCACAAGGCGCGCGGCAAGCTGCTCCCGCGGGAGCGCATCGAGCTGACGCTGGACCGGGACTCATACTTCCTCGAGCTGTGCGCGCTGGCGGGCTACGAGGTGGACGGGCACACGCCGGGCGCGGCGGTCATCGGCGGGGTGGGCCGGGTGTCGGGCGTGGAGTGCCTGGTGTCGGCGAACGACTCGACGGTGAAGGGCGGCTCGATGAGCGAGCTGTCGGTGGTGAAGTCTCGGCGGCTGGCCGAGGTGGCCTTGTCGAACGGGTTGCCCACCATCACCCTGACGGAGTCGGGCGGCGCGGACCTGCCGAACCAGGATCGCATCTTCGTGCCGGGCGGCGCGGCCTTCCGCGACCTGACGCGCAGGAGCCAGCTCAAGCTGCCCAGCATCACGGTGGTGTTCGGCTCGTCGACGGCCGGCGGCGCGTACGTGCCGGGCATGAGCGACTACGCGATCTTCGTGAAGAAGCAGGCCACGGTGTACCTGGGCGGCCCGCCGCTGGTGAAGATGGCGACCGGCGAGGTGGTGGACGACGAGGCGCTGGGCGGCGCGGAGATGCACAGCCGGCTGTCAGGGGTGTCCGACTACCTGGCCGAGGACGAGCGCGACGCCATTCGCCTCGCGCGCGAGGTGGTGGCGCACCTCGACTGGCGCAAGCCCGCGCACCCGCTGCCGCGCGTGGTGGAGCCGCCGAAGTACGACCCGGAGGAGTTGCTGGGCATCGTCTCGCCGGACACGCGCGTGCCGTACGATCCGCGCGAGGTGATCGCCCGGCTGGTGGACGGCTCGCGCTTCTCGGAGTTCAAGCCTCTGTACGGCAACACGCTGGTGACCGGCTGGGCGCACGTGCACGGCTTCCCGGTCGGCATCCTCGCGAACCACGGTATCCTCTTCTCGGAGTCGGCCAACAAGGGCGCCCAGTTCATCCAGCTGTGCAACCAGGCCAACGTGCCGCTCGTCTTCCTGCAGAACATCACCGGCTTCATGGTGGGGCGCAGCTACGAGGAAGGCGGGATCATCAAGAACGGCGCCAAGCTGATCAACGCGGTGTCGAACAGCACGGTGCCGGCGATCACCATCATGATGGGCGCGAGCTACGGCGCGGGGAACTACGCCATGGCGGGCCGCGCGTACGAGCCGCGGTTCCTCTTCACCTGGCCCATGCACCGGATCGCGGTGATGGGCGGCAAGCAGCTCGCGGGGGTGCTGGACCTCATCCAGCGCAACGCGGCGGCCAGGCGCGGCGAGGCGGTCGACGAGGAGCAGCTCGACGGCCTCAAGCAGATGCTGGAGCACCAGATCGACCAGCAGTCGAGCGCGCTCTACGCCACCGCGCGGCTGTGGGACGACGGCATCATCGACCCGCGCGACACGCGCACGGTGCTGGCGATCAGCCTGTCGGCGGCCTACTCGCGGCCGGTCGAAGGCACCACCCGCTGGGGCGTCTTCCGGCACTGAGGACCTTGACCATGAAGCTCATCAACCGAGTCCTCATCGCGAACCGCGGCGAGATCGCCCTGCGCATCATGAAGACGCTCAAGCGCATGGGGCTGGGCACCGTCGCCGTCTTCTCGGACGCCGACGAGCGCGCGCCGCACGTGCGCTTCGCCGACCGCGCGGTGCGCCTGGGGCCCGCGCCGAGCGCCGAGAGCTACCTGAACGTGGACGCGGTCTTGCGCGCGGCGAAGCTGTCGGGCGCCGACGCGGTGCACCCGGGCTACGGCTTCCTCGCGGAGAGCCCGGACTTCGCCGAGGCGGTGACGAAGGCGGGGCTGACCTTCATCGGTCCGGCGCCGGAGGCGATCCGCGCGATGGGCCTCAAGCGCGAGGCGAAGGCGCTGGTGGGCGCGCGCGGCGTGCCGCTGGTGCCCGGCTTCGACGGCGGCGACCAGTCGGTGGCGACGCTGAAGGCGAAGGCGCTGGAGCTCGGGCTGCCGGTCATCTTCAAGCCGTCCGCGGGCGGCGGCGGCAAGGGCATGCGCATCGTCCGGGAAGCGGCGCAGCTCGACGCGGCGATCGAGAGCGGCCAGCGCGAGGCGAAGAGCTCGTTCGGCGACCCGACGCTGATCATCGAGAAGTACCTCGAGCGGCCGCGGCACGTGGAGATCCAGCTGCTCGGCGACCACCACGGCAACGTGGTGCACCTCTTCGAGCGCGAGTGCAGCATCCAGCGGCGGCACCAGAAGGTGGTGGAAGAGACGCCGTCCACCGCGCTGACGCCCGAGACGCGCGCGGCGATGGGGAAGGCGGCGGTCGAGGTGGCGAAGGCCATCGGCTACACCAACGCGGGCACCGTCGAGTTCATCCTCGACCAGTCGGGGCGCTTCTACTTCAGCGAGATGAACACCCGCCTGCAGGTCGAGCACCGCGTCACCGAGCTGGTGGTGGGCGTGGATCTGGTGGAGCTGCAGGTGCGCATCGCGCGTGGGGAGAAGCTGCCCTTCACGCAGGACGAGCTCCAACAGACCGGCCACGCGGTGCAGTGCCGCCTCTACGCGGAGGACCCGGCGAACGGCTTCTTGCCCGCCGTCGGCCCGGTGCACGACTGGCACGTGCCCGACATGGGGCAGCTGCTGGTGGACGCGGGCCTCGAGGCCGGCGGCGAGGTGTCGATGCACTACGACCCGATGGTGGCGAAGCTCGTCACCTGGGGCGAGACGCGCGAAGCGGCCACCGCGGCGATGGTGCGGGCGCTCGAGCAGCTCGTCGTGCAGGGCGTCACCACCAACCGCGGCTTCCTCACGCGGCTGCTCCAGCACCCGGACTACCTCGCGGGAAAAATCCACACCGCCTTCATCGACGAGGCGATGCAGGGCGCGCTCGCCGAGCCGAAGGACGACGCGCGTGACACGCTGGCGCGGGTGGCCGCGACGCTGGCCGGCCACGAGGCGCGGCGCGCGGCCGACGACCACCTGCCCGGCGTGCCCAGCGGCTGGCGCAACAGCCGCGCGATGGACCAGTTCGCCGAGTATGACGGCGGACACCGCGTGGAATATCGCGCGCTCGGCAATGGACGCTTCCTCGTGCGCGCCGACGGCGCGGAGGGCACCTGGCGCGTGGTGTCCTGGGAGGCGCCGGTGTTGACCCTGGAGGACCCGGCGGGCCTTCGCACCCGCGCGCGCGTCGTGGACGCCGCCGGGAAGCTGTGGGTGCACACCGAGCGCGGGCCGGTGACGCTGGTGGAAACGCCGCGCTTCCCGCCGCCGGTGGACGAGGCGGTGAAGGGCGGCTTCATGGCGCCCATGCCCGGCAAGGTGGTGAAGGTGCAGGTGCAGGAAGGCGAGGCGGTGAAGCGCGGCCAGGTGCTGCTGGTGCTCGAGGCGATGAAGATGGAGCAGACCACCGTCAGCCCCGAAGACGGCGTCGTGCAAAAGGTGTTGGTGCGCGAGGGCGACCAGGTGACCGCCGGGCAGATCCTCGTCGTGATGGCAGAGTGACGGTCGCAGGCGACGAGAAGAAGCGGTGAGGCCTGACGCCGCCGCCGAGGCGCCGGCGGAGCTTCGCCTGACGATGCTCGAGTCCATCGCCGCGTTCGCCGCCTTGAAGCTGGAGGCGCTGCGCGGCGTACGGGCCTCGCGGCGCGCACGTGCTGGAGCCGGTGATGCTCCGGCGCGGGCTATACCTGTCCCACCTCGCGCTGCTGGACGAGGCGCTGCGGCGCGGCGGGCGTGCAGCGCGGCAACGCCTGGCGGGCGCGTGCGCCTCGAGACGGTGAAGGACCCGCTGCTCCTCACCGCGATGAGCCTGCGCGCGATGGACGTCGAGGTGCGGGCGCTCGCGGCCCGTGCGGGTGCGGCAGAGCAAAGAGGTGCGCCCCGCGGCGGCGATACCGCAGAAGCCGCCTGGGCGAGCCGGAGACGGTGACGTGACGTCACGCCGCGCGGGCGTAGTCGACGACCAGCACCGACGTATCGCCGCGGCGCTCCACGCGCATCGTCGAGCGGCCCTGCAGCAGATCCACCGTCAGGTCCTCGGCGGCGTCGTCCGCCACGCCTGGCCGCGTCAGCTCGACGCGCCAGCCCGCGGGCGTGAAGAAGACGCAGGCGACCGCGCGGCTCGCGGGGGTCGCCACGCCGCCCAGCCGCGCCACCACCATCGACAGCGCCGTCGCCTCGTCGGGCATGAAGCCGCGCTGCATCGCCGCCTCGTGCACCTCGAAGGCCGCACTCACCGCGCGCGAACGCTCAAAGCCCTCCCACACCAGCGCCGGTGAGGGGACGTGCGGGCTGGGCTGCGACAAGAACCGAGAGAGACCGAACATGCGGGGCGCGCGAAGCCAGTCTCGTGCCAGCGTCCAGCTCCCGGCCTTCCCGGCGCTTGCGTCGCAGCGGCCGATGCCATTGCAGATCTGCGATTTCAGATCTGAAAGTCTGGGCCGGGTGGCATCGTGTGGGTGCGATGAGCACGATGGACCAGCACCTCAGCGATCTCTTCGAGGCGGCGCTGCGGACGCTGCCGCTCGTGTCCCGCCGGCCGATGTTCGGGCACGACGCCTTTTTCGCGAAGGGCAACATCTTCGGCCTGGTGTGGGACGGCCGCGTCGTCCTCAAGCTGCCCGAGAAGAAACGCTTCCACGAAGCGCTCGCGACTTCAAGGGCCCGGTGGGGGCGTTCGGCACGCACGCCGCCACCTTCTTCGTGCTGACGCTGCTTCCTCGCGTGCTGCCCTTCTCGCTCCTGCGGCTGGGGCTCGATCTGTTGGCTGGCAACAGTTGAACGTGGGGGCGTGACCGACACGGTGCTCCAGCATTTCGTTGAGCCGCCGGGCGCGGGGGGGTAACAGGCCCCTCCGTGGCAACCATCATCGGAGTTCCAAAGGAGTCGCTGCCCAACGAGAAGCGCGTGGCGGCGACTCCCGAGTCGGTCCGGAAGCTGACCCAACGGGGCCTGGTCGTGCGCGTGCAGAAGGGCGCAGGCGAGGCCGCCGGTTACTCGGACGCCGCGTACCAGGCCGCCGGCGCCGAGCTGGTGGACGACGCCTTCGGCGCGGGTGACACCGTGTTCAAGGTGCGCCCGCCCACCGCCGACGAGATCGGCCGACTGAAGGAGGGCGCGTTCGTCGTGTCCCTCATGCAGCCCGAGCGGAACCCGGGGCTCATCGACGCGCTCAAGGCGAAGAAGGCCACCGCGCTGGCGCTGGAGAAGATCCCCCGCGTCACCCGCGCGCAGAAGATGGACGTGCTGTCGAGCCAGGCCAACCTGTCCGGCTACCGCGCGGTGCTGGAAGCGGCGATCGCCTACCAGGGCTTCTTCGGCCCGCAGGTGACGGCGGCCGGCTCGACGCCCCCTGCCAAGGTGCTGGTCATCGGCGCCGGCGTGGCGGGCCTGGCGGCGATCGGCGCGGCGCGCGCACTGGGCGCCGAGGTGCGCGCCTTCGACACCCGCGCCGCGGCCCGCGAGCAGGTCGAGAGCATGGGCGCCAGGTTCCTCGAGGTCACCGTCAAGGAGTCCGGCGAGGGCGGCGGCGGCTACGCGAAGGTGATGAGCCCCGAGTTCATCGCCGCCGAAATGGCGCTCTTCCGCGAGCAGGCGAAGGAAATCGACGTCATCATCACCACGGCGCTCGTGCCGGGGATGAAGGCGCCCATCCTCCTGCCGAAGGACGTGGTCGAGCACCTGAAGCCGGGCAGCATCGTGGTGGACATGGCCGCCGAGCAGGGCGGCAACTGCGAGCTGTGCAAGCCCGGGGAGGCCACCGAGTTCCAGGGCGTGAAGATCCTCGGCTACACGGACCTCGCGAGCCGCATGGCCGCGACGTCGAGCAAGTTCTTCGCGATGAACCTGGTGCACCTGGCCGGCGAGTTCGGCACCGGCGACACGCTGACGTTCAACCTCGAGAACGACGTCGTGCGGCCCGCGCTGCTGCTGCACCAGGGGGAGGTGCTGCCGCCCCTGCCGCCGAAGGAGCCGTCGCCGGCGCCGGTGAAGCCGCCGGTGGCGCCCAGGCCAGACGCGAAGCCTGTACAGCAGGACATCATGACGCAGTCCGGCCGCGCCTGGGGCACCACGCTGGGCGGCCTCGTCGCCATCGCCGGGCTGTTCCTGCTCGGCCGCTTCGCGCCGGCGAACTTCCTCCAGCACTCGACGGTCTTCGTGCTGGCGTGCTTCGTCGGCTGGCAGGTGGTGTGGGCGGTGACGCCGGCGCTGCACACCCCGCTGATGAGCGTCACCAACGCCATCTCGGGCATCATCATCATCGGCGGCATGCTGCAGGTGGGCAGCGAGCTGAACGCGGCGACGATCCTCGGCGCGGTGGCGGTGCTGTTCGCGGCCATCAACATCGCCGGCGGCTTCCTGGTCACCCAGCGCATGCTGAAGATGTTCCATCGCGAGGCGGGTCCGCCCTCCAGCAAGGGAGGGCACGGCTCATGACGGAAGGACTCACCGGCATCACGACCATCGCGTACCTCGCGTCGGGCGTGCTCTTCATCCGCTCGCTGGGCGGCCTGTCGAAGCAGGAGACGGCGCGCAGCGGCAACGCGGCCGGCATGATCGGCATGGTGGTCGCGATCATCGTCGCGGCGGTCACCTGGTTCTCGATGGGCGACGTCGCGGCCCGCACCACGGGCCTGGGCCTGCTGGTCGGCGCGGTGGTGGTCGGCGGCGCGATCGGCGCCACCCTCGCCCGCCGCGTCGAGATGACCGGCATGCCCGAGCTGGTGGCGATGCTGCACAGCTTCGTCGGCCTCGCCGCGGTGTTGGTCGGCTTCTCGTCATACCTGAACCCGCCGCCGGGCCTCGTGGGCATCGAGCACACGGTGCACCTCGCGGAGATCTGGGCCGGCGTGGCGGTCGGCGCCATCACCCTCACCGGCAGCATCGTCGCGTGGGGCAAGCTGAAAGGGACCATCACCGGCAAGCCCTTGCTGCTCCCCGGGCGCCACGCGCTGAACGCGATCGTCGCGATCGCCATCATCGGCATGGGGCACCCGTTCCACCTGATGCCGGGCAGCGAGGGCCTCCCGTACCTCATCGTGATGACGGTGCTGGCCAGCCTGCTGGGCGTGCACCTCGTCGTCGCCATCGGCGGCGCGGACATGCCGGTCGTCGTGTCGCTGCTCAACAGCTACTCGGGCTGGGCGGCGGCGGCGGCGGGCTTCATGTTGTCGAACGACCTGCTCATCGTCACCGGCGCGCTGGTGGGCAGCTCCGGCACCATCCTCAGCATCATCATGTGCCGCGCGATGAACCGGTCCATCGTGAACGTGGTGTTCGGCGGCTTCGGCACCGGCGACGTGAAGCCCGCCGCGCCCGGCGCCGCGCCCGCGGGCAACGTGCAGGAGATCAAGGCCGACGAGCTGGGGACCCTGCTCGCGCAGGCGAAGAACGTCGTCATCGTCCCGGGCTACGGCATGGCGGTGTCCCGCGCGCAGGCGGCGGTGCACGAGCTCACGCGGGCGCTGCGGGAGAAGGGCGTCAACGTGCGCTTCGCGATCCACCCGGTCGCGGGCCGCCTGCCCGGCCACATGAACGTGCTGCTCGCCGAGGCCGGCGTGCCGTACGACATCGTGCTCGAGATGGAGCACATCAACGCCGACTTCGAGAAGACGGACGTGGTGCTCGTCATCGGCGCCAACGACATCGTCAACCCGGGCGCGCTGGATGATCCGAGCTCCAGCATCTACGGCATGCCGGTGCTCGAGGTGTGGAAGGCGCGGATGACGGTGGTGCTCAAGCGCGGCATGGCCGCGGGCTACGCCGGCGTCGAGAACCCGCTCTTCTACCTCGACAACAACCGCATGCTGTTCGGCGACGCGCGGAAGTCCGTCGAGGCGCTCGTCGCGGCGGTGAAGAAGTAGCGAAGGAATCCCCTCTCCCCGATGGGGAGAGGGGTCGCGCCCCGCTCCGCGGGCTACTCCACCACGGTGAGCCAGCCGTGCTTGTCGGGCTTCTCCGCCCGCTGAATCGCCTGCAGCTCCGCATAGAGGTTCTGCGAGACGACGCCGGGCTTCCCGTCGCCCAGCAAGAGCTTCTCCCCTTCCCACGCGAGCTCGCCGACGGGGCTCACCACGGCCGCGGTGCCCGAGCCGAACGCCTCCTTGAGCGTGCCGGCCCGGTGCGCCGCCTTCAGCTCCTTCATCGACAAGGGGCGCTCCTCGACGCCGTAGCCCAGCTCCTTGCCCACGGTGAGCAGCGTGTCGCGCGTGACGCCCGGGAGGATGGAGTCGGACAGCGGCGGGGTGACGAGGGTGTTCCCCAGCACGACGAAGAAGTTCATCGTGCCGACCTCCTCGACGAACTCGTGGTCCCTGCCGTCGAGCCACAGCACCTGGTCGTAGCCGGCCTTCTTCGCCGCCTGCGCCGCGTAGAGGCTGGCCGCGTAGTTGGCGCCGGCCTTCACCGCGCCGAGGCCGCCGCGGGGCGCGCGCACCTGGTTCTTCTCGATCCAGATCCTCACCGCCTTGAGGCCCGAGCCGGCGAAGTAGTTGCCGACCGGCGAGGCGATGACGAAGTACGTAAAGCGATTGGCCGGGCGCACGCCGAGGAAAGGCTCGGTCGCCACCAGCGTGGGCCGCAGGTACAGCGCCGTGCCCGGCGCCTTCGGCACCCAGTCGAGCTCGACGCGCACCAGCGCCTCGTACGACCTCACCATGTCGGCGGTGCTGGGCACCTCCATGCACAGGCGCGGCGCGCCGGTGAACATGCGGTGCGCGTTCGCCTCGGCGCGAAACAGCCGCACCTTCCCGTCGACGCCGCGGAAGGCCTTGAGGCCCTCGAACATCGCCTGGCCGTAGTGGAATACGCCGGCGGCCGGGTCCAGGCCCAGCGAGCCGTACGGCAGCACCCGCGCGTCGTGCCAGCCCTGCTCCGGCGTGTAGTCCGCCCGGAACATGTGATCCGTGAAGTGCTTGCCGAAGCCCAGCTCGCCCTCGGGCGGGCGCTTCTTCGGGGTCGTCGTGCGGGTGATGCGGATCTCCATGGCGGCCTCCTCGCGTGGGACACGCGTGCCGCCTGAATGACAGGCCCGGCTCCATCAGACAAGAGGCCTCGGTGCCGGTACAGCGGCCCTGGCGCGCCCGGGTGACACGCCTCGTCATCGCGCCGGGCAGCCTCAGCACTCGATGACGTTCACCGCGAGGCCGCCCCGGGCCGTCTCCTTGTACTTCTGGGACATGTCCTCGCCGGTGGCGCGCATGGTGGCGATGACCTTGTCGAGGCTGACGTGGTGCTTCCCGTCGCCCGACAGCGCGAGCCGCGCGGCGTTGATCGCCTTCACCGCGCCCATCGCGTTGCGCTCGATGCACGGCACCTGCACCAGCCCGCCGATGGGATCGCAGGTGAGCCCCAGGTTGTGCTCCATGCCGATCTCCGCGGCGTTCTCGACCTGCTCCGGCGTACCGCCGAGCACCTCGGCCAGCCCGCCCGCGGCCATCGAGCACGCGACGCCCACCTCGCCCTGGCAGCCCACCTCGGCGCCGGAGATGGACGCGTTCATCTTGTACAGCGCGCCGATCGCGCCTGCGGTGAGAAGGAAGCGCATGGTGCCCTCGTCGTCCGCGTTGGGGACATATTGGCGGTAGTAGTGCAGCACCGCGGGGACGATGCCGGCCGCGCCGTTGGTGGGGGCGGTGACGACGCGGCCGCCGGCGGCGTTCTCCTCGTTCACGGCCAGCGCCCAGAGGTTCACCCAGTCCACGGCGACGAGCGGGTCCACCGCGCCGCGGGCATCGGCCCGGAGGCGCCGGTGGAGGGACGCGGCGCGGCGCTTCACATGCAGCCCGCCCGGGAGGATGCCTTCCTTTTCACAGCCGCGCTTCACGCACGCCGCCATCGCCCGCCAGATCTCCTCGAGGCCCGCGCGCACCTCGGCCTCGCTGCGCGCCGCCTTCTCGTTCTCCAGCATCAGCGTGCTGATCGACAGGCCGTGCGCCCGGCACTGCGCGAGCAGCGTCTCGCCGCTCGCGAACGGGTACGGCACCGAGACCGCGTCTCGCACCGCGCCCTCCTCGGGCAGGCCTTCGCCGTTCACCACGAAGCCGCCGCCCACCGAGTAGTACACGCGCTGCAGCACCTGGGCGCCGCCCGCTTCGAACGCGGTGAAGCGCATGCCGTTGGAGTGCATGGGCAGCTTCTCACGGCGGTGGAAGACCAGGTCCTCCTTCGGCGAGAAGGCCACCTCGTGCGCGCCGCGCAGGCGGACGCGCCCGGCCTTGACGATCGCGTCGACCCGCGGCCGCACCGTGTCGATGTCGACGGTGCGGGGATCCTCGCCTTCGAGCCCCAGCATGAGCGCGACATCGGAGCCGTGGCCCTTGCCGGTGAAGGCCAACGAGCCGAACAGCTCCAGCTTCACGCGCGTCACCCGCGGCATCAGCCCGTCCGCCTCGAGGCGTTCGACGAAGCGGCGCGCCGCGCGCATCGGGCCGACGGTGTGGGAGCTCGACGGGCCAATGCCGATCTTGAACAGGTCGAAGACGCTGACGTGCATGCGGGTGATGCTGTTGTAGCGAGACGGCGACGGAAAGCGAGTCGGCGGGCTCAACGGCGGCGAGACGCACCGGGACATGGCCGAGCCCTTCGAGGGCAGCGCGATGCACGCTGTCCATCACCTCCCCCTGGCGCTGCCGCTCGACGCGGTGGCGAGCCGGCGCGGCGTGGTGCGCTTCCTCTTCGAGTTGTCGCAGCACCCAGAGGGCCGACTGGCGCGCCACGAACTCGTCAACAGCGCGCGCACGCTCACGTGCGCCTCGAGTGGCGAGCGTCAGTCGGCCTCGAGCAGCGTGACGCGGCAGTCGTACTGCGGGTTGGTGAGGTCGACCATGTCCACCTCGCCGGTGAGCTCGTCGAAGCGGCCCACGAAGGCGGGGACGCGGGAGCCGAGATCTCTCGGCTCGCTGTTGGGCTGCGGAGGCGTGGTGTGGCCGACGCCCGACAGCAGGCTGAGCGCCGCCATCGACATCATGCCCACGGCGGCGCGCGCATCGAGCTCGCTCAGCTTCAGCTTGCGGCGGAAGGTGACGATGCCGTCGAAGCGCCACAGGCTGCGGTACGGCTTCGCGCGGCCTCCGGCGTCGCCAGCGAAGCCGCTCGCGACGGTGGTCGCCCGCTCGCGCACCCAGCGGTCGAAGGGCAGGACGCCGCTGGGCCGCAGGAGCGTCACAGAGTCCACCGCGCCGGAGCCCTGCTGGCGGATCTCCACCAGGGCGTACAGCTCGGCGCCCGCCCGCCCGTCGGCGAACTCCTGCAGCCGCGCGCCCGCGGCGAAGAACTGCGACAGCGCGATGCCGTCGGGGCTGCCGCGGGAGGCCGCCTCCGCGAGGGCCGACGGCTTCTCGATGGCCTCGACGCGGCCCTCGGGCTCCGCGTACAGCGCGCCGGTGGCGCCGTACTTCGCCGCGCCGGCCTGCCAGCTCTCGACGAAGGCGGCGCCGACCTCCTTCGGCGAGTTGGTGTCGATGAACTTCGGCACCTCGCGCGTGGCGTCGCGCAGCGCCGCGCCGAGCGCCCCGTAGGCGGGATCCGGCAGGCCGCCGCGCACGCGCGCCGCCGCCACCGCGCCGCGAATCCACCCGTCGACGCGATCGTGCACGCGGGCCGTCTCCTCGGCGAGCAGCTCGTCGGCGCCGGGGAGGTCGCTTGGGTACAGCGTGCGGCCGCCCGGCGTCGCGCCGGACTCGCCGGGCGGGCCCAACACGTCGGCGCCGGGCAGCAGTTCGAGCGCGCGCGGCCCGTCGAGCGAGGCTGCTCCGTCGCGCAAGGCGGTGCGCGTAGCGCTGCCACCCGTCGCGGTCGCCGCGCCCTGCTTGCTCGCCTCGTCCGCGGGCGCTGCCGCGCCGGACTTCCCGGTCGCGCTCGACGTCGGAGCGGCCTTCCCGGCCACATCGCTCGTCGGGGTGACACCCGTCGTGCGCGCGCTCGCCCCGGCGCCGCCCTTCGCGCTCGCATCCGTCGTCGAGGCGCCATCGGTCTCGTTCGCAGCGGCGGCCGCGCTCCGGGCCGCGTCGGCGCTCGCTCCACCCGCCGCGGCCGTCGTCGGAGGGCTGGTCGCCGCCTCATCCGCGGGGGGTGAAAGGAGCGGCGACGCCGATGGCGCTGCCGCGTCCATCCACACCAGGCGCACGCGAGACGGCTGCGACGTGGCCGGCGTCGGCGCGGTGGCTCGGTGAAGCAGCCACGCCACGACCAGCCCGTGCGCCACGAGCGACAGGCCCAACGCCGCGATGTGCCTGCGCCGCTCGCGTCGATGCATCGCCACGCCCCTACGGCCAACGGCTTAGCCGATTGTGGAACGCCGCGTCATGGGGGCCCGGCCGGTGCCTCGTGCCCTGCGTGGGCGCGCAGGGCAGACGCGGTCTGCACCGCCTGGAGGACAAGAGTTCCGCTTCGGACAGCCTGGCCTCCGCACGCCGCGATGGACTCCGCGGGCCGCGTCACCACCTCCAGCCGCGGGGCAGGCCGAGGCCACGAGCGCAGAGCCCGTTTCAGCGCGCCGCGCGCCGGGCCGCGTCCATCACCACGTCCAGCGGCGGGTGATCGCCTGCCGCCGCCGACGCGAAGCCGTACTCCGCCGCGCCGCCCGCGCGCACCACCACCACCCCGCCCTGCTGCACCGGGTCGCCCTGCGTCTTCGTCTGGCGAAAGCCGGCCCGCCACGCCCGCACCGCCGAGGCGAGCACCCCCGGCGACACGACACTCAGCGGGCCGCGCTTGAAGCCCAGCTGCGCGTAGGTGCGGCGCGAGGGATCGGTGAAGACCGGCACCTCCAGCCCGAGCGACTGTTTGAAGTCCTCCGCCATCGCCGGCGTGCCGTTGCCGATGAACGCCAGCGTGACGCCCAGGGCCTTCAGCTCGTCCTGTCGTGACCGGAACCCGGCCACCTGCTCGCGGCAGAAGAGTCAGCCGAAGTGCCGGAGCCAGACCAGCACCGCCGGCCGCTCGCGCCAGAGCGACGCCATCGCGACGGGCTGGCCGCGCTCGTCCAGCACGGTCATCGGACCCAGGGAGGCGAGATCGAGCTTCATCGCGAAGCGCCTCCCGCCTACCGCGGCGGCGGTTGCCTCGCCAGTCCAGGTCCCGCCAGCGCGCCACGCGTGGCGAGCGGCGCCCTCGAGCGGGTGACAGGCCTCGTCGCCTGGGTTGGTGCCGCGCGCTCCGGCGTCTCCACCCTCGATGCGCTCGCGTGTTCCGTCCTGGCGGCGTTCGTCGTGCGCTGGACGTGGCCGGCGCGGGCCCGGTAGGAGTCCCTCGCCGCCTCCGATGACGACCCGCCGCCTGCCCGAGATCCTCGCTCCCGCCGGGGACGCCGACAGCCTCGCCGCCGCCCTCGCCGCGCAGGCGGACGCCGTCTACTTCGGCCTCGACGAAGGCCTCAACGCGCGCGCCCGCGCCGCGAACTTCTCCGCCGAGACGCTGCCGGCGATCGTCGACCAGGTGCACCGCGCCGGCGCGCGCGCGTACGTCACGCTGAACACCGTCGTCTTCGAGGACGAGCTGCCGGTGCTGGAGCGCCTGCTACGCACCTGCGCCGCCGCCGGCGTCGACGCCGTCATCGTGCAGGATCCGGCGGTGGCCCTGCTCGCCCGCGCGCTCGCGCCCACCATGGAGGTGCACGCCTCGACGCAGATGACCATCTCCAGCCCCGAGGGCGCGGAGTTCGCGCGCGCGCTGGGTGTCACCCGCGTGGTGGTGCCGCGCGAGCTGTCCGTCGCGGAGATCCGCACCTTCGCCCAAGGCACGCCGCTCGAGCTCGAGGTCTTCATCCACGGCGCTTTGTGCATGTCCTGGAGCGGCCAGTGCCTCACCTCCGAGGCGTGGGGCGGCCGCTCGGCGAACCGCGGGCAGTGCGCGCAGTCGTGCCGGCTGCCGTACGAGCTGGTGGTGGACGGACGCGTGCGGCCGCTGGGTGACGTGGCGTACCTGCTCAGCCCCCTCGACCTCGCCGGCGTGCGCGCGGTGGCCGAACTGGCCGACATCGGCGTGGCGTCGCTGAAGATCGAAGGCCGCTTGAAGGGCCCGGCGTACGTGATGAGCGCCGTCGAGGGCTACCGCCGCTGGCGCGAGGCCATCGCCCGCAAGCAGGACGGCACCGCCGAGGCGCAGCGCGCGCTCCAGGCGGATCTCGGCCGCATGGCGGTCGCGTACTCGCGCGGCTTCTCCGATGGCTTCCTCGCCGGCAGCGATCACCAGAGCCTCGTCGAGGGCCGCTTCCCCAAGCACCGCGGCGCGCTGCTCGGCGAGGTGGTGGAGGTGAAGGGCAACGCGGTGCGCGTGCGCCGCGGTGAGCGCCACGCCTTTGGCGGCGTCGCGCTGGCCGACGGCGCGGGCCCGCAGGGCGAGGTGAAGTCGCCGTTGCCCGCCATCGCCGGCGCGTCGGCGGTGGACGCGCGCGGTGTGCCGCTCGCGGTGCCCGAGCCGGTGCCCGGCTGCGGCGTCGGCTTCGACACCGGCCACCCCGAGGCCGAGGAGCCCGGCGGCCCGCTGTTCGGCGTAGAGGCGACGCACGACGGCTGGTGGCTGCGCTTCGGGCGCCCGGGGCCCGACCTCGCGCGCGTGCAGCGCGGCCATGCGGTGTACCTGTCCGCGGATCCGCGCCTCGCCGCCGACGCGAAGGCCGCCGTGGAGGAGGGCCGGCGCGGCGTGCCCGGCCGCATCGGCGCGCGCCTCGTGGTGCGCGGCGCGGAGGGCCAGCCCCTCCACGCCCGCCTCGAGGCGCTCGGCCCGGCGGGGCGCGGCGCGGCGGTGGAGGGCGAGACCGAGGAGCGCCTCGCGAAGGCCTCCGGCGCGGGCCTCGGCATCGAGGTGCTGTCGCAGAAGCTGGGCGCGCTGGGCGGCACGCCGTTCCGCCTCGAGGCGGTGGACCTCGACGGCCTCGGCGCGGGCCTGCACGTGCCGGTGTCGGCGCTGAAAGGCCTGCGCCGGAAGCTGGTGGACGCGCTGGAGCCGAAGGTGCTGGCCGCCGCGCGCCATGCCGTCGTTCCGGCTCCGGTGACGCCCAGGGTGCTCGCCGAGGCGAGCGCCCTCCACGCGCGCCGCCCGTATGCGCCGCCCACCGCGCCCACGCTCCTCCCGCTCGTCCGCACCGCCGCGCAGCTCGAGGCCGTCATCGAGGCCGGGCTGCCCGAGGTGGAGCTGGACTGGATGGAGCTCAACAGCCTCGCGCAGGCCGTGGCGCGGGCGCGCGGCGCGGGCCTTCGGGTGACGGTCGCCACCACGCGCATCCAGAAGCCCGGCGAGGCCGGCGTCGACGAGCGCCTCGCGCGCCTCTCGCCCGACGGCGTGCTGGTGCGGCACTGGGGCGGGCTGGTGCACTTCTCCCGTCAGCCCGACGCGACGCGGCCGCTGGTGCACGGCGACTTCTCGTTGAACGTCACCAACTCCGTCACCGCGCACCACCTGCTGGCGCTCGGCTGCGACACGCTGACGGCCGCGCACGACCTCGACGAGGCGCAGCTGCACGCGCTGCTCGCGCACGTGCCGGCCGAGCGCTTCACGGTCGCGGTGCACCACCACATCCCCACGTTCCACACCGAGCACTGCGTCTACGCGCACACGCTGAGCCACGGGCGCGACTTCCGCACCTGCGGGCGGCCCTGCGAGCGGCACCAGGTGGCGCTGAAGGACCGCGAGGGCCGCGAGCACCCGGTGGTGGTGGACTGGGCGTGCCGCAACACCGTCTTCAACGCGCAGGCGCAGAGCGCGGCGCGCGCGGTGCCGCGGCTGGTGAAGGCGGGGGTGCGCCGCTTCCGCGCGGAGTTCGTCTGGGAGGACCGGCGCACCTGCGCCACCGTGCTCGCCGCGTGGCGCGCGCTGCTGGACGGGCAGTTGACCGCCACCGAGCTGTTCCGCACGCTCGAGGCGCACGAGCAGTTCGGCGTCACCGCCGGCACCATGCGCACCTTCTCCGTCCAGGGGAGCCCGACGCCATGAGCACGCCTCCGGACGAGCTCGCCCGCCTGCGCGCCGTCATCGACGACGTCGACGATCGTCTCCTCGCGCTCCTCGCCGAGCGCGCGCGGGTGGTGGACGCGCTGTGGGCATGGAAGGCGGCGCACGGCGTCGCGCAGCGAGATCCGGCACGGGAAGCCGACCTGCGCGCGCGCCTCGCCCGCCGCGCCGAGGCGCTGGGCCTCGAGCCCGCGGCGGTCGAGCGCGTGTTCGCCGCCATCGTCGGTCACCGGCTCGCGCGCTGACCCGCACGCCATCATCCGACCTGCCACACCCCAGAGGTGCCTCGTCCCCGCCGGCAACGCGGAGCCGTCGGGAAACGAGGTGGCGGGGCGTTGGGCGCGTCGAGGAAGGGGAATGGAGCCTTTCCCCCTTCGTTTGGGCGCTGTCGACATCGCGGTGAGCGCCGTCGCCTTCGCTTCGAGCGCCGGCGATTGCGCCGCGCGCGGGAGAGAGGCGGCGTCGATCAGCCGCGGGGCGGCGACGGAGCATCCCCGACGCGCCAGGCCCGGGCGCGACCGGGGCGGACGGGCCGCGAGAAGGCGCCGTCAGGTCAGGTGAAACAGGCGGGAGCTTACGCAAGCGTCGGGACGGGCACGTCGTAGCCGAGGCTGCGGAGGCGACGAACGAGGCCCCGGGCGAGGCGTTCGCGGTCGCGGCCGTCGAAGTGGTGTGGG
>JBFMAB010000043.1:0-18653 GCA_040755835.1 Myxococcota bacterium
CTGAACCGGCAACCGACCGCGGTCCGCAGGCCGAACGGACCGCGAAGCAACGAAGCGAACGAGTCATGAATCTCACGAACAACGATGCCGGCCTCGCTGACCGGCGTTTCTCAACACCCTGCTAGGCTTCGTCGCTGGTGCTCTACCGGCTCGTTCGCGGCATCGTCGCCTTCGCGCTCAACCTCTTCTACCGGGTGGAGGTGGTGCGCCACGTGAGCGACCTGTCGGGGCCGGTGATGTTCGTCGGCAACCACCCCAACAGTCTCATCGACCCGGCGCTGGTCTTCGTTATCACCGATCGCCAGGTGACGTTCCTCGCGCGCGAGCCGCTGTTCCGCGCGCCGGTGCTGGGCTGGCTGCTCAAGGGGCTGGGCGCGCTGCCGGTGTACCGGAAGCAGGATCACCCAGGGTTGATGGCGAAGAACGACGGCACGCTGGACGCGGCGGCGAGCGCGCTGGCCGAGGGCAAGGCGATCACCATCTTCCCGGAAGGGAAGTCGCACTCCGCGCCGCAGCTGTCGGACATCAAGACCGGGTGCGCCCGCATCGCGCTGCGCGTCGCCCGCAAGGGCACCGCGCTGCGCATCATTCCCATCGGGCTGACCTACGCGCAGAAGCACCGCTTCCGCAGCCGTGTACACATCGAGGTGGGCGAGCCGATCCTGGTGCCGGCGCTGCCGCAGGACGTCAGCGGCGAGGCCGAGGTGGACTGGGTGCTCGGCCTCACCGCCAGGGTGGGCGACGCGCTGCGGAACCTGACCATCAACCTGGAGACCTGGGAGGACCTCGCGCTCATCGAGACGGCCGACCAGCTGTTCGCGTTGCGCAACGGCTACCGCGAGAAGGACCCGGAGCGCCTGCGGATGATCGCGACCGGCGCGGGCATTCTCCGGAGCGTCGACCCCGAGCGCTTCGACGAGGTGAAGGAGGACGTGCTGTCGTACCGGGCGCGCCTCGAGACCGTGCGCGCGGATCCGAAGGATCTCACGCTGCACTTCCAGCGGCGCAGCCTCGGCCTCTTCGTGGCGCGCAACCTCGCGGCGCTGGTGCTGGGCTTCCCGCTCTTCGCGCTGGGCATGGTGCTGTTCGCCGCTCCGTTCCTCTTCTTGCGCTTGTTCGCCTCGGTCGTGCCCGTGTCGCGCGATCGCAAGGCGACGCTCAAGTTCGTCTCGGCGCTGGTGATGGTGCCGCTGTGGTGGACGCTGTTGTCGGCGGCCGGCTGGGCGCTCTGGGGCGCCGGCGGGATGGTGGTGGTGATGGTGGGGGCGTTGCCGCTGGCGATGTTCACCCGCTACTTCCTCGAGCGGCGGCGGGCGGCGTGGAACGATCTCATCGCCTTCGTGCGGCTGGGCAGCCGCTCGCGGCTCCGGGAGCACCTCATCGCCGAGGGAGACCGGCTGTCGGAGGAGATCCAGCGGCTGGCTGACGAGCTCAGGCCGAAGGTGGAGGCGAGGCGCTCGTCGTCGTCATGACGGCGAGGCGGGAGCCTCCGGCAGCTTCCTCCAACCGAACAGCCACACGGCGCCGCCGAGCGCGACCGCGACCGGCACCATCACCAGCGCCAGCTCGAGGCTGCCCGTCTCATCCGACACGAGCCCGATGAGCGGCGGCGAGAGCACGTCACCGAGCAGGTGAATCGCGAGGATCGACAGGCCGAAGGCCCGCGCGCGCAGGCCAGGCTCGACGCTGTTGACGATGAGCGCGTTCACCGGCGCGTTGTAGGCCCAGAGGAAGACCTGCGCGGTCAGTACCGCCGCGACGATGGCGAGCGGCGCGTGCGCGACGAACAGCGCGACCACCGTCAGCGCCAGGGCGGGGAGCATCGCCAGCCCCGAGATGGCGAGGTACGGCTGCCGCGTCAGCTTCGCCAGCCTGTCGGCGGCCCAGCCGCCGGCGCCCGTCCCCACGAGCCCACCCACCACCGCGGACACGCCGATCGCCAGGTCGGCCTGGGACAGGGGCATGCCGCGCAGCCGCGAGAGGAAGGTGGGGAACCAGTCCGCGATGCCGCCGGTCGCGAAAGTGACGGCGGTGTAGCCGACCAGGGTGATGACGTAGACGCGGTTCTTCGCCAGAGATCGAAGGGCGGCGCCCCAGGAGGCGGGCTTCGGCGGCGCGTCGTCGAAGGCCCCACGCACGGGCTCCTTCATGAGCAGGGCGAGCGCGGCGACCAGCAGCCCCGGCAGGCCGACCGCCAGGAAGGCGGTGCGCCACCCGAAGTGCTCGCCGAGGAAGCCGCCCAGCACGAAGCCGATCGCCGAGCCAACGGGCGTGGCCACGTAGAAGAGGGTGAAGATCCGGTTGCGGCGCTCGGGCGGGTAGAAGTCCGCCAGCACCGCCGGCGCGAGGGTCGCGTAGGCCGCCTCGCCGATGCCGACGGCGGCGCGGGCGATGAGCAGCGAGCCGAAGCCGGTCGCGAAAGCGGCGGCGGCGGTGGCCAGTGACCAGGCGGCGACGCCGAACGCGATCAACACGCGGCGGCTCCGCGTCTCGGCCAGCGCACCGAAGGCGGGGCTCGCCAGCATGTAGACGATGATGAAGGCGGACAGGGGCCAGCTGGTCTGCGCGTCGCTCAGCGAGAGGTCGTGCTTGAACAGGTCCTTCACCGCCGACGGTACCCAGCGGTCGACGTAGTTCAACATGTTCATCGCCGTGAGGACGGCGAGGGCGAAGGTGGCGCCTGGCGCCGCGGCCCGGGCGGGCGCACCAGCTGGCGGGGGGGGGCCGGGCTGCGGAGCGGTCATGGGCGAGCCGAGAAGCGGTCCACCAGCAGGCCCCAGCGCAGGCCGCGATCGCTGATCGTCACCTCCGCCGCGTCGAGCGCGTCCATCGCGGCGCGCAGCACGAGTCCGCCGGCCACGATGACGTCGGCGCGCCTGGGCTCGAGGCCCGGCACCGTGCGGCGCAGCCCCAGCGGCAGCGCCGCGAGGCGATCGACCGTCTGCTCCACCTCGGCGCGCGTCAGCACCGCGCCGTGCACCCGCGCCGCGTCGTACGGCTCGATGCCGCGGGCCACGGCGCAGAGGGTGGTGGCGGTGCCGGCCACCGCGACGAGGCGCGTACCCGGCCGCGGCGGCGGTACCGCGGTGAACGTCTCTTTCAGCGCCACGGAGATGCGAGTCAGCTCGTCGGCCGTCGGCGGATCCGCGTGCACGTGCCGCTCGGTGAGGCGCACGCTGCCGACGTCGAAGCTCCTCCGGAAGGACACGTTGCCGCCGCCGTCGCCGAAGACGAACTCGGTCGAGCCGCCGCCGATGTCCAGCACCACCAGCGGGCCTTTGCCGCCGAAGTCGGCGAAGGCCGAGGCAAAGGACAGGCGCGCCTCCTCGTCGCCGGAGATGATCTCCACGCTGACGCCGCAGCGCGCCTTCGCGCCGTCGAGGAACTCGCGGCCGTTCTCCGCGTCGCGCGCCGCGCTGGTGGCGGACACCACGATGTCCTTCGCGCCCAGCTCGCGGGCCTCGGACACGTAGGCCTCCAGCACGGCCAGAGTGTCCTCGATGGCTTCGGGGCGGAGGCGCCTCGACTGGTCCACGCCGCGGCCCAGGCGGGTGATCTCCGCGCGCTCGAGCACGGCCTCGAAGCGGCCGGCCGCGGTGCGCTCGGCGACCAGCAGGAGGACGGAGTTGGTCCCGACGTCGATGGCGGCGTAGCGGCTCACGATGAACCGGGGAACCTACCCGAGCCGCGGCAGAAGGCGAGCGAGCTTCGCGACGTCGTCCAGCGTGGTGTGCACCTGCATCGAGACGCGCACCAGCGTCTTCCCCGCGAAGCGAATGACCGGCACCTCGATGCGGTGCTCGAAGAAGAGCCGGTCCTGCAGGCCGTCGGCGGCGAGCGGCACCTCCACGCTGACCATCGACGCGCCCGGGAGGCTGCGCGCGCCACCGAAGTCGGGGAAGGCGCCGGCCAGCACCTCGCCGGCCGCGGTGGCCGCCTCGCGGTTCGACCGCATGAGACCTGGCCAGCCGCCCGGGTGCATCGCGGCCATCGCGTCCAGCGTGGCGGGCACGCAGAGCGCCGGCGTCGGGTCGTCCGTGCCGGTCCAGTCGAACTCCAGGTGGAAGCGCGAGCGATCGGTGCGCGGCGAGTTGGCCCCGTGGCTGATGACGGCCGGCCGGACCTCGGCCTGGCGATCGCGGCGCACGTGCAGGAAGGCGGCGCCCTTGGGCGCGCAGACCCACTTGTGGAGGTTGCCGGTGGTGTAGCTCGCGCCGGTGGCGTCGAGCGCCAGCGGCACCATGCCCGGCGCGTGCGCGGCGTCCACCAGCACTCGGATGCCGCGGCCCTCCAGCGTCGCCACCAACGTCGCGACGGGCAGCACCAGCGCGGTGGGACTGGTCACCTGGTCCAGCAGCACCAGCTTCGTCCGCGGCGTCACGGCGGCCAGCACTGCGTCCACCGCGGCTCGCTCGTCGGCGAGCGGGAACGGCACCTGGGCGACGATCACCGTTGCGCCGGAGCGCTCGGCGACGAAGCGCAGCGCGTTGGTACAGGCGTTGTAGCCGTGGTTGGTGGTGACGAGCTCGTCGCCGGGCTCGAAGCGCAGGCTGCGCAGCACCGCGTTGACGCCGGTGGTGGCGTTGGGGACGAAGGCGAGATCCGTGGCTCGCGCGCCGACGAAGGCAGCGAGGCGGGCGCGCGCGGCGTCGAGCAGCGGCTCCAGCGCGCGCGTCATGAAACGCACGGGCTCGCTCTCCAGCTGCGCGCGCAGCTGCTGCTGGCGTTCCTGCACGACGCGCGGGCACGCGCCGAAGCTGCCGTGGTTCAGGAAGGTGATGCCGGGGTCGAGGGTGAAGGCGTCGCGCACGGTGCGGGAGTCTGCGGCAAGCCCGGCGCCACGGCCACGGCAGTTGGCGCGCGGGTCCGACCGATCACAGCGCGAGGTCGAGCGCGATGTGCGTGTCGTCGAAGCCCAGGGCGCGGAAGAAGGTGGCGGTGGCGTCGTCGGTCCGGCTCAGGCGTACGCGCAGCCGGCCACACCCGGCGCGTCGCGCCCGCCGCGCCATCTCCCGCACGAGCTGCCGGCCGACGCCGCGGTGCCGGTGGTTGGCGTCGGTGACGAGCGCGACGATCTCCGCGTCGAGGCCGTCGAGGCGCAAGACGCCCACGCCCAGCACCTCCTCGTCGCGCAGCACCACCAGCACCTGGCCGGCGTCGGCTCGCACGCCGCACAGCGCCAGCATCGAATCCACCTGCGCGCCCACGCTCCCCTCCCGGGTGTCCTCCCGCACCGTGGTCGCGCGTCCACGTCGCAGCCTCATGCGCCAGGGTCATGCAAGCGGCGCGCGCAGCGCGTTTCACGTCGAAGGTTTCACTGCGAAGCGGACTACGCACCGATGACGCAACGTGTCGGTCACCACTTCTTGTCGGCCCAGACCTCGGCGGGTAACAAGGCGCGCTCGTTTTTGCCGAGGAGAGGCACCGCATGACGCAGGCGTATTCCCGCATCTACGGCTCGGGCTTCGTGACGGGCGAGACGGTCGTTCCCAACGAGCGCATGCAGATGGTCTGCGACACCACCGACGCGTGGATCCGCGAGCGCTCCGGCATCCAGCAGCGCTACTTCGTCAACGAAGGCACGGCGACGAGCGACCTCGGCGTGGGCGCGGCGAAGAAGGCGCTCGATGACGCCGGCTGGAAGGCCGAGGACGTCGACTACATCGTCGCGGCGACGATGACGCCGGACTACTACTTCCCGGGCATCGGCAGCCTGCTGCAGGCGAAGCTGGGCATCGGCAACATCCCCGCGCTGGACATTCGTCAGCAGTGCTCGGGCTTCGTGTACGGCCTGCAGGTGTGCGACGCGCTCATCCGCGCGGGCGCGGCGAAGAAGCTGTTGTTCGTCGGCGCGGAGATCCACTCGGGCTTCATGCCGTTCTCGAAGCACGGTTGGGACGTCGTCATGGGCCGCTCGAACGAGCCCATCTCCGACCAGGAGAAGGAGTGGAACTCGAAGTTCCGCCACCTGCTGGTGCTCTTCGGCGACGCCGCCGGCGCGGTGTGCATGGGGCCGACCGACGATCCGAAGCGCGGGTTGCTCGGCTTCTCGCTGCACTCGGCGGGCAAGGACGTGGAGGCGCTCTACGTGCCGTCCGCCGGCTTCGCCTACCGCCCGTACTTCAGCGAGGACCACGTTCGCGAAGGGCGCTTCGTTCCGGTGATGGAGGGCCGGCAGGTCTTCAAGATGGCCGTCACCAAGATGCCAGAGGCGGTGCTGGAGACCTGCCAGAAGGTGGGCGTCACCATCGACGACGTGCACCTGCTCATCCCGCACCAGGCGAACCTGCGCATCAGCGAGGGCGTTCAGAAGGCCCTCAAGCTGCCGGACGAGCGCGTGTACAACAACATCCAGCGCTTCGGGAACACGACGGCCGCGACGATCCCCATCGCCTACGACGAGTGCAAGAAGGCCGGGCGCATCAAGCCGGGTGACCTGGTCGCCTTCTGCGGGCTGGGCGCCGGCTTCCACTGGGGCGCCGCGCTGATGCGCGAGTAGTCGTCCGTGTGCGACGCTTGGAGCGCATGCGCGCGCTCCTCGTGATTCTCGCCGCGGTGCTGTCCGGCTGTGCGCACGCGCGGCCGAAGGTCGATCCCAATCTGAAGGAGGGCTCGCTCGAGTCCGGCGGGCGCACGCGCACGTACGCCTGGTGGGGTCCGGGCAAGCACGGCGCGCCGCTGGTGCTGGCGCTGCACGGTCGCGGCGGAGACGGGAAGGGCATGGAGCGCCTGAGTGGCTTCACCGCCATCGCCAGGCGCGAAGGCTTCACCGTGGTGTTCCCCGACGGCGTCGGCGACTCCTGGCATGACGGGCGCGACGAAGGTCCGGCGGCGGAGCAGGGCGTCGACGACGTCGCGTTCCTCACCGCGCTCATCGACGACTTCGTGGCGAGGGGCAGCGATCCGCGGCGCGTCTTCGTGACGGGCATGTCGAACGGCGCCTTCATGACGGTGACGCTCGTCTGCCGCGCCGCCGACAAACTGGCGGGCGCCGTGGCGGTGGCCGGGGACCTGTCGACGAAGCTGTCGAAGGACTGCGCGCCGTCGCGCCCGGTGCCGCTCGCGCTCATCATGGGCACGAAGGATCCGCTGGTGCCCTTCGCCGGCGGGCAGGTGGCGCGGAGGAACGGGGAGATCCTCTCGGCCGACGCGAGCGCGCGCTTCTTCGCGACGCGGTTCGGCTGCGAGGCCGAGCCAGTGGTGGAATGGCTGCCCGACACCGCGCCCGACGACGGCACGCGCACCTCCCGCCTCCGCTGGTCCGGGTGTCAGGGCGGCGTGCACGTCGAGCTCTACGCGGTGGAGAACGGCGGGCACACCTGGCCGAGCGGCTGGCAGTACCTGCCGGAGTCCTGGATCGGCAAGACCGCGAAGGACTTCTCGGCGTCGGAAGAAGCGTGGCGCTTCTTCTCGGCGCACTGAAGCGCGCGCTACTCGGCCCAGTCGGGCGTGGCGAAGTCGCCCTTGTCGGTGGGCAGCGCGACCTGGTTGTTCCCGTCGGCCGTCATCACGTGCAGCTGTCGGGTGCCGGTGCGCGTCGAGGTGAAGAGGATGAGGCGCCCCGACGGCGAGAAGGCGGGCTCCTCGTTGTTCTTCGCGTCCTGCGTGAGGCGGACGATCTTCCCGGTCTCCACGTTGATGGTGAAGAGGTCGAACGCGTTGCGCTCGTCGCGCGCGGTGAAGGCGATGACGTCGCCGCGCGGGCTCCAGGCCGGCGTGGTGTTGTAGTTGCCCTGGAAGGTGAGCCGCTTCACGCCCGAGCCGTCCGCGCCCATCACGTAGATCTGCGGGGTGCCCGCGCGGTTCGACACGAAGGCCAGCTTCTTCGAGTCGGGCGACCAGGTCGGGCTGGTGTTGAGGAAGAACCTGGTGTCCGTCACCTTCTTCGCGTCGGAGCCGTCGGCGTTGGCGACGTAGATCTCCGCGTTCTCGCCTTCGGACACCGAGACCGCGAGCTTCTTGCCGTCGGGGGAGAAGGCCGCGCCGGTCACCATGGAGCCCCTGGCGAGGAGCAGCGTCGGCTCGCCGCCCCCGCGGGATACGAAGAGGAACGGCTTCTTCTGCCGGTACGACGTGAAGGCCACCCCGCCGGGCAAGAGCGCGGGCAACACGTTGACGCCCTCGTTGGTGATGCGCTGGGCGTTCTTCCCGTCCCAGTCGGCCACGTAGATGTCGCGGCCCTGCGCCGACTTCCGCGAGTACGCGATGCGCGTCTCGAAGGGGCCCGTCTCGCGCGTGTAGAAGCGGTACACCGCGTTGGCCAGCTTGTGCGCCAGCCGCCGCACGTTGCCCGCCGGGGCGGAGTCGCTCACCTTGAGCTCCTCGCGGCCCGCGCCCACCGCGAAGAGCCGCAGATCCGCGCGCACCGTGTCGCCGTCGGCCGACAGCTGCGTCTTCACCAGCGACTCGGCGCCGATGTCGCTCCAGCGGTTGAAGGCGATCGAGCCGGCCGTGACACCTTCCTTCGGGTCGGCGAGGTAGCCCTTGCGGTCGAGCACCTGGAACAGCCCGCACGCGCTGAAGTCGTAGAGCAACGCGCTGTCGAACTCGGCGGCCGCCTTCTTCGCGGCGTCGTCCTGGGCCATCGGCGCGGCGATCGCCAGCGGCATCGGGCGGAAGTTGGCCTGGTTGATCTCGATGACGGTCTGCTGCGCGACGGCGACGGACGGCAGGCAGAGCGCGGCGAGGAGCAGTCGGGACATGGCACCCCCTTTAGAACGAATGTCAGTTGGTCGCACGGAAGACGATCGCGACCCCCTGCTTCTTCAGGGACTCCGCGAGGTGCGGCGGCGGCGGCGCGAAGGGCGAGGCCTTCTTCACCGCGCCGACGACGGCCGAGTCGAACAGGTCGTTGCCGGACGGCTTCGACAGCTTCACGTCGATGAGCTCGCCGCCCGCGCCGATGTACAGCGCCACCTCGGCCTTCAGCGTGCGGCGCTCGGCCTCGGGGATGGTGTCGGACACGTCGTAGTTGCGCTGCACCACCGACTTGAGCAGGCCGAAGTAGCGCTCACCTTCCTGCACGGCGGAGTCGCCGTTCGGGTCGCCTTCCGGGTCGCCCTCGAGCTCCTCCTGTCTGCCGGCCTTGCTGAACGCGTCGAACAGCGTCTTCTTCGCGTCGACGGGCTTCTCGGGCTTCGCGTCCTTCGACGGGATCTTCACCGCCTTGTCGGGCGGGGCGGGCGCGGGCACGGGCACCTCAGCGGCCCTGGGCGGCGGGGGCGGTGGCGGCTCTTCCTTGCGGGGCAGCAGCTTCTCGTCGCGCTTCTTCCCCAGGCGCACCAGCGAGGCCTTGATGGGCTTCTGCTCGAGGTCCACCTTCGGGCCCGCGAACACCCAGGACAGCGCCAGCCCGCCCGCGGTGAGGAGCACGTGGCCGACGATGGACAGCAAGACGAAGGGCAGCAGGCCCGACGGGCGGGGGCGCAGGAGGCTGTAGGACGACGCCTGGGCTTCCATCGTGTCTCGGCTCTGGAACGCTCCTACTTCTTCCTTTCGTCCTTCGACGCCCGGCCGGCCCCCATCGGGTCCGTGATCATGCCCACGTTGGTGACGCCGGCGCGCTGGGCCGCGGCCATCACGTCCACCACGATGCCGTACGGCAGGTCGCGGTCGGCGTGGAGGTACAGCTCCTTGTCCGTCTGGGCCTTCGCGTTGGCCTTGAGCTTCTCTTCGAGTTCGGCGAGCGGCACCTCGGCGTCGCCGATGAAGACGCGCTTCTGCGCGTCGACGGACACCACGAGCTTCTTGTCGGTGGACTCGACGGGCGCGGCCTTCGTCTCGGGCAGGTTCACCTTCACGCCTTGCTGGATGAGGGGCGCCGTCACCATGAAGATGATGAGCAGCACGAGCATCACGTCCACCATCGGGGTGACGTTGATCTCGCTCATCGTGGTGCGGCCCGGTGCGCCGCGTCCCGCTGACATGCCCATGGTTCGCGCCTACTTGAAGAAGTGCCGCTTCACGATGTTGAGGAAGTCGTGGCTGAAGCTCGACATCTCCGTGTCGAATACCTTGATGCGCGAGACGAACGAGTTGTACGCGATCACCGCGGGGATCGCCGCGAACAGGCCGGCGGCCGTCGCGAGCAGCGCGTTGCCGATCGGCGCCGCCACGGTGGCGATTGTCGCGTTGCCCTTCTCCGCGATCTCGTTGAACGCCCCGAGGATGCCCATCACCGTGCCGAACAACCCGACGAAGGGCGCGGTGCTCCCCACGGTGCCCAGGAAGGCGATGTGCGCCTCCAGCGTCGTGATCTCCGCCAGCGCGGCGCGGTTCAGCGCGCGCTCGACGTTCTCGATGCCGCCGAGCTTCTCGCTCATCGCGCCCTCGTTGCCGGCCTTCTGCTGGGCCAGCTTCGACAGCTCCTCGTACCCGGCCCGGAACACGCGGGAGATGGGTGACGCCTCGAGCTTCTGCGCCGCCGTGTAGATGGCGTCCAGGCGGCTCGCTTTCCAGAAGGTGTCGAGGAAGGTGACCGACTCGCCGCGCGCCTTGCGCAGCTGCAGCGCCTTCATCGCGATGAGGGCCCACGAGTACGCCGAGGCCGCGGCCAGCAGCAGGAGCACCGCGAGCTCGATCCCCGACGCGCTCTTGAGCACGTCGACGTAGTTGATGGCAGCGAGCATGAGCCCGTGGACGTAACACCCACGTCGCGCTCCATCAAGGAACGTTCCCTGTGGAATCGAGGAGTTGGCGCTCCGCGCTGAATAGGGAAGACTCGCCGCCGTCACTGCCGACAACTTCCCTCTCCGAGGAAACCATGAGCGCAAGAGTCCGGTTCCTGTCGATGGCGGCGGCTGCAGTGGCGGTCATGAGCGCGAGCGGTTGCGTGTGCGTCACCAACGGCGCGTCGCGCGGCGACGTGACGTTCCTGTGGTCGTTCAACGGCCGGCAGTGCGCGCTGGTCCCCAACGTGACGCAGGTCACCATTCAGATCCCCGGCCAGACGCTGCAGAACGGTGGCGTCTACCCGTGCGTCACGCAGGGCACGGCGGGCATCACGCTGCTGAACTTCCGCGCCGGCACCTACAGCTACTCGATCCAGGGCCGGAACAACGCGGGCGCGGTGCTCTACGAGGCGAGCGGCTCG
Organism: Myxococcota bacterium; assembly: GCA_040755835.1. Taxonomy (GTDB): domain Bacteria; phylum Myxococcota; class Myxococcia; order Myxococcales; family Myxococcaceae; genus JADLDB01. The sequence continues at coordinate 11,093 of JBFMAB010000043.1, forward strand.
TTCGTGGTGGACGGCAACGTCACCGTCACCGTCGATCTCGCGCCGTCGCCGAATGCGCCCGGGGCCGCAGCCATCACCTGGCGCTTCCCGCCGTCGAGCGCCGCGCAGCAGCCGACGTGCAACCAGGCCGAGGGGCCCATCGTCGCGGTGCTGATCCGCGTCGACGGGGACACCGTGGGCCAGGAGTTCAACTGCGCCGACGGCGACATCCGCGCGAACCCGGCGATCCCGGGCGTCATCTTTCCGAACCTGACGGTGGGGACGCACACGGTCGACCTCGCGGCCCGCGACATCAACAACTTCTATTACTACCGGAAGGTCTCGACCTTCACCGTCGTGGCCGGCGGCACCACCGACAACGAGTTCACCTTCGACTGGGGCGTGGGGGCGCTGCCGATGAAGTGGACCTTCAACAACGGCGTGACGCAGGTGGACTGCGCGCAGGCGGGCATCACCTCGGTGACGGTGCAGCTGCGGGACTCGGCGCAGAACGACCTGTACCCGGGCGCGGGCGTCCAGGTGCCGTGCCAGACCGGCGGCGTGCAGGGCACCCGATTCCCGTTCCTCTACCCCGACACCTACCGGGTGTACCTGCAGGCGACGGGCACGGGCGGCGTGCTGTACAGCACCAACTTCAACACCCCGCCGACCGCCGCCGTCAGTGCGGGCCAGTTCCCCGCCATTGACGTGAGCACCCAGACGTTCGTGATGACGCCGTAGCGCCTGCGCGTCGCGGCCTGGCTCCCCCCAACGCCCCGGTCCCCCTTCGCGGAGGCCGGAGCGTTCGTCTGTGGCGCGGCCCGCGGTGTGCTAGGGGACGGCCCCATGCGGCGCGACAGACACGCGGCCATCGGCGTCTTCGACTCGGGCGTGGGCGGCCTCACGGTGCTCAAGGCCTTGATGGAGCGGCTGCCGCTGGAGTCGACGGTGTACCTGGGCGACACCGCGCGGGTGCCGTACGGCACCAAGTCCGGCGACGTGGTGACGCAGTACTCGCTGGCGAACGCCCGCGCCCTGGCGGAGTACGACATCAAGCTGCTGGTGGTGGCGTGCAACACCGCGTCGGCGGTGGCGCTGCCGGCCCTGCGCGAGCGGCTGCCGATCCCCGTGGTGGGGGTCATCGAGCCCGGCGCGAAGGTGGCCGCGGAGACGACGCGCACCGGCAAGGTGGCCGTCATCGGCACGCCGGGCACCATCGCCTCGGGGGCGTACGAGAAGGCGCTGCACGCGCTGCGCCCGTCGCTCGAGGTGCACGGCCAGGCCTGCCCGCTCTTCGTGCCGCTGGCGGAGGAGGGCTGGGTGGAGGGCGACGTGCCGCGCCTCGTCGCGCAGGAGTACCTGGGGCGCGGCCTCCTGTCGGGCGGCGTCGACACGCTGGTGCTGGGCTGCACGCACTACCCGTTGCTCACGCGTGTCATCGAGCAGGTGGCGGGCCCGAAGGTGACGCTGGTGGACTCGGCGCACGCGACGGCGGACGAGGTGGCGCGGGTGCTGCGGGCCGAAAGCCTGCACCGTACCGAGCGCAAGGCGGTGGAGCGCCACTTCCTGGTGACGGACACGCCGACGCGCTTCCTCGAGGTGGGCGCGCGCTTCCTCGGACGGCCCTTGTCCGGGGCGCGGCAGATCGATCTGACGCTTTCCTGACGGCCGCTCAGGCCTCGCCGGTGGCCTTCTTCGGCTTCCCGGGCGCGAGGGGGGCGATCTTCAGCGCCGCATCGAGGCCGATGTCGTCCTTTCGCGGGATGAGTCCGGTGAGGGCGGTGATGAGGCGCTCGAGGTGCCGGTAGAACCCGATCTTCGCCAGCGGCCAGTTCAGCCACCCGGTGGTGATGCAGTAGTAGGTGTCGAAGGGCGCCGTGTGGTGGATCTGGTGGTGGCCCGGCGGCAGCACGAGGTGGAGCTTCTGCGCCAGCTTGAGCAGCGCGGGCATCTGGTCCTCGTCCAGGTGCGACCACTTGTGGATCTGGTTGGTCATCATCACCCAGAAGATCATCGAGCCGAGGCTGGCGACGGTGAACAGGGCGGGCGCGGTCCAGCCTTCCACGTCCAGCGGAATGAAGACGAGGAGCGCGGCGACCGGTACCGCCACCATGCAGTTGGCGCCGTTCGTCTCGATGTAGTCGTGCCGGGTGATCGCCTTCTCGTCGACGTGGTGCTCGCGGAACGGGCGGATCAGCGCCTTCCCGAGGATCGGCATCTCGGTGGAGCCCCAGGTGTCGCCCAGCCAGTGGACCAGCCCGCCCACGAAGTCGGCCAGGATGAAGCCGAACGCGAGCGCCGCCAGGAGCAGCCAGCCGTACGCCAGCGCGTAGGGCCACAGCCGCCAGGCGATGGTGAAGGACAGCGCCCAGAACGCCAGGATGGAGACGATCTCCACCACCCGGAAGGTCTTGCTGTAGCCCGCCGCCAGCGCCTTCGCGTCCTGCTGCTTGATGTCGAGGTTGCTCATGAGGTCGATGCCCCCCGGTGATGGAACACCCCTACCATGGGCCGGAGATGTCATGAACCCGTCACCAGCGTCCTTGACGCGGGTCAGCCGGCGACCCGGTCGGTCCCCGCGTACAGTTGTACCGCGCCGTCGCGGGCGAAGGCCCCGAGGACGAGGCCGCTGCGGCCGGCGAGGTCGATGGCCAGGGAACTGGCCGCGGACACCGACACGACGGCGGCCAGGCGGGCGACGGCGGCCTTCTGAACGATCTCGAAGCTGGCGCGGCCGCTCACCACGAGCACCTCGGGTCCTCCGGCGGTGCGGGTGGCCGGCACGCGGCGGGCGAGCAGCATCGTCCCCACGACCTTGTCCACGGCGTTGTGGCGCCCCACGTCCTCGGCCGACGCCAGCACGGCGCCGTCGCGCGACAACACGGCGGCCGCGTGTACGCCGCCGGTCACGTCGAAGGTGGGCTGCACGGCGCGCAACAGGCCCGGTGCGCGGGCGAGCAGCTCGCGCGGCAGCGCCTCATAGGCGGGCACCGGGCCGCATTGTTCGATGAGGTCGTCGATGCGCTGGCGCCCGCAGATGCCACAGGCCGACGTGGTGAGCGTGCCTCGGCGCGCCGCGTCGACGCGCTTGAGCACCGCGTGGGCGCCGGGCGCGGGCGTCACCTCGATCGCGTTGCCGTAGGCCTCGTCGTCCGAGCGCCCGCAGTGGAACACCTGGCCCACGTCGTCGAGGCCGCGCAGCACGCCTTCGGCGAACAGGAAGCCCAGCGCCAGCTCGGCGTCGGCGCCGGGCGTGCGCATGGTGACGGCGACCGTCTCACCCGCGACGCGGATCTCCAGCGGCTCCTCGACGGCGACGGTGTCCTCGGCGGGTTCGCCGCCGCGCGACGCCAGCCGGCGGGTGACGCTCGTGCGATCGACGCTCATGCCTCGGAAGCCGGATCCTCGAGGCGGTCCTTCACCAGCTCGAGCCCCTTCGCGCAATACAGGCCGTCCTCGATGCGCTCGTCGAAGGTGTACTTGATGCTGCACATGCGCCTGGTGCCGTCTGGCGTGACGACGTTCTTCGTGCGCCCGAGCGCGGCGAAGAACGGGCAGTTCCCCCACTCGTAGAGGTGGTGGTACGCAGAGTCGAGCCGCACGCTGCCGAGGTTCGCGATGAAGATGCTCGCGTACATCGGGTCGGGGTGGATGAAGCTGCCCGGGAGCAGATTCCAGCGATCGAGCCAGCGCAACAGCGCCACGCCGAAGCGCAAGAGCGGCCCCGGCAGCTTGAGGAACAGGTCGAGCTCCCTGTCGACGTGCGACTTCTTGTCGCTGCGGCCTTCCTTCACGTCGCCGTAGATGAGGTCGACGCAGTCGGAGAACGAGATGTCCGGGGCGAACTTGCGCTTGATGACGACGATCGGCGAACCGTCCTTGAGCTCCTTCTTCGCGCTGTAGCTGACCCAGATGCCGTCGCGCTGCCACAGTCGGCTGCCCATGACGAAGCGGTTGAGCCGCGGCCGCTCGGCGATGCCGCGCACGACGGCCCAGACGAAGATGTGGAAGACGGTGATCTTCCGCTCGGGCTTCGCCGCGTTCCACGCCTCGATGAACGGCAGCGTCTTCGTGAGGTCGATGTGCTGCTCGAAGTACACCGCCGATTCGGTGCGCGAGCGCATGAGGAACGGCATGATCCGCCGCGTCGCCGCGACGTCGTCCACCTTCGTGCCGTCGGGCCGGGTGAAGAGCACCGGCGTCTCCTAATACTTCTCGTACGCCGACTTCTTCTTCTTCACGGGGTTGGACAGCTTGCCGTCCTTGAACAGCTCGACGCGGTTGGCGCCGGGCGCGGCGAGGCCCTTGGCGGTACCCACCAGCGGCTTCGAGTCGGGCGGGTGGTACACGACGCGCACCTTCTTGCCGGCGGGCAGGGTGCCGATGTTCGCGTCGATGAGCAGGTACACGCTGGTGCCCTCGGCCAGCACCCGCTCGGTGTCCACCCTGGGGTCGAGCTCCGCGAGGTTCAAGCCCTGCTCGACGCTGGTCGCGTCCTCGGGGTACTGCACCACCTTCACCTTGAGCGCCGCCGATCGCTCGCCCGCCACGAGCGACTTCGTGCCCTGGATGGTGAGCGCGAGGTCGGCGCCCGTCTCGGGGGCCTTCGCGTCGGCCAGCTTGAGGCCGGTGCTCTTGTTGTCGTCGGTGTCGAGGAAGAGCGTCGCGTTGGCGCAGCGGGTGCCGCACGCTTCGCCCCACGGCTCCTTGTTGAACTCCAGCTTGAGCGCATAGTCGCTGCCCTGGGGGCCGACGACGATCTCCACCATCACCGGCCGGTCGTCCTCGGTGGCGGGGGGCGCCTTGTAGACGATGGTCGGCTTCTCTCCCGCGAGCGCGGCGGCCGGGAGCAGGGTACACAGGGCGAAGGTGAGGACACGCATGACCGGGACGATCTCAAAGACGCTGTACGTGCGCCAGATGACGTTGGGCCCGATGAAGAATTTCGTCTACCTGGTCGGCCCGGCGGAAGGGACCGAGGTGGCGGTGGTGGACCCCGCGTGGGACGTGCCGGCCGTCCTCCAGGCGGTGGAGGCGGACGGGAAGCGACTCGTGGCGGCTTTCCTTTCGCACCACCACTTCGATCACATCAACGGCGTGGGGCCGCTGCTCGAGGCGCGCGACGTGCCGGTGTACGCGCAGGTCGCGGAGATCGACTTCGCCGACGCGCTCCAGCCTTTCCGCGGCGCGCTGCACGCCGTGAAGCCGGGCGACGTGGTGCAGGTCGGCGCGCTGCCGGTGACCTGCATCCATACGCCGGGGCACACGCCGGGCAGCCAATGCCTCTTCTGCGGCGGCGCGCTGATGTCGGGCGACACCGTGTTCGTCAACGCGTGCGGGCGGTGCGATCTCCCGGGCGGCGACCCCGAGCAGATGCACGACTCGCTGCACCGGGTGCTCGCCGGGCTCGACGCGTCGACGGTGCTGTACCCGGGCCACGACTACGGCGACGTGCCGGTGTCCAGCCTCGGGCGTGAGCGGGCGAACAACCCGTACTTCCAGCTCACGGCGCTGCCGGACTTCGTGCGCCACCGGATGCGCCCGCGGGCGTGAGCGCGCGGCGCTTCATGACATCGACGCGAACGCGTCAATCCATCGCGCCGGGGTGCTCCCGGCTCGTCGCGGGGCCGCGCCCGGCGAGCGGCCTCGCCGGCTTGTCCCGCAGCGCCACCCACGCGCCGAGCAGCAGCACCGCCACCGACACCAGCGTCCACACCGCCCCCCAGACGATCGCCGGCACGACGGTGATGTCGGCGAGCAGCTGCGCGTCCGACTGGCTGCGCACCGCGCGGTTCCACAGGTCGTCCTTCAAATCGACCAGCGCGTAGAGCGCGGTGAAGGCCGCGATGAAGAGGTTCAGCACCCCGACCGCGCCGTCCGGCAGCCACCTGGCGCCCGCCGCGAAGGCCGCCGCCATCACCACGCAGAAGGCGAGGGTGAACGCATCGCGCGCATAGAACAGCCCCATCACCACGAGCCACGCGCAGGCGGCGTACAGCATGAAGCGCCGCGCGTTGAAGCGGAACGTGAGCAGCAGCAGCGCCACCGCGATGACCGCGCTGCCCACGTAACCACCGGAGTACACCAGCACCTTCGCGAAGAAGGACTCCGGAATCCGCGACAGGCACTGGCCCGACTCGTTGGCGCGCAGCGTGACGGAGTCCACCGAGCCACCGGCCACCAGCGCGGCGACGGCGTGGCCCGTCTCGTGGCCCATCACCGACAGGAGCTTGAACGGCAGCAGCACCGGCGAGTCCCAGAAGACGAGACCCGCCACGAGGATGCCCAGGAGGAGCGCCGCGCGCCCCGGATGGAGCTCGGTGCGGCTCATGGCCCATTCCCAGAGCGGAAACGCGTGGGCCGGGCCCCGTGTTCCGCGGCGGCTCTCAGAGGCCGGGGACGCCCGTGGTGCCGCAGAAGACGTCGCGGTCCAGCTGGTTGGCCACCGACGGCAGCCGCGCCGGCATCGCCCGGAGCGCGGGGTAGTCGCGCAAGAGCTCGTTCAGATCCTTGTGCGGCAGCACCGACAGCGTCGCGAAGCTCGGCGCGAAGACGCGCATCTTCGACGGCAGGCCGCTCATCGCGCAGGTGACGGCGAGGAACTGGCCCTGGGTCACCTCGAAGTGCCGCGGCGGGGCGCCCGCCTTCGCGCGCTCCTCGAGCACGACGGCGCCGTGGGTGACGACGGCGAGCAGGTTGCCGACCTCGCCGGGCTGCAGCAGCGCCTGGCCCGCGTCGAGCTCCTGGTTCACGAAGCGGCCGATGAGGCGCGCCCGCGCGATGGAGTCGATGTCGGTGAACAGCTTCGACGCCATGAAGCCCTCGACGAGGCGCTCCCGGTAGAAACGGATGAGCCGGTCGTGCAACTGGTCGTCCGTATTGAGCAGCGCCTGGAGCCGCTCGCCGGAGATCTCCAGCACCGTGCAGTCGCCGATCGCGCGCACCGACGCCGCCCGCAGCTGCGCCGAGAAGAGGCCGAAGAGGCCGAACGCCTCGCCGCGCGTCACGTGGCGCAGGCGCACCTCGCGCCCGTCCTTCTGGCGCTGGATCTCCAGGGTGCCGTCCACCACCACGAAGAAGGAGACCGCGTCGTCGCCCTCGTTGAAGAGCAATTCGCCGTCCGGCACCTCGATCTGGACCGCGCCCGCGGCCAGCGCCTCGAGCGACGCCACCGGCAGGTCCTTGAAGAGCCGCACCTGTGTCAGCGCGAAGAGCGCGACTTCGAGATCGGCCTGCACCTGGCCGAGCACCGGCGCCGTGTCGCCCACCGGCACCGGGGCGGTGCGGATCTCCGGGTCCAACACCTCTTCGGGCCGTGACTGGGCCTCGCGCCGCGCGTCCTGCAGGACGTCGTGCGGGATCAACGACGGGCGCAACACCGGCGGCGGCACGGGGACCGCGACGCGGGTGCGCAACGCGGGAGGCACGATCGGAGGCAGGTTGTCTTCCATTCGCTCGTCAGGTGAAACAGGCGGGAGCTTACGCAAGCGTCGGGACGGGCACGTCGTAGCCGAGGCTGCGGAGGCGACGAACGAGGCCCCGGGCGAGGCGTTCGCGGTCGCGGCCGTCGAAGTGGTGTGGG
>JBFMAB010000044.1:0-45536 GCA_040755835.1 Myxococcota bacterium
TGGCCCGCGCGTGTTGCCCGGGCGTCGTGGCCCGTGCGTGGCGTCCCGCGCGGGCGGAGCGTGCTTGCGCCAGCGGGTCGCGCCGCCTCGGACGGTCCCGCCGGCAGCGTTCGTTCGGCACTCGGCGTGCGTCGCCACCAGCGCGTCATGCGCCGTCTCCGGCGGCGACGCGGGACCGGCCGCTCTCGTCGCGCGGGCGAACCGGACGACGTGGCCGCCGTGGCGTCCGATCACCTGCTCGGCGACCCGTGGGCTCGCGCCGCAGCGCTCCGCTCACTGGTAGCAGCGGTCCGCGGAGTTCGTCGTCATGTGCGGGCTGAACTTCACCGTGTCCGGGAAGATGCAGCGGCCCGCGGCCGACGTGATGTGGATGCGCAGCGCGCCCGCGGCGCCGCCACCGCCGCCTCCGCCGGCTTCCCAGAAGTTCTGGTTGCCGTCGTCGTAGGTGCTGCCCGGCCAACCCGCGCCAGGGGCGCTGTAGCGCGCGCCGCCGTTGCCACCATTGCCGCCGTTGCCGCTGAGGCTGCTGCCGCCCGGTGCCCCGAGCATGCCGTAGCTGCGCTCGGGATCGCTGCCGTTCGCGCCCGAGCCCACCCAGCCTGAGCCCTCACCGCCGCCTCCGCCGTTCGCGAACAGCCGCGATGCGTCTGCGAAGACGTACGGAGCCTCGAGGATGATGGTGCCGCCCGAGCCGCCGCCGCCGCCGCCCTGCGTGTTGTACGTGCCCGGCGCGCGCACACCGCCGCGCCCGCCCGAGCCGTTCGCGACGATCATGCCTGTCGAGCCGACGCCCAGGCCATAGCCCGCGGTGAGCTGAATCACGCCCCCGCCCGCGCCGCCGAGGCCGCCGTTGTTACCGCCCCGGCCGCCGGGACACCCGCCCTTCAGCTCTTCCGGACCGCGCGAAAGTTGCGTGCCCGCCGCGCCACCGCCGCCGAGGAACGTAGAGCCGCCGCCGCCCTGGCCGCCCGCGCTGTGCGACCCGCCCGCGCCGCCGCCGCCGGACGCGGAGTTCGTGCCCAGGCCGCCCGCGCCCCCCGCCGCCGTGCCGCAGCCGCGGTGCCCGCCGGGGCCGGGCGTCTGGCCCACCGCCGACACGTCGATGATGCCGTGGATCTCGATCGTCTCGCTCGCCGCGATGATGAGCGGGTTGCTGCCGGTGACGATGAGCGAGGCGCCGGTCTCGAGCTTGAAGTTCTTCGCGCCCAGCACCACCGCGGGCCCGGTGCTGGTCGTGATGATGGTGGCCGTGGGGTTGAGCGCGCCCCAACTGCCGCCGGACATCGTCGCGGTATCGGTGTTGATGGTGATGGTGCCGGGCGGCATCTCCACGTTGCCCGGCGTGATGCTGATGGTCGACGGGTCGAAGTTCGACGGCGTGAAGGTGAACTCACCGTTCGCTGGCAGCGTGCCGCACGTCGCGTCCGGCAGGCAGGCCATGCCGTTCGAGCCATTGCACGGTGCGCCCGCCATCACCGCATAGTTGCACTGGCCGTTGCCGATGCACTGGCCGGTCTGCGCGTAGCACTGGCCGAGCGACGAGCCGTTGTTGCAGGTCCAGCTCAGCTGCGGCGTGCACGCGCCTGCGACGCAGCGCTCACCCACCGTGCACGCGTTGTTGTCCTGGCAGCTCTGGCCGCCGCAGGAGGCCTCCTCGCAGTCGCGGTAGCCGTTGTTGTCGTTGTCGATGCCGTCGGCACAGGCGATCTCCGAGCACTGCGATGGCAGGCACGGACCGCCCGCGACGCCGCCATCCGGCAGCGTGACGAGGCCGCCGTCGGGGCCCGCGATGCCGATGACGCCGCCGTCCGGTCCGAGCACCACGCCGCCACCGCTCCCGCCGGTGCCGGTGCCGCCACCAGTGCCCGTGCCGCCGCCCGTGCCGCCGCCCGTGCCGGTACCGCCGCCCGTGCCGGTGCCGCCGCCCGTGCCGGTGCCGCCGCCCGTGCCGGTGCCGCCGCCGGTGCCCGCGCCACCGCCCGTTCCGCCCGTACCCGTCGGGTAGCAGAGCCCCTGCGCGCACCGGTACCCCGTCGGGCAGTTGGCAGTCGCGCAGGCGGTGTCGACGCAGGTGCCGGACGGGCCGCACGCCTGGCCCGCGGGGCAGGTGACCGCGCCACACGTCGTCGGCACGCACACGCCCTGCGAGCACGCCTCACCCATGCCGCACGTGATGCCGACGCAGCGGGCCTCGACGCACTGGTTGTTGATGCAGACCTGGACCGGGGTGCAGTTGCTGCCGCAGGCCTGGTTGCCGGGCCCGGTGCCGGTACCGCCGCCGGTGCCCGTGCCGCCGCCGGCGCCCGTGCCACCGCCGGTGCCCGTGCCACCGCCGGTGCCCGTGCCGCCGCCGGTGCCCGTGCCGCCCCCGGTGCCCGTGCCACCGCCCGTGCCGGGAGCCGGTCCGGTGCCGGAGCCGCCGCCGTAGCCGCCGCGCGGGTAGCAGTTGCCGTCGGCCGCGCAGCGCTGGTCATCGGGGCACGTCACGCCGAGGCAGTTGCGCGACACGCAGTACTCGTCGACGCAGACCTCGCGGCCGGTGCAGCTCACCTGAGCGCACTGGGCGAGGAAGCAGCCGCCCCGGATGCAGACGTTCCCGCCCGGGCACGTCTTGCCGACGCAGGCGAGGTCGACGCAGCGGCTCGACGAGCAGACCTGCCCTTCGGCGCACGCGCGGTTGGGACAGTGGGGCGCATAGCAGCGGCCGCCGATGCAGCTGTCGCCGGTGGCGCACGGCGTGTCCGGGCACACCGGCTGCGCGACGCAGCGCTTCTCGGGGCCGCACACCTGGCCGCTGCCACAGTCGCTGTCGACGCTGCATGCGGCCGCGGGGTTCGACGTGCCGCACGCACAGCCGCTGAACACCGCTCCCGCCACGACGAGGAACACCACCAGCCGGAAGGTAGGCATGTGCGGAGTATAGGGAATTCATCCCCGCGCGGGCGTCAGCGCGTCCACCTGACCGACGCCGCGCCGACCAGCCACGGGCGCCGCGCCAGCGCCAGCGCTTCCCTGGCGGTGACCGCCGCGCGCTGCGGGCCCGTCAGCGCGCGCCGCGAGGGCACCGGAAACACACGCAGCCCGTGTGTGTTGAAGTGCGCGGTGGCCCGCATGAGGTGGAAGTCACAGGTGACGAGGATCACCTCCCGCTCCTCGCGCGCCGCGAGCATCGCCGCCGCCTCGCGCGCGTTCTCGAACGTGGAGCGGCTCTTCGACTCGAGGAGGCAGCGCTCCGCCGGGACGCCTGCGGCGAGGGCCAGCGCGCAGGCGACCTCCGCCTCGGCGGGGCGCGTGTCGGGCGTGCCCCCGCAGAACAAGAGCGTGGAGGCGTGACCGCGTCGCAGCAGATTCACGGCCACCTCCACCCGGCCGCGCAGCGCGTCGCTCGGCGTTCCGTCCTCGAAGACGAGGGCGCCGAGCACCACCGCGGTGCGCGGCTCCGCCGGCAGCATCGGCGCGCGCTGGCCGAAGGCGTGCACGCGCAAGGCGAGGGCGACGGCGGCGGCTCCAGCGGAGAGCGGGACGAGCGGCCACGGCGTCATCGCGCGGCGCGCCTCGTCGCCTGCGGGAGAACTCTGAGCACGCGGCTGCTGGAGCACGCGCGGGACAGGCGACGGCGGCGGCTCCGGCGGAGAGGGGGATGAGCGGCCACGCGCCATCGTGCGGGGCGCATCGTCATCTGCGGGAGAGCTCTGAGCACGCGGCTGCTGGAGCACGCGCGGGACAGGCGACAGCGGCGGCTCCGGCGGAGAGGGGGATGAGCGGCCACGCGCCATCGCGCGGGGCGCATCGTCATCTGCGGGAGAGCTCGGCACACGCGGATGCTGTAGCACGTGCGGGACAGGCGGCGGGCGGCGGTGCACCCGCCTCGACGTGGACGTCGTGCCGAGGCCCAGGCGCTGGCGTCGTGGGCGGCGGGCGGCGGTGCACCCGCCTCGACGTGGACGTCGCGCCGAGGCCCACGTGCTGGCGTCGTGGGCGGCGGGCGGCGGTGCACCCGCCTCGACGTGGACGTCGCGCCGAGGCCCACGCGCTGGCGTCGTGGGCGGCGGGCGGCGGTGCACCAGCCTCGACGTGGACGGCGCGCCGAGGCCGCCGCGCCGGCGTCGTGGGCGGCGGGCGGCGGTGCACCTGCCTCGACGTGGACGTCGCGCCGAGGCCCACGCGCTGGCGTCGTGGGCGGCGGGCGGCGGTGCACCCGCCTCGACGTGGACGTCGTGCCGAGGCCCAGGCGCTGGCGTCGTGGGCGGCGGGCGGCGGTGCACCCGCCTCGACGTGGACGTCGCGCCGAGGCCGCCGCGCCGGCGTCGTGGGCGGCGCGCCGTGGTACACCCGCATCGACGTGGACGTTCGGTCGCCCAGGCCCACGCGCCGGCGTCGTGGCCGGCGCTCGCGTTGGCGTGGAGTCTGTGGCGCGCAGACTCTCGGTCGTCGGCCGCGCGCGGCGGGCGCGCTGCCGCCGAGCGCCTCGGACTTCCCCCGGTGCGGCGATGCCCGGTGACCGGGGCCGAGCGTCTCGGGACTCGCGCCATCGTGCCGCTTGCGTCCTCACTTCTTCGGCGGAGCGCCCGGCGTGAGTTGCACCGTCCGCGTGCCGTCGAGCAGTTCGAGGTACACGCGACCCGCCGCCCCGTCCGGCAGCGCGAGGTACTGGCGCGTCTCGAGCGCGGTGTCGCCCGGCAGCACGGACGGGTCGACATCGCGCCCCTGCACGCGGACCCACGCGTGGGGCCACGCGCGCCCGCCCTCCACGACGAGGCCCAGCACCAGCGTCGCGCCTGGCGTCTGCGTCACCGCCTGCCGCGCCGCGACCAGGCACCGCGCCCGTCCCACCGTGGCCTCGTCGGCCCCGCCCTCCGGCGGCGTCGACAGCCGGCGCACGCCTGGAAGGTTCGGCACGAGCTGCGCGACACCCGCCTCGCCCTCCACCGGAAAGCCACGGGTAAACGGGTTGGCGTCGGGCGGCGGCGCCGTCGCGGGCGTGCGCGTCGCGTCCCACCGCGCGGCGCCCAGCGTCAGCGAGGCCAGCGCTCCGCGCGCGTCGTAGGTCGCCGAGAAGGCCTTCCCCGCCAGCGTGCCCGTCACCGCGCGGCCGCGCACCGAGTCGATGCACAAGCGCTCGGGCGCGCGCCGTACCTCCTCCAGCACTTCGGTGCAGCCCTTCGCGGGAAGCCGCGCGAGCGCCAGCACCTCGGGCACGAGGCCGTGCACCTGGCCCGCCTCGTCCAGCGTGAAGGCGAGCTGCCGCTCCGCCGGGCCTTCCTCGAGGAAGTGCGTCGACGCGTAGCGGTAGCTGCGCCCGTCCACCTCGACGCGCAGCTCGGCCATCGGCGCGCCGCCCACCGTCAACAGGTAGCGCTGCGGCGCGGCGGCGAGGCACAGCGCGAGGAGCGAGACGGTCATTACGCCGCGAGTGGACCGCAGGCGCGCGAGGACTTCCAGTGACGTTCGTTCCCCTCCCGCCGGGCTTGGCTGTAGGGTTCGACACCGCGCATGGAGAACCGCTGGTACCTGTTTCTGTTCGGTCCCGCCGGCGGCCTCGTCGCCGGGCTTCTGGCCGGACTGGTGATGCTGGCCGTGTCGGGCCACCCGTCGACGTTCGGCGCGTGGGCCGCGCTGGTGGCGACCTCCATGGTGTCCTTCTCGGTGCTGGGCTGGTTCATCTGGTACCAGCGCAGCGAGCGCCGCGCCGATCGCCGCCGCGCCATCATCGAGCGCTTCGCGCAGGGGGACCTCTCGGTGCTGCCGACCGCGCAGGAGGACGGCGACGGCGAGTTCCAACGCCTCGCGCTCTCGCTGCGGCGCGCGTTGTGGCAGGTGCAGCGCGTCACCACCTCGCTCCACCGAACCGCCCGCGAGGTCGAGGATCAGGCCCGCTCGCTGCTCGACGCCGCCCGCCGCCAGGGCGCCGCCGCCGAGCGCAGCCAGAAGGCCGTGTCGGGCATGGGCGAGAGCCTCGAGGGCAGCGCGCGCCGCGTGGCGCAGCTCGAGAGCTTCGCGCGTGAGACGACCAGCGCGCTGGCGGAGATGACCGAGTCCATCGAGCACGTCGCGCAGACGCTCACCACGCTCAACGCCAGCGCGCAGAAGACGAGCGAGCGCGCCGAGGCGATGAGCCGGCGCGCCGCGTTCGTGTCCGAGGCTGGCGACACCGTCGGCAAGCTGGCGGCGCAGGCGCGCGAGAGGGTGGCCGCCGCCGAGAGCGTCATCGACGCCGTGCGCCGGCGCACCGACGAAACGGGCGAGTTGGCGCGCGAGGTGACGTCCACCGCCGAGCAGGGCGCGGCGCTCGTGCAGGACGCGCTGAAGGGGCTGCACCGGATCGACGACACCGTGCGCCGCGCGATGAAGTTCGTCGACGCGCTCGGCGTGTCCGGCATGGAGATCGGCCGCGTCGTGGACGTCATTCAGGAGATCGCCGACCAGACCAACCTGCTGGCGCTCAACGCCACCATCATCGCGTCGCAGGCGGGCGAGAGCGGCAAGCCGTTCGCGGTGGTGGCCAGCGAGGTGCGCAGCCTCGCCGAGAAGACGGGCCGCTCGACGCGGGAGATCGCCCAGAAGGTGAAGATGGTCCGTGACGGCGTCGACCGCGCCGTGGAGTTGGTGACCCGCGGCCGCGACGAGGCCGAGGTGGGCGTGCAGCTCGGCGAGAGGGCGGCGGCGGCGCTCCGCGGAATTCAGGCGACGGCGCTGCGCGCGCTGGCCGCCGTCGAGGCGACGCAGGCCGAGGCGGGGCGCCTCGAGCGCGAAGGCCAGGCGCTGGTCGAGGTGTCGCAGCAGGTGTCCGAGCGCGTCGGCGAGATGATGCGCCAGGCGGTGGACCAGGCCAGCCAGGGCCGGGAGCTGTACAAGGCGACGGCCGACATGGCGCGCATCGCGAAGGACGCTTCGGGCCGCGCGCAGGGCCAGGTGGGCGTGGGCCGCGACCTGTCCGACTCGGTGCTGAGGCTGACGGCGGCCATCGACGAGATCCGCAGCAGCCAGGCGGTGCTGAAGGACGGCGACCAGGCCATCGCCGAGGAGGTGGCCGAGGTGCGGGAGGACGCGCAGCGGGTGGTGCGCATCTCCGACAGCCTCACGCGCACCGTCGAGCAGCTGGCGCACGAGGCGAACACGCTGGAAGCCGAGGTGTTCCGCTTCAACCTGCCGCAGCCGCGCGCCGGCGGTACCCTGAAGGTCGGCCTGCACCGCGCCCTCACCGTCGACCCGAGCGTGGGCCTCGACCCGCTCTTCACCATCGACCTGCAGATCTCCGAGGTGTCGAGCGCGCTCTACTCGACGCTGGTGCGCTACGAGGACGGCATTCTCGTGCCGGATCTCGCGGAGTCGTGGGAAGCGGATCGCACCGCGAAGCGCTACCGCTTCACCCTGCGGCGCGGCGTCACGTTCCCCGACGGCGCCACGCTGACGGCCAGCCACGTGAAGGCCCACTTCGAGCGGCTGATGGACCCGAAGGTGGGCGCGCCCGACGCGGCACTCTTCAAGGACGTCACCGGCGCACAGGCGTACCTCGACGGGCGCGCGGGCGAGGTGGAAGGCATCGAGGTGCTCGATGAGCACACGCTGGAGATCCGCCTCGAGGAGGCGCGCGCCTTCTTCCTGCGGCTGCTCGCGCTGCCGTCGACGGGCATCACCCGCCGCGAAGGCGGCAAGCTGCTGGGGACCGGCCCGTACCGCTTCGTCGGCGCGGGCGCCGACTCGGTGACGCTCGAGCGCAACCCGACCTTCTACAAGCCGGGCCTGCCGCTGCTCGCGCGCCTCGAGTACCGGTTGTACCCGTCGCGCAAGGCGGCGCTCGACGGCTTCAAGCGCGGCGACGTGCAGCTGGTCAGCTACCTCCACGCGGAGAACCTGCGCGACGCGGGGCTGACGCCGGCGGAGGCGCTCACCGTCAACACGCCGTCGGTGTGGTTCTTGGGCTTCAACGCGCAGACGGCGCCCTTCGACGACGTGCGGGTGCGCCGGGCGATCCGCGCGGGCCTCGACGTGCGCGCGCTGGTGTCGGGCTTCCACCCCGGCGCGCGGGTGGCGCGCTCGCTGACGCCGCCGTCGCTGCTCGAGAGCGATCGCATCCACGAGCCGCGCACCGACGTCGTGCTGGCGCGCCGGCTGCTGGGCGAGGTCGGTCTGTCGTCGGTGCGGGTGACGCTGCACTACGCGCCGGACCGGGACACGCGCGAGGAGGACAAGGCGCTGTTCGCGCCGCTGGTGGACGCGGGGCTGGTGCACCTCGAGCACGTGGAGAACAAGGACTTCTGGGAGCGCGTCCGGGAAGGGCGCCTCGGCATCTTCCGCGGCAACTGGATCGCCGACGTCGCGGACCCCGACAACTTCCTCTACGTGCTGCTGAACTCGAAGGCGCAATCGTACTACGGGCTGTCGTACCGGAACGCCGAGTTCGATCGGCTCACCGACGAGGCGCGCGTCTCCATCGACCCGGGGCTGCGCGAGCAGCTGTACCGCAAGGCGGAGAACCTGGTGCGCGAGGACTGCGTCCTGGTGCCGCTGTACCACGAGCGCTTCCACGCGGCCGCCGCGCAGTCGGTGCAGGGCGTGCGGCTGCACCAGACGCCGCCGCAGGTGCGCTTCGAGGAGATCTGGCTGGCGTCATGACGGCTCGCGCCAGCGGGCCTTCCGCTCCGCCAGGAGCGCTTGCGTGACTTCAATCGCGCGCGCGTCCGACGCGTCGCGCTTGTCGTGGCGCCGGCCCTTCTCGTGGTTGCAGCCCGGGCAGGCGAGGGCGAGGTTCTCGAGCGCGTCGGTGCCGCCCTTCGAGCGCGGGACGATGTGTTCGACGGACACCGGCGACAGCGGCCGCCCGGCCTCGTCGACGAGCAGCTTCTTCCGGCAGAACAGGCACCGGCCCTGCCACGCGGGCGCGCCGCGGAAGGTGACGCGCTCGAAGGTGGCGTCGGTGCGGACGACGGCCAGCACGCGCGAGTCCGGCGGCTTCCTGGCGCTGCTCGCTCTGGCCCGGGCCACGCGCGCCTCGGCGTCGGAGCGTCGGGGGGACCTGGGCACCTCGGCCGCGTCAGGCCCCCGCCGGCTCGCGGCGCTACTTGAGCTCCCAGGCTTCGACGAAGTTCTCCTGGAAGCGCGGCACCAGCACGCGGTTGCGCCTGGTGTCGAAGCCGATGTCCGCGGGCGCGGTGAGCTCGGTGAAGACCGCGGTGAACTCGCCGCCCGCCTTGCCGCGGTACACGGCCTTGCCTTCCCAGCTCGACACGAGGAGCTCGTCGCCCAGCATCACCAGGCCGTCGAGGCCCCCGGCGGGCACTTTCATCGCCTCGCCCTTCGCCTTGCCCTTCAGGTCGTACGCGCGGATCTCCCCGGCGCCGAAGAAGTTCACGTACAGCGTGTCCTTCGTCGCGACGATGCCGTTGGGGTGCGGCAGGCCCTTCGACGTGAGCAGCGCCTTCACCTTCGGCTTCTTGCCCGGCTCCAGCACGTACAGCGCGTCGGTGCCCGAGCCCTCGAACTTCGGCGTGAGGCCCGAGTCGGTGAAGTACACCTTGCCGTCGGGGCCCGCCGAGAGGTCGTTCACGAAGGTCGCGCCCTTCACCGGCGCCTCACCCTTCGGGGCGCCCGTCTTGCGGTCGAACAGGCGCACGGTGTCGATGTCCGCGACGTAGAGGACGCCGTTCACCAGCGCCATGCCCTTGGGCGCGTTCAGCGTGACGCCGTTTTCACCGCCGGCGATCAGCTTCGCCTTCACCACCGCCCCGTCGGGCGAGAACTCGGCGATGTAGCCGTTGTTGTCCTTGTCCGTCGGCGCGCCATTGATGTTGCTGACGAGGTACGTGTCCGTCTCGGCGTCGTAGAGGACGGACTCGGGCGTCGCGAGGCCTTCCTTGAAGGTGACGGCGGCCGCTGGCTGCTTCGGGGCGTCCTTCTTCGGCTCGGGCTTCGCGGGGGCTGGCGCGGGCGCGGGCTTCGGCTTCGCGACGTCGGCGAGGGCGGGGGCGGCGACCAACGACAGCGACAGCGACAGGGCGAGACGCTTCATGGCGGGCGAGTTCCTTTGAGGAGCCGGGGTGAAAACCGCGGTGGGATGTAGCGGGCCGACCGGTGTTTCTCAACGCCCGCGCGGCACCTCGGCATCGCGCCGCGCCTCGAAGGACACGGGGCCGAACACGTCGCCGCGGCGCAGCTCCACCCGCTCCACCTTGCGTCCGTTCACCTCGAGATCCACCAGCTGCACCGGCAGGCCCTGCGCCTCGAGGTAGTCGGCCGCGTCCATCAGCTGGAAGTGCAGGTGCGGCTCGGTGGACAGGCCGCTCGAGCCGACGCGCGCGAGGCGATCACCGGCGCGGACGGTGTCCCCTGGCCGCACCCGCAGCGAGCCCCGCTTCAGGTGTCCGTACAGCGAGTACTCGCCCTGGCCGTGGTCGACCACGACGTAGTTGCCGTAGATGCTGCCGAGCCGCGGGCGGTTGGGTGGCGTGTCGGGGAAGCCGTCCTGCGCCACCACCACCACGCCGTCGCCCGCCGCCACCACCGGGCGGTTCCACGCGAGGTACTCCTCGTTCTCCTCCCCGCGGCCCCGGTACGAGTGCCCGTCCTCGCCGCGGACCAGCAGGTCGAGCGCGTAGCGCATGTCGGGCACCGACGCGTGGCGGTTCTCGTCCCAGGTGCGGCCGCCCCACAGCACGTTCCACCGGCCCTCGACCGGCGCGGTCAGGCGATTCTTCACGCGGTACGTCCCGCGCGTCGTCGGCGCCTCCCTCGACGGCTGCGCCGCGCTGCCTTCGATGAGGCGGCCGCGGTCGTCCAGCACCAGCACGAGCTCGAGGCCGCGCGCGTAGAATTCCACCGCCGAAAGGCGCCGGTACACCCAGCGGCCGTGGTCTTCGGCGAGCCCTTCGGCGATGAGCCGCGTCTCGGGCCCGAAGGCGCGCACGCGCTCAGAGAGCTGCTGCACCTTCCGGCGCTCGGCGGGCGTGTCCTTCACGCGGGCGCTCCGGGCGCGCCAGGCGGCGTCGACGTGCCCGGCCGCGAGCTGCTTTGCGAAGAAGCGGCCCGCGGACAGCGACGGTTCGGTTAGCGCCTGGCTGAGGGCGACGCCGAGGAGGGCGGCGATCAGCATCGGGAGCCGGAATACCGGCTCCCGCGCGATTTCGGAATGTGGGAATCAGGCGACACGACGCGACATGCCCGTCACTCGAAGGGCACGAGCGCGATGCGGTCGCCGGGCTTCACCTTGAGCTGCTCGCGCACCGCCTTCGGCAGCAGCGCCTGCTGGTCGTCGAAGCGGACCGCGCTGCGCACCGCGCGGAAGCGGTTGGAGCCGGTCGGGCGGCTGACGCCGACGATGAACTCCTCGGACTCGACCTCGAGCGGCGCCTTCGCCACGGTGGCGGTGCGGTAGTGCCGCACGAGGCTGATGTCGGCCATGTCGGCCTCGTAGTGCGGGCCGCCGTCGAACGGGTCGATGTGGCTCGAGTACTTGAAGCCGATGCGCTCGAGCATGCGCTGCACGCCGCGGGTGTTGGGGCCCACCTCGCCGATCGTCTTCTGCGCCTTGAGCGGGAAGAGCGACGCGTAGATGTCCGACGACGGGAACAGCTCCTTGATGAATTCCTTGTTCTGCCGGCTCACCTTGTCGGCTTCCCAGTACGTCATGCCGGTGAACTTCCGGCCACAGGCTTCCCACAAGAGGCTGCGCCCGTCGGGCAGCAGCGGCGGCAACAGCTCGGCCAGCACGCGGTCGCGGAAGTCGGTCCGGTGCATCGCCATGAAGAGGAAGCGCACGTACGACAGCTGCTTGCCCGGCTTGTCGGGGCCCGAGCGGTACGGCGGGTCCACCACCAACCCGCCCACCTCGGTGGGCCCGTCGTAGTTGTAGCCGATCGACAGCACCTTGTGCCGGAAGTGCTTGTCCAGCGTCGCGGAGTAGTGCTCGGCCTCGGTCACCTGGAAGTAGATGTGCGGCGCTTCGCGCGTGCCGTGCTGCGCGATGATCATCGAGGTGCCGATGATGGTGTCGTTGCGGAGATCCTCGAGCACGAAGAGGTACTCGCGCTCGAACGGGTTCTCGATGCGCCCCGAGAAGCTCCTCACCGACTTGTCGATGAGCGCCGACAGCACCTTCTCGTTGTTGGGCAGGTTGACGCTGTTCAGCACCGCCGCCAGGCGCTTCAAGCCGGCGAGATCGGTCTTCGCCACGTCGCGGAGCAGCAGCATTCCGACGGGAATAGCCGAGAATCCCACCTGCGGCCACATCGGAAGGCTGTCGCAGGCTTCCAGCGCATGACGCGCCGCCGTGCCAGACTCCGCCGCATGGACGACGTGGCGGGGTGGCTCGCGCACCAGCTGCCGGCGATGGACGCGGCGCTGGCGGCGTTGGTGGAGGTGAACTCCTTCACGCGCAACCCCGAGGGCGGCCGGCGCGTCGGGCAGCTGCTCATCGAGCTGTTCCGCATGCCGGGCCTCGAGGTGGAGGTGGTGGAAAGCCGCCGCTACGCGCCGCACCTTTTGTTCCGGAGCGCGGGCAAAGCAGGCAGCGCGCCGGTGGCGCTGTTGGGGCACCTCGACACGGTCTTCCCTCCGGGCGTCTTCGAAGGTTACCGAGTCGATGGCGCGCGCCGTCTCGGGCCCGGCGTGTTCGACATGAAGAGCGGCCTGGTGGTGATGGCGTGGGCGCTCAAGGCGGTGGCGCAGGCGGGCGGGCTCGCGCGGCTGCCGCCGTTGCGGGTGGTGGTGGTGTCCGACGAGGAGGAAGGCTCGCCCGAGAGCGCGTCACTCACCCGCCGCGTCATCGCCGGCAGCCAGGCGTGCCTGGTGTTCGAGCCCGGCCGGCCCAACGACGCCATCGTCACGCAGCGCAGCGGCACCGGTGCCGTGCGCGCGCTCGCGACGGGCAAGGCGGCGCACGCGGGCAACGCCTATTGGGACGGCGCCAACGCCATCTGGGCGCTGGCCCGCTTCGTCGACCGCGCGCAACGGCTCGCGCTGAAGGACACGGGCGTGACGGTGAACGTCGGCACCATCAGCGGCGGCACCTCGCGCAACACGGTGCCCGCGTCGGCCGAGGCGATGCTGGACGTGCGCGCGCAGACGGCCGTCACCTTCGACGCGGTGCTGACGGGCCTCGAAGACGCCGCGCGCGAGCTGGGCGTGCCCGGGGCGCACGTGTCGCTGGAGCGCGTGGCGATGCGCGAGCCCATGGAGCGCACGCCCGAGAGCGTCGCGCTGTGCGCGTCGTACGCGGCGTGCGCGCGGCGGCACGGGCTGGGCGGCGACGAGGCCCCGCGGCAGGGCGGCGGCAGCGACGGCAACACCGCCGCGGCCATCGGCATCCCCACCATCGACGGACTGGGGCCGCGCGGCGGCGGGTACCACACGTCGGAGGAGTGGCTCGAGGTGGACACGCTGGTGCCTCGGGCGGCCGCGCTGGCGGAGTGGCTGCTCGAGCGGGCGGCCTGAGACGGCGTCACACGAACGGGTTCTCGACGACGAGCGCCTCGAAGGCGCGCTCGTGCTGCAGGTCTGCGCTGAGCAGCCGCGTGCAGCCCGCGTCCATCGCTGTCCGCACGATGAGCGCGTCCCAGAACGACAGGCCGTGCAGCCGGTGGAGCTCGATGGCCGCGAGCACCAGGGCCGGGGACACGAGCGCGACGTCGAGCTGCGCATAGGTCGCGACGCAGTCGTGCGCGACGGCCGCCGGCAGCTTCAGCTTCTTCGTGGCGATGACGAAGAACTCCTGCAGCACCTGCGTTGAGACGACGGCCGCCTGGTCGGCGACCAACTCTCGGATGAGGTGCTGGGCGCGGTCGCGCTTCGCCGGCTCGCGAGCGTCCTCTGCGTACAGCAGCACGCTGGTGTCGAGGAAGGTGCGCTCGCTCACGTGCGATCCGCGTACGCGTCG
Organism: Myxococcota bacterium; assembly: GCA_040755835.1. Lineage (GTDB taxonomy): Bacteria > Myxococcota > Myxococcia > Myxococcales > Myxococcaceae > JADLDB01. Next base: position 13,871 of record JBFMAB010000044.1, read on the forward strand.
TCGCGGGTGAACGGCGCGTCGGAGCGGCCCGGCGAGCGCTTCCACTGCGCCTCGAGCCGCTTCAGCAGCGCCGCGCCCCGCTGCCGCCCCGCCAGGCTCTCGAGGTACGCCCGGACCATCGCGTTCAGGCTGGTGCCGTGCTGGCGGGCCACTTCCCGCGCCCGTCGGACCACCTCCTCGTCAACGGAAACCGTGAGATTCATGGAGACAATATCCCGTGCGCACGGAATCCGTGTCAAACGGGGAGCGCTGAGTGGCGATCCCATTGAAACCACGGGCCCGCTCGCAGCACTCTTGCCGTGGATGCTCCGCCTCCTGGAACGCGCCGAGCCGATCGGCCCCGAGACGCCCGACGAGGCGCTGGTGCGCCGCGCGCAGGCCGGCGAGTCGGCGGCGTTCAAGGCGCTCTTCGAGCGGCACGTCGTCGCGGTGCGGCGCTTCGTGCGCGACCTGGTGCGCGACCGCCACCTCGCCGACGACGCGACGCAGGAAGCCTTCGCGCGCGCGCACGCGCAGCTCGACAAGCTGGCGGATCACGACCGCTTCAAGCCGTGGATCTTGGGCATCGCGCGGAACGTCGCCTTCGAGGTGCGCCGCGTGCGGCAGCACGAGCCCATCGACGACGACGACGACGAGGGCACGCCGGACGCGGTCATCCCGTCGCCGGATCCCGAGGCGGTGCTGCTGGATCGCGAGCTCGAGCAGCACTTCACCGAGGCGCTCGGCGTGCTGTCACCGAAGCGGCGCGCGGCGCTGCTCATGCGCATCGACCACGGGCTGTCCTACGAGGAGATCGCCCTTGCCTTCGGCTGGTCGATCCCCACCGTGAAGAACGAGATCCACCGCGCGCGGCTCAAGCTGCGCGCGGCGCTGTTGCCGCACCTCGGTGCAGGAGGCCGCCCATGACTGCGTGTGGTCGCACCCCGCTCCTCGAGTCCGTCGTCACCGGTGAGGCGCCCGCCGCGCTGGCCAACGAGCTGCGCGTCCACGCCGCCGGCTGCGCCCGCTGCCGCCACGAGCTGAACTGGCTGGAGAGCGAGGCGAAGCTGTTCCGCGAGCGCGCCGCGCGCGACGAGGTCTTGCACCTGTGGGCCGGCGTGGCCGAGCGCCGCGGGCTGCGCTCGCAGCGCCCGTGGTCGCGCGTGCTGGTCGCGGTGGCGGCGTCGATGCTGCTCCTCCTGGGCGCGGGCCGCGTCGCGCTCGGCGTCACCTCGAGCCACGGCGGGCCGGACGCGTCCGTCTTCGACGACGGCTTCGGCATGTCGGAGCCCTTGATGAGCCCGGCGCTCACCTTCGAGGAAGGCGAGAACTGCTCGCGGCTGCCCGACGGCGTGGGCTTCCGCTGCGAGCCGGCCATCCCCGCCAGCTTCATCGCATCGCGTTGACGCTTGCGCCCCGGCGCGTCGCTCAAGTAGGGCACCGCGCCCGTGGACCCGAAGTACGCCGGCGCCTGGGCCTACCTGCACCCCGCGATGGCGACGGTGACGCTCGTCCTCTGCTTCGTCGTGCTGCGGCAGGGCCTCGCACAGCGAAGGCAGCGGCTGCGGAAGGTGGCGGCGCCGGCGGGTACGCTGAAGCGGCACGCGGCGCTCGGGCCGTGGGCGGTGGGGCTCTTCGTCGCGTCCGCCGTCGGCGGCCTCGGCAGCGCGGTGGTGGTGCGCGGGTGGGCGCCGCTCGCGACGTGGCACGGGCGGCTCGCGCTGGGCGCGGCGGTGACGTTCGCGGTGGTGTGGTGGCTGGGGCGCCGGCTGCTCGCGCAACAGAAGCAGCTCGCGAACACGCACGGGGTGCTCGGGTTGCTCGCGCTGTTCCTCGGCGGGCTCGCGGCGATGCTCGGGATTTCCCTCTTGCCGTAGTCTGCGCGCCGCTCGCGCGTCGGCGCGTCAGGCTCCGCTCGGCTGCGCCGCGGCGTCTACAAGCTCGCGAGCGCCACGCGGTACAGCGCGCGGTAGCTCATGCGCGGCGACACCTCGAACTTCTCCGCGTGGAAGCAGTCCTTCAGCACCGCCTGGCCTTCGGTCGTCTGGTGCAGGGTGAGCAGCGCCTTCTCGAGGTTCGTCACCATGTCTCCGCCGAGGGACATCGCCACCGCGACGCCGTCGTTGGGCGCGTCCTCGGTGTACGCGATGACCTTGAAGTCGTTCTCGTGGCCGGGCCACACCTCGTCGACGCCCGTGCCCTGCGACGCGCCATCTTTCGCCGACGGCGCGAAGAGGCTGGTGACGTCGGCCTTGCCGCTGGCCACCGCTTCCAGTGTCGCGCGGTAGCTGCCGAGGAAGTCCTGGCGGAAGAAGGTGCGCGCGGGCTCGAGGCCCTTCTCGCGCAGCCACGCCATGGGCAGCAGGTAGCCGCCCACCGAGTCGCGGTCGCTCCACGCGGCGGTGGTGCCGGCGAGCGACTCGAGCGTCACGTCGGCGTCCTTGCGGCACACCAGCGCGGCCCGGTACGTCGACGCGCCGTTGCGCACCCCGCGCACCAGCACCCGCACGCCCATCGCTTCGATGCGCGCGCAGACGAACGGCGGTGCCCACGCGGCGTCCACCTTGCCCGCGAGCAGCTCGCGGGCCAGCTGCTCGTAGCTCGCCGGCGTCACCACCTCGACCTCGCGGCCCAGCGCCTGCTTCAGGTACGCCTGGAGCTGCTTCGGGCGCTGGCCCAGGTCCTTGCCCAGGGAGGGTGGCAGGGCGAACAGGAGGTGGGCGCGGGTTTCCTTCTGGGTCACGAATCAGCCCTCCGCGGTGATGCGCGCGACCTCGTCGTCGGCGAGGCCGAACGTCGCCTGCAGCAGCTCGAGCGCCCGCAGCGCGTCCTTCGACGGCGGGCCCTCGGCGTAGGCGACGCGCACCGCCAGCTTGAAGGCGCGGCTGCGTTGGCTCTTCGTCGTCAGGCCGCGGGCCAGCACCGTGAGGCGCTGCGGCAGGCCCTCGACGGCCAGGTTCTGCACGGCGTCGCGCAGGTAGCGGTCGGCGGACTCGAGCGACACGTCCTTGAAGACGGGGTCGCCGGCGAGCTCCTCCAGCATGCGGCGCAGCTCGCCGGGCTGCACCTCGCCGTCGGCGGCGGACACCAGCACCATCGTCTCGGCGTACAGCCGCTCGAGCGGCTCGCCCAGCGCCTCCGCGAGCGACGCGCCGGACTCGACGGTCTCGAACACGCGCGACACCTCTTCCTCGGAGATGCCGAGCGCCCGCTGCATCGTCTTGAGCAGCCCCAGCTCGTCCTCGAGCGCCTGCCGGTCGGCCAGCACCACGCTGGTGGCGAGCCCGAAGGCGAGCAGGCGGTTGCGGTGGTCCGGCAGGCGGGCGCGCAGTCCGTGGAGAATGTCTTCCAGCGCGCGGGCCGACGCCAGGCGGCGGGCCGACGCCTCCACCAGCCCCGACAGCTCGGCGGCGTGCACGCCTTCGAACTCCGGGCGCTCGATGACGCGCTGGATGACGGTCTGCACCTCCACCGGGCGCAGCTGTCCGTCGGCGCTGGCGGCGAGGATCATCGCGTCGATGAGGGCGGCGTTGCGATCGCGGCGGGCCTGCTCGATGGCGTCACGCGGCATGGCTGGACTCCTTGGGTGGTGAGGGGACCAGCGCCTCGGGCGCGGCCTCGACGGGCGCGCGCGGCGCGTCTTCGGTGGCGACGGTGAAGAGCTTCTGGTCGAGCAGGTGCGACACGTGGAGGTTCCCCATCGCCGACAGCAGCGAGTTGCGGAGGTTGGGGATTTCCTTCGACAGCTCGTCGACGAGCCGCTTCACCCGCGCGCGCTTCAGGTTCTCCTGCGAGCCGCAGAGGTCGCAGGGGATGATGGGGAAGCCCATGGCCTCCGCGAACGGGACGATGTCGGCCTCGGGCACGTACACCATCGGGCGGATGACGACGTTGCGCCCGTCGTTGGACACGAGCTTCGGCGGCATCGTCGCGGTGGTGCCGGCGAAGAACTGGTTGAGCAGGAGCGTGTGAATGAGGTCGTCGCGGTGGTGGCCGAGCGCGATCTTGTTGCACCCCAGCTCGACGGCCGCGTTGTAGAGGATGCCACGGCGCAGGCGGCTGCACAGGCTGCACTGCGTCTGCCCCGGCTTCAGCTTGTCGAGGACGATGGAGTACGTGTCCTCTTTCAGCATCCGGTACGCGTAGCCGTTGGCCTTGAGCCAGCCCTCGAGGAGGTGGCCGGGGTAGCCGGGGTGCCCCTGGTCGAGGTTGACGGCGATGAGCTCGAACTTCACCGGCGCCCGCTTCTGCAGCGCGCGGAGGCAGTGGAGGAGCGTGTACGAGTCCTTCCCGCCCGACACCGCCACCATCACGCGATCGCCGTCGGCGATGAGGTCGAAGTCGTGAATGGCCTTGCCGACGTGCGACAAGAGGCCCCTCTCGAGCTTCGCCAGCTGCTCGCCCTGGATGGCCGCGTGAGACACGAGTGACTCCCCCCCGGCGACCCCTCCCGACCGCCGGGTGCGCGGCCTATAGCCCACACTTCGGGGGATTTGGCTAGGGCCATCGCGTCCGGGGAGCGCGCCCGAGCGACCCCCTGCACCCCACGTCCTCTTCGGCCTCCTGAGCGAGCCGTGCGACAGCCCACCGAACGGGCCCGCCGCGCGCGTGCACCGGAAACCGGATTGCGGCGTCGGCGCCCGGAGTTTCTGGTACTCACGGCGCCGTGCCGATTCCTTCCAGAGCCAACGACATCGTCACGCCCGAGGCGCTCGCGCAGCTCGCCACCGCACTTGAGGGAGTGCGCGAGCTCGCCGTCGACGTCGAGGCCGACGCGATGCACCACTTCCGCGCGCGGCTGTGCTTCGTGCAACTCGGCACCGACACCGACATCTTCCTCGTCGACACGCTGGTGGACGGCCTCTCGCCCGCCGCGCTGTCGTCGATGTTCGCGGACGCCACCGTCACCAAGTTCTTCCACGCGGCGCAGGGCGACCTGCAGTACCTCGCCGAGGCCGGCGTGCGAGTGAAGGGGCTGTTCGACACCCACCGCGCGGCGACGCTGCTGGGCTGGCCGAAGGTGGGCCTCGCCGACCTGGTGAAGGAGCACCTCGGCGCGACGTTGCAGAAGGAGCACCAGCAGTCGGACTTCTCGATTCGCCCGCTGCCGCCGGAGCTGCGGGCGTACATCGCCGACGACGTGCGCTACCTCGTCGACGTCGGCCGGCTGGTGCGCGAGGCGTGCCTGAAGGCGGACATCCTCGAGGAGGTGCTGCTCGACTGCGACCGCCTGTGCGACGACGCGGCGGCGCGTCCGGACCCGGCGGCGGCCTTCAACGTGAAGTTGCCGAAGCAGGGCCTGTCGGCGGAGCAGGTGCGGCTCGGCCAGCACCTCGCGCGCGAGCTGCACTTGAAGCGCCTCGCCTGGGCCGAGGCCGAGGACGTGCCGATGGGCCGCGTGCTGTCGAACATGGCCATCGCCTCCATCGCGGCGAAGCCGCCGGCCAGCCTGAAGGAACTCGCGCGGTGCCAGGGCGTGCGCGGCGGCTTCGTTCGGCAGTACGGCGAGGCGGTGATGGCGCTCATCGCCGAGCTTCAGCAACGCGCGGCGGGAGGTGGCCTCGAGGACCTCGAGAAGAGGACGCCGAAGGATCCGCGGAAGAAGAAGCGCGAAGAGGCGCTGCTCGAGTGGCGGAAGGCGGCGGCGACGGAGCGCAAGGTGACGCCGTCGGTGGTGCTGCCCAACGCGCTCGTCGAGGCCGTCGCCGCGGCCGCGCCGGCCACCCTGGAGGAACTGCGCGCGGTGCCGTACTTCGGCGAGAAGCGCCTCCTGCGCCACGGCGAGTCGATGCTCGCCGCGCTCGCGCCATACCTCTAAGAGAGGCGCGCCGTGGCCGTCCTCGTCCTTCTCCTGCTGTGCCTGGGGCTGGGCGCGCTGGCGCGGCGCACGGGGAAGCTGCCGGCGGACTCGCACCGCGCGCTCAACGCGTGGGTGCTGAACGTCTCGCTGCCGGCGGTGGTGCTGCGCAGCGTGCACGCGGTGCCGCTGTCGACGCGGCTCATCGCGCCGGTGCTGGGCATGTGGCTCACCTTCGCGCTCGCGGGCGCGGCGGCGGTGGCGGCGGTTCGGCGGGGCGCGCCCCGCGGCGTGGCGGGCGCGCTGGCGCTGTGCGCGGGCCTGGCGAACACCTCCTTCGTCGGGCTGCCGCTCATCGAGGCGCTCGGCGGCGCGGCGGCGACGGGGCCGGCGGTGGTGGTGGACCAGCTGGGCAGCTTCTTCGCGCTGGCGTTGGGCGCGGTGCCGCTGGCGGCGTGGCTGGCCGGCGGCCTTCGTGCTGCGGCGCGCGGTGCTCTTTCCGCCGTTCCTCGCGCTGGTGGTGGCGTTGGCGCTCAAGCCCGTCGCGCTGCCCGCGATGGTGGACGTGGTGCTGGCGCGGCTGGGCGACATGCTGAGCCCGCTGGCGCTGGCGAGCGTCGGTTGGCAGCTGGAGCCGTCGGCGCTGAAAGGGCGCGCCAGGCCGGTGGCGGTCGGCCTCGCCTACAAGCTGCTGCTCGCGCCGGCGGTGATGCTGGCGCTCGTGTGGCTGACCGCGCCGTCGCACGGCCTCGAGGAGCGCGTGGCGATCGCGCAGGCGGCGATGGCGCCGATGGTGACGGGCGGGGTGCTGGCGGCGGAGTACGAATTGGAGCCGAAGCTGGCGGCGGGCCTCATCGCCGTCGGCGTGCCGCTGTCGCTGGCCACGGTGCCCGCGTGGTGGTGGCTGCTGGGCCAGCTCGGCTGACGAGCTCCCGCTCCCCTCAAGAACAGGGGTTTCGTCAGGCTTGTGGCCGCGAGGACGTCCCGTCCTTGCGCCCGCCCGGCCGACGAGGCCCCACACGCTCCGGTCATCGGTCTTCCAAACCGACGAGGTTCAAATCCTCTCCCGCGCCTGAATCGGCGCACCAACGATGTGGCTTCGGCACTCGGGCGGGCGCGCAGTTCTCCTGCTACAGGAAGCGGCGCGACCGCTCGTCGATGCGGTCCAACTCGCGCTTCGACAGCGACAGCCGCATCGCGCCGACGTTCTCCTCGACGTGGCTCGCCTTCGTCGCCCCGGGGATGGCCACGACGATGTCTCCGTGGAAGCTCACGAGCCACGCGAGCGCCACCTGCGACGGCGTCGCGCCGTGCGCCTTCGCGATCGCCTCCAGCTCCTCGATGAGCGGCCGGCTCTTCTCCAGGTTCCGGAACGCGGGCATCCACTTGCGCAGACCGATGCGCTCGAGCAGCGAGGGGTCGCGGTGGAACTTGCCGGACAACAGGCCCTGCTCGAGCGGCGAGTACGCGATGACGGTGACACCGAGCTCCTTCGACGCGGCCAGCACCCCGTTCGACTCGATGCGGCGGTCGAGCAGGCTGTACTTCACCTGGTTCGACGCGAGCGGCAGGCCGCGCTGCTGCAACGCCGCGTGCGCGCGCCGGACGCGCTTCTCGCCGAAGTTCGAGACGCCGACGAAGCGGATCTGCTTTGCGGCGACGAGGTCGGCCATGGCGTTCATCTCGGCCTCGACGCTGGAGAATCCGAGCGGCTGGTGCACCTGGTGCAAGTCGATGGGGAAGGGCGCGAGCTTCTCGATTCGCGTGCCGATGGTGGTGCGGATGGAGCCGGCGAAGCGCGGCGTGGGCAGCCACTTGGTCGCGACGAAGACGTCGCCGGGCTGCTTCCCAGCGGCCAGCAGCGCGCGCGCGAGCGCCTGCTCCGAGCGCCCCTTGCCGTAGGCCTCGGCGGTGTCGAACCAGGTGATTCCGCCCGCGAGCGACTTCGCGACGATTTCGTTCACCAGCTCCGTCGGCAGCGCCGGCCAGAAACCGCCGACCAGCCCGAAGCCCTCGGAGAACTGCCAGCAGCCCAGCCCGATGGAAGACAGCTCTGCGTCCGTGTGGCCCAGCCGGCGATTCGTCATGCGGCGCTTCTAGCGCGTGCCGTTGAGACACGCCGCAGCCGTGCGCGGCTGCCGATTCGTCAGCCGGGGACACCGTCCTCCGCGCGCGCCACGACCGCGCGCTGTGCCGCGTGCCCTTCGTGGGTGGTGGAACGCATGGCCGGCGTGGCGCGCGGACCGCTGCGGGTGTCGCTGCGGCTGCCGGGCTGACTCCCGCGCAACCGTTGCGCCGCGTCGACAGTGAACCGGAAAGAGCTGAACACGGCTGCTCCCGTGGCGTACGGTCTGTCCGAGCCGCTCACTTCTCGAGAGGACATTGTCATGCCTCGCTTTCTCTTCGTGGCCTTCCTCGCGCACGTCTCCTTCGGCTGCACCGTCGTTCTCCAGGGCACCCAGCCCACCGTGGAGACGGGACCGGCGATTCCGGCCGGGCTGACGGCGTCCGGCCCGATGCGCTGCGAAGGGAATCAGGAGCTGAGCCTCGTCAACGCGTACATCGCGGGCCCGGGGCCGGCCGTCGTGGTCTCCGGCAACTGTCTGCTGACCGTCGAGAACACGACCCTCGACGTCAGCGGCGTGGCGATCCAGGTGGAGGACAACGGCCAGCTGACGCTCCGCAACAGCCGCGTCAGCGGCGCTGGCGGCTCGTACGCGCTCAGCGGCAACGGCTCGTTGCACGCGTCGGGCACCGTCTTCGTGGGTCGCCGCTCCGCCACGGAGAACGGCGAGTTCACCGACGAGGGTGGCAACAGCTTCAACGACTGAGGCGTCGCGTGCCTGTCCCCGCCGGCGTCATCGAGCTGTCGCTCCGGGGCCGCGGCCCGTCGCGGGCCTTCGTCTTCGATCCGCACCGCCTGGCGCTGCCGTGCTGGGCGCTCGCGGCCGCAGGCCGACCCGCGCTCGTCGTCTCCTTGGACCGCCACTTCGACACCGTGCCGCCGGAGGCGCCGCCGTCGCCCGGCTGGAGCGTCGCCCAGTACGACGAGCACGCGCGCACGAAGCTGAGCCCGCGCAACACCGACCACCTCCTCGCGGCGATGGAGGCCGGCCTCGCCACCGACGCCATCCTCTTCGCGCGCGCGCACCCGCTGGGCAGCGTCGAACGCAGCTGGACCGACTCGCGCGGCGGCGTGCACGAGCTGCTCGCCAGCCCGCTCGTCGACACCGTCGCCGCCGACTACGGCACCGCGCGGGCCAGCCCCGAGGGGCAGCGCGCGAAGGCGCTCCTCGAGCGCGCCGAGGTGGTGCTCCTCGACGTCGACCTCGACTGCTTCACTTCGCCGTCCGACGCGGACCCGACGACGGTGCTGCCCTGGCCGGAGGACGTCATCGCCTCGCACGTGCTGCCGCGCGGCAGCGAGGCCTACTGGGACGCGGTGCTGGCGAAGTGCGTCGCGCTCACCTTCGCGCGCGAGCCCGGCCACTGCGGCGGCCTGGTGGCGTCGGGCCGGCTCTTCGAGGCCGCGGCGCGCGTGGTTTTCGAGCGGCTCTTGCGCGCCGATGTCCCCTAAACGTGCGCCCTCGGCGCGTTGGGGTGCCGCTCCAGCAGCGTGCGCAGCATCGGCATGCGCTTCACCAGATCCTGCCGGAGCAGGTGCGCGATGAGCTGCGGCGGCGCCGCGCTCCAACGCGCGAGGTTCTGGATGAAGAGGTTCGAGCCGTAGGTGCGCGCGCACAGCAGCGCCGTCGTCCTGGAGTCGATGGGCAGGCCCACGAGCGCGGCGAGGCAGCGCCCCTCCGTGTTCAGGATGAGCTCGGCCTTCTCCTCGGACGGACCCGTCGAGAAGCGCGCGCGCAGAACCTCGCGCGCCACCCGCCGCGTCTGCTCCGGCACCTCGCGGCTGATGACGGTCTTGTGCTGCTCGAGCAGCCGCTTGCCGCTCCACAGGCGCCGGTAGAGCGACTGCGGCAGCTGCGGGTTGTGCAAGAGGCCGCGCCGCACGCCCGCGTCTGCGGCGAAGGCGGCCTTCGCGGCGAGTGCCTCGAGGCCCACCGGGTTGCGGTGGTGCTTCGCCACGAGGCGCGCCTGGGTCAGCCCGGTGTTCGGGTTCTCGAGGAGCGCCTGGATGACGGTCGGGAGCGGGTCGAAGCACAGCGCCGAGAGGACCGGCTCGACGGCATTTTGTGCGCGGACGCGGCGCTCGTCGGCCGTCAGGTGGTGCAGCGTCGTCTCGAAGAGCTGGCGGTAGGTGCCGGGCTCGGGCTCGTCGGCGGCCGCGTCGTCGGGCTCCTCCACGGCCTCTGCCGGCGCGTCCGGGGCGTCGGCCGCCTCGGCCGACGGTGGCGCTTCCACGGCCTCGGCCGGCGCAGGGTCGGTGCGGGCCTCGAGCGCGCCCGCCGCGACCAATTCCCTGAGCAGCGTCTCGACACGCACGGCCGGCAGCCCCGTGCCCTGGGCGATGGTGGCCACGTCCGCCACGCCGTCGACGCGCGACAAGACGAAGCCGTGCAGCGGCGACAACGGCAGCTGCCGGACGTCGACTCCGGGCGTGAGTCGTGGCTTCCAGGCCATGGGAGTGCTCGCGCCGGAAGCCTAACCTGAACCAACCGGTGAGGTGGCGAGCGGGCCGCCGGAAAGCCGGCGACCGCGCGGACAACATCCAGTTGCGCAAAAGAGGCACGCCATGCCTTCCCTGCGCAACTGGATGCGTCAGCCCGAGGCCGGAATCGTCTCCACCGACAGCGCCGCGAGGTCCTTCTCGCCGTGGCCCTTCGCGAGCAGCGCGTCCACGCGCGCGCCACGCCCGTCCAGCGTCGCGAGCGAAGAGCCCCCGCCGTCTGCTGCATGAGGCGCACGTCCTTGCGGGCCATGGTCAGCCCGAAGGACGCGGGCTCGCAGTCACCCTTCGCTCTGCGCGCGCCGCGGCCTGTGAGGATGGCGGCCAGCGGGAAGGCGTTGAGCAACTTCACGACGTCCTCCGGCGCGAGGCCCGCCGCCGGCGCCAGGGCGAGCGCGTCGGCCAGCACGCCTGTCAGCCCGATGATCATCGCGTTGCCGATGAGCTTGTGGGTGCACGGCGCGCGGACGTCCGTGCCCATCAGCACCAGCTCGCCCGTCATCTGCTTCAGCGCGGGCGCGAGCCGCTCCACCAGCGCGGGCGCGCCGGCGCTCAGCATGCGGCCCCGCGCTTGCCCAGCAGTTCCGTTCCCAACCACGCGATGGTCGCCATCACGCGGCATGGTGTTCGCCGCGCCGGCGCCTCGCGATGAAAACGAGTCAGCTCACGCCCACTGCACGGGCGCCTTGTTGGCGTACCAGCCGTCGAGCTTCGAGGCGACGGCGGCTTCCACCTTCGCCCGCTTCAGCTTCATCGTCGGTGTCAGCGTGCCGTCCTCGATGGTCCAGGGCCCGGGCATCACCACGATCATCTGGAGCTGCTCGTAACCCGACAGCGTGGCGTTCACCTTCTGGAGGAACTCACCGAGCTCCTTCTTGACGCGCGCCCTCGTCTCGGGGGTCGACTGCGTCTTGCGCACGTCCTCCGCGAGCACCACCATCGCGTACGCGGCCGGCTGGCCGGAGCCGGAGACGCACGACATCTCGATGAGCGGGTGTTCGTTCAGCTTGTTCTCGATGGGCGCGGGCGAGACGTACTTGCCCTTGGCCGTCTTGAAGAGCTCCTTCACCCGGCCGGTCAGCTTCAGCAGGCCGTCGGGCCGGCGCTCGCCCTTGTCGCCGGTGCGGAAGAAGCCGTCGGCGGTGAAGGACTCGGCGTCGAGGTCCGGGCGCTTGTAGTACCCCACCATGGTGCCGGGCGACTTGATGAGCACCTCGCCCTCCTCGGAGATCTTCACCTCCACGCCGGGGTAGGGGACGCCCACGTAGCCGGGCGCGTTCAGCGTCTCGGTGGAGAGGTGCGAGACGGCGAAGTCCTCGGTCATCGCGTAGCCCTCGAGGAGGTTGAGGCCCAGCCGCCGGTACCAGGCGATCAACTCGGCCGGAATGGGCGCGGAACCCGAGCCCGCGAGGCGCACGTTGTCGAGGCCGAGGCCGGTCAGCACCTTCTTCCCGATGATGCCCTTGATGATGGGCAGCTTGAGGAGGAAGTCGAGGCGCTCGGGCGGCATCTTCGAGAACACGCCTTGCTGGAATTTGAGCCACAGCCGCGGCACCGAGAGGAAGACGGTGGGGTGCGCGCGCTTCAAGTCCGCGAGGAAGGTGTCGAGCGACTCGGCGAAGAAGATGTGCGCGCCGCCGACCATCATCGAGGCGCACTCGATGTAGGCGCGCTCGAAGATGTGCGCGAGCGGCAGGTACGAGAGCGCGCGGTCGTTCGCGTTCAGCCCGATGCGCTCGACGATGCACTTCGTCGCCGCCGTCATGCGCTCGAAGCTGTGCATCACGCCCTTGGGCGTGCCCGTCGAGCCCGAGGTGTAGACGATCATCGCGATGTCGGTGCCCGCCCGCGCCGGCTGGCCTTCGAGGGGCGGGGTTCTCGCGATGATGTCGTCCCACGCCTCGCCGGCGCCCTTGGGCCCGAGGGGCATGGCGATGCGCTTGATGGACGCGGGCACGCCGGGCTCCTGCTGCGCCCAGGTGTCCAGCTTGCCGATGAGGATCGCCTTCGACTCGCTGTGCTCGAGCACGAACCTGATGGTGTCGGGCCCCTCGGTCGGGAAGATGGCGACGGTGGTGAAGCCACCCATCCAGATCGCCAGCTCGCCGATGAAGTGGTGGGCGCAGTTCTTGGTCAGCATCGCCACCTTGTCGCCGGGCGACAGGCCGAGGCCCTTCAGGTGCGCCGCCATGCGGCGCGCCTCGTTCATCACCTGGCTCCAGGTGTAGTCGCGCACCTGGCCGCCGCCGAGCGGCTGCGTCAGGTAGACGCGGTTGGCCAGCTTCGTCTCGTGCTCGTAGACGGAGTCGAGAAGTGTTCGGTGGCTCATGGTCCCCCCGTGTAAGGACGTGCGACCGTAGGGCACGTCGATTCCGCGCCCAAGCGGGAAACGGCGTAGACGGGCGGCATGCGCATGGCCGTGCGCTGGTGCCTCGCCTGCCTGCTGGCCGCCGCCTGCACGACGGCCCCGGAGCCCGCCGAGGACGTGGTGGAGCAGTACTCCGACGAGCTGCAGGTGACCGACACCGTCGTGGGCACCGCCGAGAAGGCCGTCGCGGGGATGACGGTGACGGTGCACGACCGTGGCACGTTGACGAACGGCGCGGTGTTCGACTCGTCGCTCACCTGCGAGCCGCTCACCTTCAAGCTGGGCGCGCGCCGTGTCATCCGCGGGTGGGATCGGCGCCTCGTCGGCATGAAGGTCGGCGGCAAGCGGACGCTCGTCATTCCGCCGCGGCTGGGCTACGGCAGCCGCGCGGTCGGCTCGATTCCGCCCAGCGCCCACCTCCTCTTCGACGTGGAGCTGCTCGCCGTCTCGCCGTGACGACGGCGACGCCGTCGCGCGTTCGCGACGACGCGGAGGACGATCGCCAGCACGCCGCCGTCGAGGCCGACCGCGCTCGACGCCGTCGCCCACGAGGTGCCGCCGGAGAGCACCGCGGCCTTCCGGCTGGGGTCCACGGCAGCCACCGTCGCGAAGGAGTCCGGCGAGGCCCGACACGGCGAGGACGACGCCGAGGACGATGGCGGAGAGGCCTCCGTGGCGTACGCGGCCGCGAGGCCCGCGACGGCGAAGTCCAGGGCGGGCAGCGCCACCACGGCCACGCCGATGGCGATGAGCAGCGCCAGGTCAGACCTTCTTGAAGGCGCTCGCGTCTGGCAGCCCGCTGCCACTGGTGTCTACGGCGAGCGCCGTCAGCACGCCGGAGAAGATGTCCGGCTCGTTCGACGACAGCTTGCCCGGCTGGGCCGCGCCGGTGCGCGCGTCGAAGCCGTACGTCAGCGTCGTCTGCGGGTCGACGCCGCCGAGCAGCGTGTTGCCCTTCACCATCGGCGACAGCATCACGAAGCCATTGTTCAGGTCGTGGCCAGAGCCGAAGGACGTGGCGCCGTTGGGGCGCACGCGCGTCCGCCCGAAGTCGGTGGCGATGTAGATGAGCGTGCGGTCCCACAGGGACTCGCCCGTCGTCGTGTCGAACGGCTCGGCCTTGAGCAGGTCGATGAGCTTGTCGATGGTGCCGAGGATGCGCGCCCACATGAAGGCCTGGCCCGCGCGGTGATCGTTGTGGCTGAAGTCGAACGCGAGCGGCGGGTTGGCCAGCCCGCTGGTCCCGCCCAGCGCCACGTTGAAGTCCGGGCCCATCGTCACCGCCACCGACACGCGGTACTTGAGCAGCAGGAAGGCGAGCGCCGCCTGACCTTCGACCGGGTCGGTGAAGAAGGCGGGGAACACCTGCCGCAAATGCGCCGCGTCCGCCGAGGTGCCCAGCCCGTACTCGGTGAGCGGAATCTGCGGCGGCATGTTGGGGAGGATGTTGAGGCGCGTGATGAGGTCCATCGCCTCGAGCTTCGGCTGCCCGTCGATGCGCTGCTCGTCCCAGCGCTTGAGCGCGGGGCTGTCGGCGAACGTCTGGCCGAACACCGACTGTGCGTCGAGCTGGTTGCGGCGCGCGCGGGCCAGCGCCAGCACCTCGGGCGGCGGCGCGTCCTTGATGCCCTTCGAGCCGTCGAGGCCCAGCGGCCACAGCGAAGGGTTCGACACCACCTCGCCGTACGCGTACGCGGGCAGCGAGTCGTCGGTGCCGCGCTCGGCGTAGCCGCCCACGCCCATGTTCACGTTGGGGATGGGGAAGGACGCGCCGTACTGCAGCGCGACGCACTCCTGCAGCGTGCGGCCCTTCCACGCGGCGTTGCCGGTGAGCGCCCGCTTCTGCGCGATGACGTGGTTCACCGACGTGCCGACGGAGGTCGTCACCAGCATCTCGTCCTTGTGCTTGGTGAGGAACGGGAGCTGGTTGGTGTTGACCGGCACGGGAATGGAGCCGAGCGAGCCGGCGCTCACCTGCACGGCGCGGAACGGGCTGCCCGGCACCGACTGCACCTGCGCGTCGGGGAAGGTGTTGAGGCGCGCGGCGTTGGTGCACTCCGACTCGCGCACCGCGAGGAAGCTGTCGATGATGCTGGCGCCGCCGGCCGCCGCCACCACGATGAGGAAGCGCGGTTTACCGTCGAGCGCGTCCCGCCGGCCGCCCAGCTTCTCGAGGGCCTCCGGCGTAGCCTGCGCCTGCCGGCAGCCGGCGAGGAACGTGGGCAGCGCGGTCGAGCCCGCCGCGCACAACGACAGCGCTTTCAGCATCTCGCGCCGGGAGAGTCGTCCGTTTCGCTTGAGAGACATGGCGGGGTTCCTCAGTAGAAGACCGACTCGGCGGAAGAGAGGACGGCGACGCAGGCGGCCTTCATCCAATCGCGGCCGGGCTGCGCGCCGCCCAGCGCTTCGACGTCGCGCGCGAGCTGCACCAGGCTCGCTACCTCGGCTTCGGTGGGGTCGCGCAGCACCGCCCGCTGGTAGAGCGCGGTGACGGCGTCGCGCACCGGCGCGCCGTCCACGTCGGCCAGCTTGCCGGCGCCGTCGAGGGTGACGCCTTTGAAGATGACGGCCTGCGCCGGCTGGGCGAGGTCGGCGGTGACGCGCGTGATGCAGCCGGCCAGCGCCATGCGCTCGACGACGATGGGCGTGGCGACGCCGGTGGCCGGCGGCTTCTCGTAGACGCCGCGGCCGTACGGCTCGACGCCGCCGAGCGCCAGCGGGTGCACGAAGGTGGCGCAGTCGTAGAGGCCGAGCTCCTTGCACACCCCGTCCGCCGGCAGCTCGAGCGCCGCGGCGAAGTCGTTGAGCAGCCGCTCAGGGCCCTTGAAGCGCACGTTGGACTTCGCGGACACGGCGAAGGCCACGCCGCCGTCGCCGCCGCCGCTGCCACCACCGGCGCCGCCGCCAGCCGCACCGCCGCCCGAGCCACCGCCGCCCGAGCCACCGCCGGTGCCCGCGTCGGACACCACGGAGCCCGGGCAGCCCAGCAGCGCGGCGACGAGTCCCACCACGAGGAGACGATCAGGGCGCACCGTAGGCCTCCGTGTGGATGAGGTCGTGCAGCATCTTCTGCACGCGGTAGTTGTGCGTCGTCTTGAACGCCTGCCACGTCGCGACGAACTCGGCGTTCTCCTCCGGGCGCGGCGGGTGGCCGACGAGCAGCTTCCAGTAGTCGGTGACGGTGGCGATGGCGAAGGCGTCGGAGTTCGCCGCGACCTGCGCCCACTCGCGCAGGTTCGCCACGGGCTGGCCGAAGATGGCGCCGCTCTCGGGCGTCTGCGGCAGCGTCGGCGCCTCGTTCGCGAACAGCGTCTCGAGGCGGTTCGGCACGTAGCGCGCCACCTGCGAGCCGGTGAGCCCGTTGTAGTTGCGGAACGGGTACGAGAGCGGATCGAGCGTCGCGTGGCACGCGGCGCAGGCCTGCGCCTGCACGCCCTTCGCGTCGTAGTCGCGCGGCTCGTTGGCGACGCTGTACAGCCCTTCCTGCTTCGCGATGTCGAGGCCGAGGTAGCCGCGGTACATCTGCGAGGCGGCGTTGCGGGGCAGGGCGGTGAACATGACGAAGTACACCAGCGTCCACGCGCTCGTCATGTTGCCCGCGCGGTGCGCCTGGTCGACGGCCTGGATGGGCAGCGTCGACACCTGCTGGTAGCGCGTCGGGTTGGTGAGGCGCTGCACGTAGAAGTCGGCGGTCAGCACGTCGCGCGCGTCGTGGTCGTCGATCTGCGACCAGGCGTAGAGCGCGTAGTCGTCGTAGTAGTCGGCGAGCGGAATCTGCCCTTCGTCCTCGCCGCGCTTGAGCGAGCCGACGGGGCGGATCTTCGGGTGCGCGAGCTGCCAGAGCTGGCCGTTCTTTCCGCGCCAGAACTCGGTGGCGAGGCAGCGGTCGAGCTCCGAGTCCAGCGTCGTCAGCTGCTGCGCCGCGGGGAGCGCCACGAAGGCCTTGAGCTGCGCGTACGTCGGCGAGGCGCCGCAGACGTCGAGCAGCAGCCGGCGGTAGGCGTACTTCGCGTCGTAGCGGCAGACGTCGTACTGCGGGTTGGCGCCGCCGGCGCAGGGTACGTCGCGCGGGAAGCTGCGCGGGTCCGCCGGCAGCGTGCCCTTCTGAATCTCCACCAGGTTCGACGCGCCGTCCTGGTCGGTGTCGGCGGCCTCGACGGCGGCGAGCGCGCCGGGAAGCGCCATGGAAAAGTCCGCGTCGGACAGCGGGCGCGGCGCGCCGGGCGCCAGCTGTGCCTCGACGGCGGCGCCGAAGACGTTCCGCTGCGGCGCGGCGACGTGGCAGTACGTGCACGCCGGCTGCTGGCCGACGCACGTGGGCGCGGTGGGGTACTTCGCGCAGAAGACGCCGCCCGCCGGGGGCTTGGCGAGCGTCAAGCCTGGCGCGAGCGCGCAGAGCGCCAGGGCGAGTCGGAGATGCGGGCTCACGGGGTCCTCCAGTGGGGAAAGCGCGGGGTCGTTCAGGAAGCGGACTCAGCAACCCTGCTCCGGCCGAAAGGTCGCGCGCGATTGTAGCGGCACGTGGGGGATTTCGGGCAACGCTGCCGTGCTTTCGCGACGTTGCGCTTCGTCTACCCGGCACCGCGATGCGCCGAATCCGTTCGCGGAGCGCAACGTGGTCCGGCGTCGGCCGAGCGGCGCTGCTGCTGCACCTGTTGAGCGGCGCGTCCGTCGTGGGGCTCGAGATTCTGCCGGCGCTCGCGCAGGCGGCGCGTCAGGTGGTCGCGGCGTTTCCGCGCGCGTGACGTTCGAGGAAGGCGACGCGGTGGAGCGCATCGGCCAGAGCGCCGCCTCGGTTCATAGAGCGTTAACTGGCCATCATGTCGAGAGCGTCCGGAGAGCCTATTGGTGTGATTGGGTGCTTCGGCGGAGTTCCGCGCGCAGCTCCGTTCTGTGATTGCCTTCGCGCACTCACTTCGCGAGGTCGCGGATCGCCTGCGTCCGCTTCTTCACCAGCCCGCCCAGCTTGAGCAGCACGCCGAGCCCGCCGCCGCGGCCGCGCGCGATGAGCGCGTCGGCGAACGCGCCGATGTCCTCGTTGAGCGGGAACCACCACGGGTCCGGGTTCTTCGAGCCGTCGACCAGCACGGTGCGGCGCCGTACGTAGGTGCCGTAGCTGTACGCGCTCGCCGCGATGCCGGGGCCTGTCTCCTTCACGCCCGTCCAGGGGACCTGCGCGAGGATGCCGCCGAAGCCGTGGTTGTTCACGTACGCGACACCGACCTCGAGCTTCCGCGCGAGCGCCTCGCCCTTCGCGAGATCGGTCGTCCACACCGAGCCGTTCAAGCCGTAGCGCGAGTCGTTCGCGCGGCGGATCGCCTCGTCGGCGTCCTTGACGCGCAGCACCGCGACGACCGGGCCGAACGTCTCGTCGCGCACCACCAGCATGTCCTCGGTGCACTTGTCCAGCACCGTCGGCTGGTAGCCGAGGCCGTGGCCGGTGCGCGCGCCGCCGCACGTCACGGTGGCGCCCTTCGCCTTCGCCTCTTCGACGTGCTTCTCGACGATGGCGAGCTGCGCCTCGTTCTGCAGGGGGCCCAGGTCCGTGGGGCCGCTGCCCGGCGCCACGCGCAGCTTCTTCACCACGCGCGTCAGTGTCTCCACGAAGCGGTCGGCGATCGCCTCCTCGACGTACACGCGCTCGATGGCCGCGCAGTTCTGCCCGCAGTTGTGGATCGCCCACTGCGCCACGCCCACCGCGGTGCGCTCGAGGTCGCAGTCGGAAAGCACGACGGCCGCGTCCTTGCCGCCCAGCTCCACCGAGCAGGGAATGAGGCGCTCCGCCGCGCGCATCGCCACCTTGCGGCCCGTGGGCACGCTGCCGGTGAAGACGACCGCGTCCACGTTCTCGATGACCGCGCCGCCCACGTCGCCGGCGCCCTGCACGAGGCCGACGAGGTCCTTCGGGAAGACCTCCGCGGCGAGCTGCGCGAGGAAGGCGCCCGAGCGCGGCGTGAACTCGGACGGCTTCATCACCACCGCGTTCCCCGACAGCAGCGCCGGGAAGAACGACTTGAAGAAGTTGCCCATCGGGTAGTTCCACGGCGCGATGATGCCGATGACGCCGCGCGCGACGGGCTCGATGACGGCGCGCTTGCCGGGGTAGTCGAGCGCCGACAGCTTCACCTTCTCCGGCTTGAGCGCCTGCTTCGCGGTGCGCACCGCCGCCTTCACGTACTCGGCGACCGAGACGAGCTCGCTCATCTTGCACTCCACCGGGCTGCGGCCCGTCTCCATCGAGAGGACGTCCGCGGCCGCGTCGGCGCGCTCGAGCAGCTTCTGGCCGAACGCGTGCGCGACCTGGGCGCGGGCCTCGAACGGCAGCGCCGCCCAGCCCTTCTGCGCGGCGCGGGCGCGCTCGGCCACGGCCTTCACGTCGTCGGGCGTCGACGCCTTCACGGGCTCGAGCGGCTTCAGGTCAGCGGGGTTGATGCTGCCGGGGGCGTGGGTGGCGGTCATGGGCGCTGCGATTACCCCCGCGGCCGGCTCCGCCACAAGCCCGGGCGCCTCGGCTTTCACGGTCGTGTCCGCGGGCAGCGCCTTCACGGGCAGGTCGCGGCGCACGAGCGTGGCGTACTGGCCGATCGGCTTGCCGTTCTTCGTCGCCTGGCCGAGCGACACGTGGCGCGACACGCGGCGCGCGTCGTCCTTCATGCCGCCCCAGACGATGCTGTCGAGCGGGCCCTCGTTGGGCTCGCGCATCGGCCACGCGGCGGGCCGCTCCGACGGCACCTGTGTGTCGTCGATGACCAGCTCGTTCGTGTGCTCGCCGTCGCCTTCGCGCACCACGAAGGAGCCGGGCTCGCTGGCGCGGGCGAGGTTGGACTGCTTGTCGAGGCCGCCCACCGCCGCCGCGCCGTCGCCCAGCTTCGCGAAGCGCTTCTGCGGGTCGAGCTACCACTCGCGACCGCGGCGCTTCCAGCCGCCCACCCCTCGGAGTCGTGGGCGGCCGGCCGCTGGAACGTCCGCGTGCGCCTGAAACCCCGCGTGGTCACCAGAACCCCAGCGCCCTGCGCCTGCTCCGGCGGTAGTGTCGAGGGGTGGCCTCGCGTCTTCAATCGACGTTGTCCCGGCTCTTCCCCGTCGCGCCAGGAGCGGACGCGGTGCGCCATCGCTTCGTGGCCGTCGCCGTCGTGCTGGCGGTCGCCGTGGCGGCGTTGACCGCCCCTCTGTTCTCGCTCGAGAACCGCGACCTGGCCCAGGTCACGGCCACCTTCGGCATGGTCTCGGCAGGCCTCGCCGTGCTGCTGCGGGTCAGCCGCCGCGACCGTCTCGTGTTCTGGCTGCTGCAGGCGGCGGTTGCGCTGCTGTTCCTCAACGTGGAGTGGACGCAGACGGGCGCGGGGGCCTCCTGGGGCATGTGGTTGGCGATCCTGCCGCTCACCGGGAGGCTCTACGACGGGCCACGCGGCGGCTTCCTCGGCCTTGGCCTCGGGGTCGTGACCGCAGCCGTCATGTACACCGCGCCGAGGCCCGAATGGTACGAGCAGCACCCGCCCGGCACGGTCGGCCTCCTCACCGGCGTGTACTCCTTCTTCGTCGGCTCCCTGGTGCTGGCCAGCGTCTGGGAGCGCCTCCTCGCGAGCGCGCTGGCGCGGGCCGAGGCGGCGGCGCGGGCGCGCACCCAGTTTCTCGCCAACATGAGCCACGAGCTGCGCACGCCCCTCAACGGGGTGCTCGGCCTCGCCGACGTGCTGCTCGCCAGCGACCCCCGGCCCGACCAGCGCGAAACCCTCGAGCTGATGCAGCGCAGCGGCGAGCACCTGCTCGCGTTGGTCAACGACGTCATCGACTTCACGCGCCTCGACGTCGGACGCATGCCCCTGAAATCGGAGCCGGTGGATTTCCCAGGCCTCGTGAAAGACGTCGTCAACCTCCTGCGGCCCGCCGCGGCCAGCGCCTCGCTGTCGCTCACCGTCGACGTCGACGCCAGCGCGCCGACCTGGGTGCTCGGCGACGCGCAGCGCCTGCGCCAGGTGCTGCTGAACCTGGTGGGCAACGCCGTGAAGTTCACCGTCGACGGCGGCGTGTCCGTCCGGGTGGTCGGCGTCCCCGACGGGCGGGTGCGGCTGGAGGTGCGGGACACGGGCATCGGCATCGACGAGGCGATGCTGAGCCGCCTCTTCCAGCCCTTCGAGCAGGCCGAGGCCGGCGCCAACCGCCGCTTCGGGGGCAGCGGCCTCGGGTTGGCGGTCACCCGCCGGCTCGTCGAGCGCATGGGAGGGACGCTGACGGTCTCGTCCGTCCGGGGCGAGGGGAGCACCTTCACCGTCGAGTTGGCCCTGCCCCGCACGACGCCGGGGGCCGCGGCGAGCGCCGCGCCTCGCTCGCGTCCCGAGGCGCCGGGCGGTGCGCCGAGGCGGGTGCTCGTCGTGGACGACAACGACATCAACCTCCGCGTCGCGGTCGCGCTGCTCCACCGGCTGGGCTACGACGTGCAGGCGCTCAAGTCCGGCCTGGAGGCCGTCGAGGCGGTGCGGACCGGCGCCTTCGACGCGGTGTTGATGGACTGCCACATGCCGGGCCTCGACGGCTTCGAGGCGACGCGGCGCATCCGCTCGCTTCCGCCCGAGCACGCCCGGGTCCCCATCGTTGCGCTGACTGCCTCGGCGCTGCCCGAGGAGCTCGAGCGCTGCCACGCCGCGGGGATGGACGGGTGCATCGCCAAGCCCGTGTCGTTGGCGGCGCTGGGGCAGACGCTCGAGCGCCTGCTGTCCGGGGCCCCGAAGCGGTGACGTCACCGGCCGGGCGCCCGGTGTCGCCCGTGACGTCGCCTTTCCCGTGAGGGAGCGGCTGGCTGGCCTATGCTCGTTACCCACGCACGCATGGGCCTCGACGCGAAGGGCATGGTCTTCGGCCGGTACGTGCTGCTCGAGCGGATCGCCGCGGGCGGCATGGGCGAGGTGTATGTCGGACTGCAGACGGGCATCGGCCGCTTCTCCCGGCCCATCGCGGTGAAGCTGCTGTTGCCGCACCTGGCGGACGACCCGCGGCTGGTGAGCATGTTCCTGCAGGAGGCCCGCGTCGGCGCGCAGATCGTCCACGCCAACGTCGCCCAGGTCTACGACGTGGGACAGGAGCACGGCCGCTACTTCATCGCGATGGAGCTGGTGCGCGGCGTGGCGCTGTCCAAGCTGGTGGCGGGGCTCAAGGGCTCGAACGAGCCGCTCGACGCCGAGCTCATCGCGTACGTCGGCCGCAGCCTCTGCGAAGGGCTGCACGTCGCGCACGAGCAGAAGAGCCCCGACGGCCGGCCGCTGCAACTCGTGCACCGCGACGTGACGCCCCACAACGTGCTGGTGGGCGTGGACGGCGCGGTGAAGCTGACGGACTTCGGCATCGCGCGCGTGTCCGAGGGCGACAGGCTGTCGCGGCCCGGCCTGGTGATGGGGAAGCTGGGCTACCTCGCGCCGGAGCAGATGCTGGGGCAGCCCATCGACCGGCGCGTCGACGTCTTCGCCGCCGGCGCCACGCTGTATTACCTCGCGGCGCTGGAGAAGCCCTTCGACACGCCGACGGGCTCGACGCTCGACCCGCATCGCCTGCCCACGGCGCCGCTGCGCGTCCTGCGGCCCGACCTCCCGCGCTCGCTGGTGGACGCCATCGAGACGGCGATGAACCCCAACCTCGCCGCGCGTTTCCAGACGGCGCGGGACTTCCGCAACGCGCTGCCGGTGCCCGGGCCGGACGCGGGCGAGGGTCTGGGCGCCATTCTCAAGCGTGTGTGCGCCGCCGCGCTGGTGGAGCTCGAGCACAAGACGGAGCGCGCCACGCGCCACGACCTCGGGGCGGTGGATCGCGCGGTCGAGACGGCGTCGGCACGGCCGTCGGTGAAGGCCCGCGAGGGCGCGAAGCCCGAGGAGCGCTCGGCCGCGACGCCACACCCCGAGCTGGTGCGTCCGCGCCGCACCGGGCTCCTCGCTGCCTTCGCGGTGGCGACGGTCGCGCTCGTCGCGGGGCTCTTCTTCCTGTTCCGCACCGAGCCGCCGACGCCGCCCTCGCTGGTCGCGCCGGTGGCCGCACCCACGCCACCGTCGGCGGTGAACGCTGTCGCCGACCTGCCGCCCACGCCCCGGCCGCCGCTCCCGGAGGCGATGCCCGACGCTGGCGCGCCGGCAGGAGCGGCCGCCACGCCCGAGGCCGCGGGCTTCGGCTTCCTCACGCTGGACGCCACGCCCTGGGCGCTCGTCACGCTGGACGGCAAGGCGCTGGGCGAGACGCCGCTCGCCAACGTCCGCGTCGCGTCGGGCACGCACGCGCTCGTCTTCAAGAACCCCGACACCGGCAGGGAGCTGCGCCGCAAGGTGGCGGTCGCCGCCGGAAAGACGGTGCCGGTGCGCGTGGACCTGCGGTGATGGAGCGCACCGGGCCGACGCAGAGCCTCCACGAAGACGCGCCGCCGCTCGAGGCGGTGCGCGTCACCGCCATCTCCGGGCCCGCGAAGGGCGCGCAGGCGACGCTGGACGCGGGCACGCTGGTGGTCGGCTCCTCGGGCCGCTGCGGGCTGACGCTGCGCGACCCGGCGGTGTCCGCGCGGCACGCGTCGCTCGAGCTGGTGCAGGGCGGCGTGCGCGTGCGCGACCTCGGCAGCAAGAACGGGCTGCGCTTCCTCGGCGCGAAGGTGGACACCGCGCTGTTGCCGCTGGGCAGCACGCTGGCGCTCGGCCACACGGTGCTGTCGCTGGCGCCGGTGCTGGAGCAGCACGTCAGCGAAAAGACGGAGCTCGCCGGCCTCGTCGCGCGCTCACTGGCGATGCGGCAGCTGTTGTGGCGCGTCGAGCGCGCCGCCGCTTCGGACGCCACCGTCGTCGTGCGCGGGCCCACCGGCGCAGGGAAAGAGGCCGTCGCGCGCGCGCTGCACGCGCTGTCGCCCAGGGCGCGCGGGCCCTTCATCGCCTTCGACTGCGCCGGCGCGCGTGGCGAACTGCTCGAGAGCGAGCTGTTCGGCCACCTGAAGGGCGCCTTCACCGGCGCCGCGGCCGCGCGCGCGGGCCTGGTGGAGCAGGCGCACGGCGGCACGCTGCTCCTCGACAACGTCGACCAACTGCCCGTCGAGCTGCAGCCGAAGCTCTTGCGCTTCCTCGAAGAGCGCACCGTTCGCCGCGTCGGCGCCTCGCGCGAGGTGGGCGTGGACGTGCGCGTCATGGCCACCACCGCGCGCTCGCTGGAAGAGGCGGTGGAGGCGGGTCAGCTGCGCAGCGACGTCTACTTCCGCCTGTCCGCCGTGGTGCTGGACGTGCCGCCGCTGTCGCAGCGGCTCGACGACATCCCCGTGCTGGCCGCGCGCTTCGCGGAGGAGGTTGCGGGCCTGCCCGTCACGCTGTCGAAGGCCACCGTCGCCGCGCTCCAGGCGCACCCGTGGCCGGGCAACGCGCGAGAGCTGAAGAATGCCGTCGCGCGCAGCCTCGCCTTCGGCCGCATCGACGCGCCGGCGCAGGCCTCGGCCGCCGCGAAGGTGGACGAGGCGGGCCTCAAGCGCGCGCGGGAGCAGGTGGTGTCCGCCTTCGAGGCCGACTACCTGCGCGCGCTGCTCGAGCGCCACCGGTGGAACGTCGCCGCCGTCGCACGCGAGGCGAAGCTGGCGCGCAGTCACCTCTACACGCTCATCGGCCGATACCAGTTGAAGCGGCGCTGACGTCTCGAGGTGTCCTGTCGAGCGGACACTGGAGCTTCGCGCCGCCGCTCCAGCACGGCCGGTGGACGTGACACGTCGGGCGCCAACTGGCCGGAAAGACTCGGGCTTTGGGTTGGCAGACCGCTTGCGAAAGGGACTGTCCGCAACCCTTCACCCAACCCGGAGGCAACACATGAAGACGAAGATGACGATGGTGGTGGCGGCGGTCTCGGCGATGACGATGCTGGCGTGCGGCGGCGGCGCCAATGCGAAGGTAGGCGGCGGGAAGGAAGGCGCGGCGCAGGCGCTGGCGGCGGCGTCGGCGCCGACGAAGGCCAGTGCGGAGCGCAGCGCGGCGCCGGTCGACCTCACCGGCGACATCGATTGGGCGTGCCCGCACGGCGGCAGCGCGAAGCTGTCGGGCTTCCAGAACGTCGACCTGCAGGGCGGCGACGGCGTCAGCGTCGCACAGGCCTTCCGCGTCACCTACGAGCGCTGCGGGCTGGCGCAGAGCGATGTCGGCACCGCCACCTACTCCGGCACGCTGGACGTGACGCAGAAGGTGGAGGTTGGCCAGGGCGGTGTCTTCATCGACCAGCAGCTCAAGGGGCGGCTCACCATCGGCGGCGCGTTCGAGGACTTCCTCGACACCGACGTCACGCAGCGTGTGGCCGTCACGGCGCTGGACGGCAACGGCAGCGTGGACATGGAGCTCAAGGGCTCGCTGGCGAACTCGAGCGGCTCGTACACCTATGACGGCCCCATCTCCGTCACCGAGGGCTCGCTGCCCGCCGTCGTCGGAATGGGCCAGAACTGAAAAAAGGGAGCCGCGCGCGAGGCCACCCGCCTACACTCCCGAGCCATGGCAGCGCCCCTCCTGCTGATGATGACGGCGATGTTCGGGGCATCACCGGAGCTCGAGGACGGGCGGGTGGCCTTCGCGCGGCTCAAGTACGCGCAGGCGATCGAGGTGCTGCGGCCGTTCACCGAGAAGGCCGACGCCCCCGAGGCCGAGCGCGCCGAGGCCTTCGAGCTCATCGCCCGCGCCTCGCTGGCCCTGGGGAAGAAGCCGCAGGCGGTCGCGGCCTTCGCGGGCTACCTGCAGCTCCAGCCGATGGCCGAGGAGCCGCAGGGCTCGCCGAAGGTGCGCGCCGCCTTCCTCGAGGCGAAGAAGGCGCGCTTCCCGCCGGGCTACGTGGAGCTGCGACGCCGGCCGTCGGGGAGCGACGTGCTGGAGCTGGACGTGGTGAACCCCTGGCGCACGCCGCTCACGCTGGAGCTGTGGCAGGCGACGACGGGGGACTTCGAGAAGCGGGAATTGGCCGTCGAGCAGCACCGGGCGTTGGCCGCGCTCGCGCCCGGCAGCCGCTCGTACGTGAAGGCCGTGGCCGCGGACGGGAAGGTGCTGGCGGCCCTGGCCAGCGCGGGCGCGCCCATCGAAGGGCCGCCGGCGCCGGCGGGGGAGCCGCTGCCGGCAGTCGCCGTGACGTTGCCCGCCGATGCGCCGCGCGTGGAGCCGACGCTGGGCCCGAAGGAGACGCTGCCGCCGCCGCCTCCACCTCCGGAGGTGAAGACGGGCAGCGGCGGGAAGCGCGTCGCCGGCTGGGTGGCGCTGGGCGTGGGCGTGGTGTTCATGGCAGTGAGCGCGGGCGTGATGGGGTGGGGCGCGAGCGACAAGGCCTGCGCCGCCAACTTCCCGTTCTGCACGTCGTCGCTCGGCGACGTGAGCTCGCTGGAGTCGTCGGGAACCACCAAGTTGCTCATCGGCGGCATTGGGCTCGGCGTCGGCGCGGTGACGGCCGGCGTCGGCGGCGCGCTGCTCATCTTCGGTGACTGAGCTGCGACGCCTGGGCGCCCGGGACAGGAAGCGCGGGTGGCTCGGGGGACGGCGCTGCTCGCGGCGAGCGCCGGCGGGAAGACGTCGTACTGCAACGTCTCGTGCGACGGTGTGCTGTGCACGCTGACGGTCGGCGCGTCGTCGAATCTGTCGTGCGGCGCCAGAAGCTGCCGCATCACGTGCAAAGGCGCGTGCCCCGTGTCGGCGGGGGACGGGCGCACGGCGGACGTGGCGTGCCCCGGCGGGACGACGGGCTGCCAGTCAGGCGGCCTCGACTTGTCGGCGAGGAGACCCTCGGCTGCGCGGCTTCGCCAGACAGCCCACCGGAGGCGCATCTTGCTCGCGGCGCGAGAGCGCGACCTGTCGCCGCGCGCAGGCGACCGCGATGGGGCGCCCGCGGGCTCAGCGCCGTCGCCGGCCCAGCGCCACCACCAGCGGCAGCACTACCGGCCACCACGCCGGCGCCGTGCCGCAGCCGCCACAGCTGCCCATCGCCACCGTGGAGCCGTCGCCGCCGCCCGTCGCGTCACCACCGCCGCCGCCCATCGCCGCGCTCCCGCCGCCGGTCGCGTCACCGCCATCACCTCCGCCGGTCGCGACGCCACCACCCCCGCCGGCCGCCGCGCCGCCACCGCCGCCGGTCGCATCACCACCGCCGCCGCCGGTCGCCGCGCCACCGCCCGTCGCGTCGCCACCACCGCCGCCCGTCGCCGCGCCTCCTCCGGTTCCACCGCCGACGCCCGCGTCCATCTCCACGCCCGCGTCCGTCATCACCATCGGCGGCGTGCCGAAGCGCCAGATGCGGGAGATGGCCACCTCGTCCAACTCGCCGTCGAACGCGCCGTCGCCATTCGCCGGGCAGGCCGAGCGCGAGCCGGGCGCGCCGAAGTACAGCGTGTCACCCGTCGCCTGCAGCAGCGCGGGCGCGCGGACGACGCGGTTGGTTTCCACGCCGTTGACGAGGAAAGCCATGGTGCCTGTCGCCGCGTCGTACTCGAATGCGACGTGCGTCCACTGCGCGATGGGGATCGGCTGCAGCGAGCGGATGTCGTACTGAATGCCGCCGGCCACCCGCACGCGGGCCTGGAGCGACAGGTCGTCTTCCAACACCAGGCTGTACGCTCCGTTGATGTTCGACTTGCCCAGCAGCAGCCGGTAGTTGTTGTTCCCGTCGCAGTCCGGCGAGACGCGCGGCTTCACCATCATCTCCACGGTGATGGCGTTGACCGGCGAGAGGCTCACCGAGTGCGGCACCTCCACGCGGCCCGACAGGCCGTCGAACACCAGCGCTTTGCCCAGCGCCCCGTTGTTCCGCAGCGGGAAGGTCGCGCCCGTCTTCACCGAGCCGGTGTTGGAGTACCCCGAGCTGTCCGCCGTGTGCGTGCGGTCGTAGGCGCCCTGCGCGGTGACGAACTCGTTCAGGTGCCAGAAGCCCGCGTAGCGCCCGTCGAGCCCATCGTCGAAGACGAGCTCGACGTAGTTGGACGTGTTGGAGCCGAAGAAGGGCCACACGTCCACGCCCCGGGTGAAGGGCAGCGGCCGCGCGTTCATCGGGCCCGGCGAGGTGAAGAAGAGCCGCACCGTCTGGTCCGTGTCCGGGTTCGCCGCGCCATCGATGTGCGCGACCTGCCAGTTGGTCGGGTAGCCGAGCACCGACAGCGCGTTGCGCCGGGGCCCGCAGCCCGGTGGATCTTCGTTCGGCGGCTGCGTGCGGCACGGCATGTTCACCGCGGTGAAGGTGATCGCCTCGCCGTCGGGGAAAATCCACGGGTAGCCGCCGTACACCAGCTGCCCCGGCGTGAAGGCCACGCCCGCCGGGTCGCGCAGCGGGCGATCCGCCAGCTTGTAGCGGCTCACCAGCGGGTCCGTGTTCATCGCCGAGATGGACTTCGGCGCCGTCCACCCCGTGGCCGCGCACGGGCTGGTGTTCACCGAGTACACCATCGTGTCGATGCTGCCGGAGTTGTTCGGGTGGCCCTGCCAGACGAGCAGCTTCCCGTCGCGCGTCACCGACGGCTCGATGCCGCGCAGGGTGGGCGACAGCGCCTGCAGCTGCGCCTGCGTCCAACTGAAGCCCGCCACCGCAGCCTGCGCCGTGCCCGGGTTCGACACGCGTACGCTGAGGCGGCGCCGCCGCATCGTGTTGTTGGGCGCGGCCGCGAGCGCGTCGGAGTCGATGACCCAGAGGTCGTAGCAGGCGTCGCTGCCGTTCGGATCCGGCGCGCCCGACGAGGTGCAGCGCGTCGGTTGCGGCGTCTCCTCGCACAGCGCGAGCGCGTTCTCGTTGTTGGTCGGCGGCTGAATGACGACCGGCGGCGAGAAGGTCTGCGACATGTCCGGCGTGCCGCCGTTGGGCTGCGCGGCCTGCGCCCGCAGCGCGCGCGCGACCCAGCCCTCGCCGGTGGCGACGACGAACAGCTGGCCGTCGAAGGTGACGTTGTGGCCGTTGCCGCCCAGGGGGCTCGTGACGCCGACGGGCGCGGTGGCGGCCAGGACGGGGCTGCTGATGACGACGGTCAGCGTCGCGAAGAGGGCGCGCATTCGCCTCCCTTGAAGTGGTCCCCTTGTGCCGCAGCGCCTTCCATACCGGGCTCGCCGCGCGTCGCGCAACCGTCGCCCCGTGAGACACAGTGTGAACGCGCGTGCACAGGTGACGAAGGGCGGGGGGTCCTCCACAATGCGCGGCGATGCGGGCGCTCTCTGCCAGCCTGGGGCTGCTCTTCTTCGCCGCGTGCGGCGGCGGTGCGGGCGTGGACGGCGGGCTGCCGGACGCGGGCGGGGCGGACGCCGGCACCGACGCGGGGCGCCCGGTGCCGAATGTCGTCGTGGAGAAGAGCCTCTTCTGGTCCGACGCTGCGCTCCTCGACGATCCGCAGGTCGTCTCCTTCTCGAAGCTGTTGGCCACCGTCGCGCCCGACGGCCACGGCGGGAAGCTCCTCGCGGCGTGGTTCCACCGCTTCGCCACCACCGCGCACTCCGAGCGCGCGCTGCCGGCGCAGTTCATCGACCGGGTCGCCCTGGCGCAGGGCGCAGACCCGGCGGCGTGGGACCTGTCGACGCTGCCCTTCAAGGTGACGGGGGTGCACAACCGCATCGACCTCGCCGACCTGTCGCCGGGCGGACATTGCGGCGAGTTCCGCGTCTCCGCCGCGTCCACCGACGTCACGTTGCAGCCGTTCCACGCGCTCTTCCTCTTCCGCCAGCCCGCGGGGCCGGGCGATGTGCGCGACGGTCGCGTCACCTGCGAGGCGACCGCGCGCGCGTGGGCCGAGCTGTCCACGCTGGAGGGCGCCGTACTCACCGACGCGCTGCGCGCCGCGTTCGCCGAGCACCTCACGCGCGACCGCTTCCTCCTGCTGGAGACGGTGGAGTTCACCCTCGCGCCCTGGGAGTGGCGGCAGTGGGTGAAGGTGCCGGACCCGACGGGCGAGCTGCCCTTCGTCCTCGACAACCCGGCGCTCTTCCAGCAGGTCGACGTCGACGGGCTGAACCCCTCGGGCGCGCGGCGCGACGAGTTCATCGCGTGGGTGAACGACAACGCCGATGCGCTCGACGCGCGGCGCGTGCTCATCCCCGAGCGCTTCCGCGCCCCGTCCGTGCGGGTGAGCCAGGGCGTGGTGCGCACGCCGCTGTCGCTCCGCGGCCTGCCGGCGGCGACGCTGGCGAGGCTGCCGAACCTGGGCGCCAACCTCGAATTGGTCGGTTGCGCCGCCTGCCACACCGCCGACGCGGACTTCGTGCAGACGAAACTCGACCGCTCGGTGAGCCCCTTCTACGAGAAGGAGTTGAAGGCGCGCGCGACGCACCTCGAGGCGCTGGCCCGCGGCGAGGCGCCGTCCGTTCCGTTCGGCCCGTTGCAGACGAGCCCGAAGCTGCCGTGAAAAATCCCCTCGGCCCGCTGCTCGCCGCGAAGCGCGCGGTGCTCTTCGACGGCGGCATGGCCAGCGAGCTGGAGCGCCGCGGCTTCGATTTGTCGAGCCACCTGTGGAGCGCCCGCCTGCTGGTGGACGCGCCCGGCGCCATCGAGGCCGTTCAACGCGAGTACGCCGAGGCCGGCGCGGACGTGGTGTGCAGCGCGTCGTACCAGGCGAGCCGCGAGGGCTTCGCGCGCGTGGGGCTGTCCGCCGCGGACGCGGACGCGCTCATCACGCGCTCGGTGGTACACGCGCGCGAGGCCGTGGCGGGGCGCGCCCTCGTCGCCGCGTCGCTGGGGCCGTACGGCGCGGTGCTGGCCGACGGCAGCGAGTACACCGGTGACTACCCGCTGACGGTCGACGCGCTGGCCGACTTCCACCGCCCGCGCCTCGCCGCGGCGCTCGCCGGCGCGCCGGACCTCGTGCTGTTCGAGACCGTCCCCTCCGCCGCGGAGGCCGAAGCGTTGGCGCGCCTCTTCGCCGAGCACCCGGAGGTGCCCTTCATGGTGACCTTCTCCACGCGCGACGGCGCGCACCTCGCGCACGGCGAGCGCTTCGCCGGCGTCGCCCGCGCGCTGGCGAGGCACCCCAACCTCGTCGCCGTCGGGGTGAACTGCCTGCCGCCGGACCGCGTGGTGCCGCTGCTGTCCAGCGCGGCCGGCCTCACGGTGCCGCTCGCCGCGTCGCCCAACTCCGGCGAGACGTGGGACGCGTCGGCGCGGCGGTGGGTGGGCCAGCCGCTCGCCGGAGAGGACTTCGGCGCGCTGGTGCGCCGCTCCCTCGACGCCGGCGCGCAGGTGGTGGGCGGCTGCTGCCGGACGACACCCGCGGACATCGCCGCCGCCCGGCGCGTCATCGACGGGAACGCCTGACGCGCGTCGCTCGAGGCTGCCGCTGGGCCATGACGCACGGGCGCCGTCGCGCGACGGGAAGCCCTTGACCGCCTCCGACGCCACGGCCCGCGTCGTCTTCCTCGACGTCGCCCGCTTCCTCGCCATCGGCCTCATGACGTTCGCCCACGTGGTGGACTCGCTGCTGCTGCCGGCAGAGTGGAAGTCGGGCTTCGGCGCGGCCTCCGCGCTGACGCGGGGCTCGACGGCGCCGCTCTTCCTGCTGGTGGGCGGCTGGGCCTTCGCCGTCGCCTCGCGGCCGCACCTCGACGCGTACCGCCGACCGGGCCCGAAGCTGCTCGCTCGCCTGTCGCGCGTGCTGACGCTGTGCCTGTGGGGCTGGGTGCTGACGATGCCGTGGTGGCACCCGCGCTTCCCGCACGGGGCGCCGGAGGACACCCGGGTGGCGTTCACGGGCCTGTCCGCGCCGCACTGCGTGGGCCTGTCGCTCCTCGTCGCGCAGGGCCCGGCGCTGGCGACGCGCACGCCCCAGCAGCTCGAGCGAGCGCTCTTCCGGCGGCGGTGGGCTTCGTGGCGCTCGCGCCCTTCGTCTTCCGCGCGGCGGGCGCGCTGCCGTGGATGCTGCAGGGCCCGTTCCGCGCGACGGCGTACCCGGCGGGCTTCCCGCTCTTCCCGTGGAGCG
>JBFMAB010000044.1:45546-69068 GCA_040755835.1 Myxococcota bacterium
GTCCTCGGCGCGGGGCTGGGGCTGTGGTCCGCCCGCCGCGGGTGGAGCCCCGGGCAGCTTTCGGCGCTGCTGGCGGGCCTCGCGGCCCTCTCGCTTTGCGTCTCGCTGCTGACGGAAGGCGCCGTCACCCGGCGGCTGGGCGACGACTCCGGCTTCCTGGCCCCCAGCCTCGTGCTGCGCCGGCTGGCGGTGGCGTCGGGCGTGCTGGCGGTGGTGGCCTTCGTCACGCGGCGCGTGCGCGCGCTGCCCGACGCGGTGCTGGTGCCGAGCCGCGCTTCGCTGACCTTCTACGTCGCGCACATGGCCGTCATCTGGGGCACGCCGTGGGGTGTCGGGCTGCACCACGCCGTCGGCGCGACGCTGACGTGGGGGCTGCGCGGCGGTGAGCTTCGTTGTCCTGGCCGGCGAGTGGGTGGCGGTGCGCGCCGCGAAGGCGGGCGACGCGGCTCGTGCGCGCGGCGTGGGCGAGGCTGCGTCCCGCGGGGGCGCCCGTCGACGCCGAGCCTGCGGCCGCCCAGGCCGGTGTCGAGTCGGAAGCGGCCGGCAGCCCCACCGCCTGACGGCGGCGTCGGGACGCGCGCCGGAGAGTCGCCGGCGTCGGGTACGCGGAGGCCCGTCCGTGCCCGGGCGTGCGCGGCGGTGGCCTGGAAGTCACCCGCCGAAGAGCGCGCGCAGCCCGTACGCCGTCCCCAGCCCGAGGTAGGTGCCGAGCGCGAGGCCCGCGAGGCCCAGCGTGAGGCCCGGCCCCACCAGCGTGCGGTTCTTCAGCGCCGCCGCCACCGGCCCGATGAAGGGCGGCCCGAAGATGGCCGCGGCCGAGCTGATGAGCGCGGTGTCGAGGTCGATGCGGAAGGCCCAGCACAGCGTGAAGTGCAGCGTTGACGCCAGCAGCAGCACCGCCAGCACGAAGAAGAGCAGCAAGAGGCTGCCGCCGCCGAGCTGCCGGACGTCAGCGAGGCTGCCCACCGCCACGCAGAAGACGAGCAGCACGTACTCACCCAACTCGAAGGCGCCGCCCAGCGCCCGCACCCGCGCCGACAGGGACGCCGCGATGCCCAGCGTGGTGATGAGGAGCAGCACCAGCCCCGGCTCCAGCCTCCCCAGCGCCAGCAGCGCGCCGCCCGCCGCGACGCCCACGATGACGGCGGCCAGCGCGAGGGCCTGCGCCATGGGCTTCGCGTGCGACAGCGTCCACCGCGACAGCGGCTCGCCCGAGGTGTCGAAGGCGTCGACGTGCTCGTCGCCGGTGAAGGGCCGCAGGATGCGGCCCAGCAGCCGCGGCGCGAGCGACAGCAGGAACAACAGGTACGCGCCGCCGCAGACGACGTCGGCGGCGTTCAGCAGCACGAACGTCTCGCTGCGCGTGCCGACGGCGAGGCCCACCGCGCTCATGTTCGCCGTGCCGCCCACGTACACGCCCACCAGCATGCCGGCGACCTTCCACCACTCGTCCACCCGCGCGCGGAACACGACGCCCACCAGCGCCGCCGCGACGATGGCCGACAGGCAGGCGAGGCCGAAGCCGAGCAGCACGCCCCTCGCGAGCCCCACCCACTTCCGCACGTCGGTGGAGAAGAGCAGCAGGGGAATCGCCAGCGGCACCGCGGCCTCGGACACGGTGAGGGACGCGTGCCCCGCCAGCTTCAGCCCCGGGACGTTCGCCAGCAGGATGCCGGCGACATAGCACAGCACCACCGGGCCCACGGCCTTCGCGGCGCGGCTCCTCTGCGCGGCGAACAGCGCCAGCCCCGGCACCGCGACGCAGAAGAGCACCTGCGCGACGGCGAGCAGCCCCCAGGCCGGCGCGTCCGCGGCGGTCGGCGCGCTGCCGAGGAGGAGGGCCGGCGTCATCGCCACCACCTCGTCGCGGACTCCGCCCACGCCGCGTCGTCCGGCGTGCCCGGCGTCGCCCGAGTGCGAGCCTCGACGCGCAGGCGACCGGCGCGAGCCCTGGGCGCGCCCGTCCTCGGGACGAGCCGCCACGCGGCCTTCACCGCCGGGCGAGGCGTCGTCGAGGCGCCGCCCGCCGGGCCGACGAGGGCCGCTCGGCGCGGGGCCTTCGCGGTCAGCACGAAGCGAGCGGTCAGGTGTGGGCCGCCGGCCCGCGCCGGGCCGGCGGGCGCTGCCGGGTGCGCCTCGGACTGCTCCCCGTCGGCGCGGGTCGGGGAGGGCGCCGGCCAGATCGCCGCCTTCAGTGAATTCATCGCCAGCACACCGCCGGCCAGCAGCAGCAACGCGGCCACCGCCACGCGGAAGCGCCGCTCATCGAGTCGTTGGTGGACGTACTCGCCGGCGACGATGCCGAGGCCCAGCGGCGCCAGCATCAGCGCGCTCGTGCCCAGCGTGGTGGTGGTGATCTCCCCCTGCAGCACCAGCCGCGGCAGCACCAGCGAGTTGAGCGCGACCCACAAGGCCGACAGCGTCGCGCGGAAACTCGCCTTGTCCTTCAGTTCGCGCGCCGAGACGAAGACGGCCAGCGGCCCGCCCGTCGCGTACACGCCGTGGATGACGCCGGCGCCCAGCAGCGCCGCCGCGCGGACCGGTGGCGAGAGCGGCGCGCCCTCGCCGTGCACCGAGAGCGCGCGCTGGAGCTGCCACGCCGCCACGCCGACCACGAAGACGCCGAACGCGGGCTTGAGCCACGCCGCCTCGTTGGCGCGGCTCGCCACCAGCGTGCCCACGGCCAGGCCGGCCGCCATCAGCGGCAACAGCCGCCGCCCGAGGAAGCGCCAGTCCAGCGCGCCGCGCCCCCGCAGCACCAGGTACACCGACAGCACCAGGTTCACCGGCACCAGCCACGCGAGCAGCTGCGGCACCGGCCACCACAAGGCGCCCACCGTCATCGCGACGACGACGCTGCCGAAGCCCGCCGCGGCCTCGACGAGGAAGGCGACGAAGACGATGCCGGCGAGGAGGACCATGCGCGCGCCCGCGTCACGCGGGTGGAGCCGTCACCATCACACGCGGTGGAACAGGCCGTCGAGGAACTCGAGCAGGAAGTCGTCCACCTGCTGCTGGTCGGGGATCGCGCCGACCATGCCGTACATCGCCGCGCTGCCCTCCGGCGCGGGCTCGCCCGACGCGAGGCTCTTCACGCTGGCCTCGAGGTCCGCGATGAAGAGGTCGGCCACCGCCTCGTGCGCGGGGGTGATCATGCAGTGCAGCGCGGGCGGCTTCTGCTGGCGGTCCAGCTTCCAGCCCTTCGCGTCCATCGCGTCGCCCAGCTCGTAGACGTTCAACGTGTCCGAGGTGAAGGCGAACACCCCGCCCACCGGCTCGCCCATCACCTCCAGGCCGGGGATGGCGGCGATCGCCTTCAGCATCTTCTGCGTGGTGGAGAGGATGGACCTGGCCCGCGCGACGTAGCCGTCCTCGCCGAGGTGGTGCATCACCGCCCACGCCGCGGCGATGGCGCCGCCCGGGCGCGTGCCCGCGAAGGACGGCGAGGCGTACAGCCCGCCGTTCCACCCCGAGTAGGTGAAGAACTGGTGCCGCCGCAGCGCCGAGTTCCGGTACAGCACCACCGACGCGCCCTTCGCCGCGTAGCCGTACTTGTGGAGGTCCGCCGACATCGACGTGACGCCGTCCACCTGGAAGTCGAACGGCGGCACCGGGTGCCCCGCCTGCCGCGCGAATGGCAGGAAGAAGCCGCCGAGGCACGCGTCGACGTGGCACAGCAGCCCGCGCGACTTCGCCAACGCGGCGATGGCGGGAATGTCGTCCACCACGCCCTGCGGGTACGACGGCGCGCTGCCCACCACCATCACCGTGTCGGCGTCGATGAGCGCCTCCATCGCCTGCACGTCGACGCGGAAGTCGTTGGTGATGGGGGCGTGCACCAGCTCGAGGTCGAAGTAGTGCGCCGCCTTGTCGAAGGCCGGGTGCGCCGAGTGCGGCACCACCACGCGCGGCTTCGAGACGCCCTTCTCGCGGCGGCCCCACTCGCGGGCCGTCTTCATCGCCATCATGATGCTGTCGGTGCCGCCCGACGTCATGGTGCCGGCCACGTCGTCGTCGCCGCCCAACAGGCCGGCGGCCATCGAGACGACCTCGCACTCCATCTCCCGCAGCGACGGGAAGGCGACCGGCGACAGGCCGTTCTCGCTCATGAACTCGGTGTACGCGTCCTTGAGCAGTTGGCTCACCTCGTCGCCGGCGAAGTACACGAGCGAGAAGGTGCGGCCGTCCCTCCACTTCGCGTCCTCGCGGCGCTTCCCCTGGAGCATCTTCAGCACGTCTCGCGACGGCGTCCCGTGCTTCGGCAGCGTCTTCATCGTCGTCTCCTCCGTGCGTGCTGCGGTGTGCGCGTGGGTCTGTACCCGCTGATTTCGATGACGCGGTCACTGTTATGAAAGGGCCGGTCGAACAAACAGCCGCGTCGGTTTGGACCGAGGCGCCGGAAGGTTCGACGCCCCGAAAGGTTTTCGTGGGCCTCACGCGCCGCCGGTCGGTATGGTCCGCCGGGACGGCGGCAGGCGACCCATCACGCCATCGGGGGCGACATGACGTTTCAGCCAGGGACGGACGGGCTGTTTCACCCGCGCGACGCCGCGGAGGTCGCCGCGCTGACCCGCGACGCAGCCGCCCGCAAGGCACCGGTGCGGGTGGTGGGCGCGAACATGTCGCATCGGCCCGCGATTCACGTCGACGGGTACTCGGGCGACGGCGCCCCGCCGCCCGGTGTCGTGGTGCTGAAGCTCGACCGCCTGAGCGCCGTGGAGTGGCTCGAGGAGCGCCCCGACGGCGCCGTGCTGTGGGTGGGCGCGGGCTGCCTGCTTGGCCCCGCGTACGACGACCCGACCGGCGCGAGCTGGAAGCAGAGCCTCACCTGGCAGCTGCAGCAGAAAGGCTATGCGCTCGACCAGATGTCCGGCGTCAGCCACCAGGCCGTCGGCGGCTTCCTGATGACGGGCTCGGCCGGTGGCTCGGTGCGCCACGCGCTGCACGACGACATCCTCGCGCTCGAGCTCGTCGACGGCACCGGCGCCGTGCACCTCCTCGAGCGCGACGCCGCCTCGCCCGCCGACCGCGAGCGCTTCTTCGCCGCCGGCGTGTCCATGGGCCTGCTGGGCGTGCTGACGCGCGTGAAGCTGCGCGTGGGGCCCACCTTCAACGTCGTGGGCGCCGAAGACACCACGCCCTTCGACGCCGCGGCCTGCGATTTCGAGGGGCCCGGCCGGGGCGGGCGCCCGTCCTTCGCCGAGTACCTGCGTCAGCAGGACTACGCGCGCATCCTCTGGTGGCCGCAGCACGGCTTCGAGCGGGTGCAGCTGTGGCACGCCGCCCGGAAGGCGCCGGAGCCCCACTTCGAGCGCGCGCCCTTCGAGGTGCTGAGCAGATCCGACGCGCTCTTCGGCTCGCTCGTCTACACGGTGCTGGGCAACCTCGACGACATGGACGCGGTGCCCGGCAAGCTGAAGGACTGGTACGCCGAGCTCGAGCGGACCCTCGACGGTCCCGAGACGAAGGAGAATCCCTGCGCGCCGCCCAGCCGGGCGCCGGTGGTGCGCGCCGACCTCATGCGGCGCCTGCGCGAGGGGCTGCGCCACGCGCTGACGGTCAGCCCCCACCTCGACGAGCGCGCCGAGCACGACGACGACGACGTGAAGCGCCTGGTCGCCGGCAAGGGCGCGCGCGACGGCGGCGACGCTGATTTCTACGACTGGATCGCCCGGTTGATCGCGATGGTCATCGACGAGATGGTGGACGGCGGCAGCGGGAAGCTCGTCGCCGGCATCCTGAAGCGCGTGCTGCCGCGGTCCCTCGACAAGCTGCTCGGCCTGTTCCTGAAGGACGGGAGCCGGCCGTTCAAGGACAGCTGGATGTGCGGGCTGCCGATGGACAACGGCATGTCCCCCACCTTGTGGCACACCGAGTTCACCGAGCTGTGGGTGCCGCTCGACAAGGCCCACCTGGCCGTGAAGCTGCTGCGCGACTACTTCACCCACGACGACCCCGACGAGGCGTACCGCCGCACCGGCGCCTACGCCGTCGAGCTGTACGCCGGCCCGGCGAGCGAGTTCTGGATGAGCCCCGGCTTCGGGACGCCGTGCCTGCGCATCAACGTCTTCTGGTTCGCGAAGAATGCCGGCTCGCCGCGCGATCGGCTCTACCCGCCGTTCTGGGAGCGGCTGCAGGGCCTCGACCTGCGCCTCCACTGGGGCAAGCACCTGCCCGACGCCAGCGACGCCTGGCGCGCGCACTACCGCCGGGTGCACCCGAAGCTCGAGCGCTTCCTCGAGCTGCGCGCGGCGCTCGACCCCAACGGCCTGTTCCTCACCCGATATTGGCGCGAGCACCTCGGCATCGGCTGACCGGGCGGGTGCGCGCCGCCACCGCCCCGGTGAATGGGTGGGGCGGCCCTCCGTCGTCTGGTACGTTCACCCGTCATGGTGCGTCGCTCGTCCCCGCTCGCGCTCGTTCTCCTGCTGGCGTTGCCCGCCTCCGCCGCCCCGGCCCTCTCCGAGGTGGTGACGCTCAAGCGCCCGGCCACCCCCGAGTACTTCGGGCTGTACCTGAAGGACCAGAAGATCGGCTGGATGCTGAGCAGCTTCACGCTCTCGCCCGCGAAGGACCGCGTCACCTCGGTGACGGAGGTGCACATCAAGGCGAAGGTGGGGCCGAACACCAACACCGACCGCCACACCAGCGACACCCGCGTCTTCGAGGCGAAACCCAACGGACGCCTTTTGTCCTTCGTCTTCGACCAGGCGGGCGACGGCGGCGACCAGACGCTGGTGGGCACCGTCACGCCGAAGGGCGTCACCGTGGTGCGCAAGCGGCCGGGCAAGCCCGACGAGACGCTCACGCTGCCGCCGCCGAAGGAGACGGTGGAGGACGCCGATCAGGCGCGCCTCGCGCTCGCGCGGAACAAGAAGCTCGAGAACCACCTCATCGACTTCCTCGACCTCGAGCAGTACCGCTTCACCACCACCGTCGAGCCCGGCGAGACGCGCGTGCTGGGCGGCGTGAAGGTGGCCCTGCGGAAGGCGGTCACCGTGTCCGAGAAGGACAAGGTGCCGATGACCAGCTTCATCGACGACAACGGCCGCGTGCTGGAGATCGGCTTCGGCCCGGTGATGAAGGCGATCGCCGAGCCGGAGGACCGGGCGAAGCGCGTCGACCGGGTCGAGGTGTTCGGCTTGAGCCGTGCGCCCCTGCCCGCGCCGCCCCCGCCCGAGGCGCTGCGCACGCCCGGCAGCTTCCGCTTCGTGATGTCCGGGCTGCCCGCGAAGTTCCGCACCGACTCGTACCGGCAGCGCTTCCGCGCCCTCGAAGGCGACAAGGTCGAGGTGACGCTCAAAGCCTTCGAGCCGAAGGTGCTCAAGCCGCGCCCGCTCGTCGACCCCAACGGCGGCGTCAACCTGAAGAGCACCATCGTCGTCGAGGCGAACGACCCGGAGATCGCCGCGCTCGCGAAGAAGATCGCCGGCAGCGAGAAGGACGCCTACACCGTCGCGAAGAAGGTGAGCCGCTGGGTCTACGACAACATGCAGTCCGACTACGGGGCCTCGGCCGACCGCGCCACCGACGCGCTCAAGCAGATGAGGGGGGATTGCACCGAGCACGCGCTGCTCACCGTGGCCCTGCTGCGCGCGCTCGGCATCCCGTCGAAGCGCGTCGACGGCGTGGTGTACCTGCTGCAGAACGACCAGGT
This sequence comes from Myxococcota bacterium, assembly GCA_040755835.1. Lineage (GTDB taxonomy): Bacteria > Myxococcota > Myxococcia > Myxococcales > Myxococcaceae > JADLDB01. The sequence continues at coordinate 53,204 of JBFMAB010000044.1, forward strand.
GCCCGCGCTGTGGTGGCACGAGTGGGTCGAGGCGTACGTCGGCGAGTGGACGCAGCTCGACCCGACCTTCGGGCAGGACGTGGCCGACGCGACCCACTTCGCGCTGGGCGAGGAGGCGAGCGCCGAGATCACCCCGCTGATCGGCTCGATGAAGGTGCTGCAGGTGTTGCCGAGCGAGTAGCGCCGGCGCACGCTCGCGGGCCAGGCCCCACGTGTCCCAGTCCTTCGGCCGCTACGAGCTGCTGAGCCGCATCGCCACCGGCGGCATGGGCGAGGTCTTCCTCGCGCGCGCCACCGGCGCCGCGGGCTTCGAGAAGCTCTTCGTCGTCAAGCGCGTGCTGCCGCACCTGTCGTCGAACGCCGAGTTCCGCGACCTCTTCCTCGACGAGGCGCGGATCGCCGCGCGGCTGAACCACCCGGGCATCGCGCAGATCTTCGAACTGGGCGACGTCGACGGGCAGTGGTTCATCGCCATGGAGTACGTGCCGGGGAAGGACCTGCGCCGCATCGGCGGGGCCGCGCGCGCGCAGCAGCGCTGGTACCCGGTGGGCCTCGCGTGCCGCATCATCGCCGACGCCGCCGCCGCGCTGGACTACGCGCACAAGGCGCGCGACGCGCAGGGCCGGGCGATGCGCATCGTCCACCGCGACGTGTCGCCCCACAACCTGCTCGTCAGCTTCGACGGCGTGGTGAAGCTCATCGACTTCGGCGTCGCGCGCGCCACCAACCGGCTGCAGGAGACGGGGCAGGGCATCTTGCGCGGGAAGTACCCGTACATGTCGCCGGAGCAGATCACCGACGACGTCGCCAACCACCTGTCGGACCAGTTCTCGTTGGGCGTCGTCTTCTGGGAGCTGCTCACCGGCAAGCGCCTGTTCCGCAGCGAGTCCGACGCGATGACGCTGCAGCTCGTCGCCGAGTGCAACGTGCCACCGCCGCGGCAGGTGCAGCCCGGCGTGCCGGCGGGCCTCGACGCGATCGCCGTGCGCATGCTGGCGAAGGACCCGGCCGCGCGCTTTACCGACCTCGCCGAGGCGCGCATGGCGCTCGAGGACTTCGTGCTCGACCAGGGCCTGCCGGCGGGCGCCGCGCACCTCGCCGCCTTCATGCGCGAGCTGTTCCCCGAAGGGGACACGCTGGTGGAGGAGCCCCTCGGTGACCCGCAGCGCACGAAGAGCTCGAGGTCCGTCGCCCGCGGCTCCGCGTCGGGGAGCCAGTCCAGCGCGAAGGCCGCCGCGCTGCTCGAGCAGGTGGTGGGCGAGCGCCCGGCGATCCCCCAGGCCGGCACGTCCTTCGTCGGCCGCGCGCGCGAGCTGTCGGCGCTGCGCATGCTGCTGTCCCGGGGGGAGCGCGTGGTGACGCTGCTGGGCCCCGGCGGCGCCGGCAAGACGCGCCTCGCGATGGAGGTGGCGCGGCACTTCGACGGGCCGGCCTTCTTCGCCGACCTCACGGGCGCGGTGGACTTCGAAGGCGTGTGCCTCGGCGTGGCGCGCGCGCTGGGCGTCGGCCTGCTCCCCGGCGTGCCGCCCGAGCAGGCCGTGGGCCGCGCCCTCGCCGCGCGCGGGCCGTGCCTGGTGGTGGTGGACAACTTCGAGCAGGTGGTGCGCGAGGCCGAGCCGACGGTGGCCGCGTGGCGCGCCGCGGCGCCCGAGTCCACCTTCGTCGTCACCTCCCGCGAGCCGCTGCGCGTGCCCGAGGAAGTGCTGTACGAGGTGCCGCCGCTGGACGAGGCCGTCGACCTGTTCCTCGAGCGCGCGAGGGCGGCGCGGCCCGGCTGGGAGCCGTCGCCCGCGGACCTGAGGGCGGTGCAGGACATCGTCGCGATGCTGGACGGCCTGCCGCTGGCCATCGAGCTCGCCGCCGCACGCCTCGCGATGCTGTCTCCCGCGCAGCTGATGCAGCGGCTGCCGCGGCGCCTCGACCTGCTCAAGGCCCCGGACGCGCGCGTGGCGGCGCGGCAGGCCACCATGCGCGGGGCCATCGACTGGAGCTGGGAGCTGCTCCAGCCGCACGAGCAGGCCGCGCTGGCGCAGCTGGGCGTCTTCCGCGGCGGCTTCTCGCTCGAGGCGGTGGAGGCCGTCGTCGACGTGTCCGCGTACCCCACCGCGCCGTGGGCGCTCGACGTGGTGCAGACGCTCAAGGAGAAGTCGCTCGTCCGCGCGTGGGAGGCGGGCGAGGGCGGCGAGCTGCGCTTCGGGCTGCTCGAGTCCATTCGCGAGTACGCGTTGGAGAAGCTGCGCGCGCAGCCGGGCGGCGGCGAGGACGCGCTGGCCCGGCACGCCGTCTTCTTCCTCGAGCTGGGCCGCCGGCTCGCGGCGGCGGCCGAGACGAAGGAGGCCTTGCGCGCGCTCGAGCAGCTGCAGCTGGAGCGCGACAACCTGTCCAGCGTCTTCCAGCGCGCCGTCGGCAAGCCGAAGTCCGCCGACGCCGCGCGCGAGGCGCTCGAGGCGGCGCTGGCGCTCGATCCGCTGTTGTCCCTGCGCGGGCCGTTCGGCGCGCACGTCGCGATGCTGGAGGCGGCTACGCGCCTGGGCGCGGAGACGGGCGTCGAAGGCGGGCTGCGCGCGAAGGGCCTGGTGGCGCTCGGCATTGCCCGGCAGGCGCGCGGGCAGCTGGTGGAGAGCCTCGGCGAGCTCGAGCTGGCGCTGACGTTGACGAGCGAGCCGCGCCTGTGCGGCCGGGCGCACCACTACGCGGCCGCGTCGCTGCGCCAGCAGGGCCGCATGGACGAGGCGAAGCCGCGCTACGAGCAGGCGCTCGCGCTGGTGCGAAAGGCCGGCGACCGTTGGATGGAGGGCCGCGTGCTGGGCCACCTGGGCGGGCTGTCCCAGGAGATGGGCGCGGTGGACGCCTCGCGGCAATTCTACGAGCGCGCGCTGGCCATTCACCGCGAGGTGGGCGACCGCCGCTTCGAGGGCATCGCGCTGGCGAACCTCGGCAGCTACCACCACGAGAAGAAGAACCAGGCGCAAGCGCGCAAGCTGTTCGAGGACGCGCTGCGCGTGCACCGCGAGGTGGGTAACCGCCGCAGCGAAGGCATGGTGCTGTCCAACCTCGCGTCGCTCGCGCGCTCCGACGATCGGCCCGACGAGGCGCAGGCGCTGCTGGACAAGGCGCTGTCGATTCACCGCGAGACGGGCAACGCCCGCTTCGAGGCGATCGCGCGCTACCAGCTGGGCATGATGGCGCTCGAGAAGGGCGACGCGCTCGCGGCAGAGCAGCGCTTCGGCCAGGCGCTCGCCACCTTCCGCGTGGTGAACGATCGACGGTACATCGCCGTGGCGCTGGGCCACCGCGCCGCCGCGCTGGTCGCGCTGGGCCGGCCCGACGAGGCGAAGGAGCTGCTCACCGAGGCCGACGAGCAGCTCGCGCAGGTGACGGACGCGCACTTCCACGCGGTGCTGGCGCTGTGCCGCGCCCACCTCGACGTCGCGGCGAAGCCCGAACGCGCCCGCGCGCGCATCGCCGAGGTGCAGTCACCGCAGGGCGGGTTGCCGTCGCTCGCCGAGCAGTCGGAGCACGTCCGCAGCGCCGTGCGGTGCCTCCAGCGCGCGCTGGAGTGACGACGGCGAGTCAGCAGATGCGGCCGGACGGATCCGGGTCGTTGATGCGCCCGCCCAGCACCCGCGCGTACGCGGCGGCGCGGATGGGCGGGAAGTCGTGCATCGACTTGAACGAAAACTCGGGGCGGATGAGCTGCTTGCCGATGAGCGTCAGCACGTTGGCCGCCGTCTTCGCGGTGCTGCTGAGCGCGACGCCCAGCTTCGTGGCGAGGCTCTTCGCCTGCTCGAAGGCCGCCGGCGCGTTCCGCTGCCGGAGGTTGCTCCGCAGCGCCCAGAGGTTCTTCGTCAGCTCCCTGCGCGCGGCGCGGGCGCTGCCGTCGTGGATGCCCGTCCTCCGCACCTGGGCCCGCGCGGCTTCGAAACGGCTCGCCGACGTCTGCACTCGCTTCATCAGGCTGGCCGTCTTCCGGGCTGCGGCCTTCTTCTCCGGCGTAGGCACGGCGCGCGCTGCGACTCTGCGGAGTTTCGAGATCATCGTGTCTCCCTGTCCGGGATGGTCGCACGGGTCCGCCGGGAGTTGCACGCCCTCGGTCGGTTGACTGACACGCCGGGGTGTCAGGTTGTCCGACCTCGCTCCAGGCGTTCCCTGAGGTTGGCCCACAGCCAGGCCGCGGCGACGCCCAGTGCGCTCACGACGATGACGGCGAGGAGGCGGTGGACGAGCTGTGCCTCGGTCCACCCAGCGGCGTCGACGAGGCGCGAGGCGTCGGACGGCCCGGCCAGGGCCTGCTCGCCGAAGGGGAGCTCCGCCGGGTCGCGCCAGGCGGCCACCCACGTGGCGGACAGGTCGACCCAGGCCATCGCGCCGAGGCCGAGGAGGCCCCAGCGGACCGCGCCGTGGTGCAGCCGGCTGCCCTCGCGCGCGAAGATGGCCGTCATCGCCAGCGCTCCGAGCGCGATGCCGAAAGCGTCTCCCGCGAAGTCGATGAGCGTCCTGGCGTTCGCTTCGGACAGCAGCCGGCCGAGCAGCGCGAGCGCGCCGCCGGCGCCGCACAGCCCCGCGGCCCCCCGCCGCCCGTGGAGCCACGCGAAGCGCGCGCCCGCGAAGAGGCCCGCCGCCAGCACCGCCGTCGGCACCAGCCCCCGCGCGCCCATCCACGTCACCCAGGGCATCGGCACCGCGGGGAAGCCGGTGAACCACGCGGCCAACGCATGGCCGAGCTCGTGGAACCACATGCCGGCGAACACCTTCATGAGGAAGGCGAAGGGCCCGACGAGGTGCAGCAGCAGCACCGCGCCCAGCACGGCCGGCAGCGCGAGCTGGCGGATTCTCAGCTCGAAGGCGTCGTCGAAGTCGCGCGGGTTCCCCACCGGGACCGGCGGCGGCGCGGGGACGGCGAAGGCCGCGTCGCCGCTGGAACAGCCGAGCAGGTGGCCGCGCGCCGCGCCGCACTCCGGGCAGGACATCGCGCACGAGTGTCGCTCAGCGCCCGGCGCGGAACCAGCGGGCGCCGCCTCCGCGCCGTCGTGCTACGCAGCGGCCCATGCGACGCGCGCTCTACGCCGGCTCCTTCGACCCCACCACCAACGGGCACATGTGGGTGCTCGAGGAAGGCGCCCGGCTTTTCGACGAGCTGGTGGTGGTCATCGGGCAGAACCCGGCGAAGAAGGGCAGCTGGTCCGTCGAGGAGCGCGTCGCGATGCTGCAGGAGTGCTGCGCGCACCTGAAGAACGTCGAGGTGCGGCACTTCGACGGCCGCTACCTGGTGCGCGTCGCGAAGGAGCTCGGCGCGCGCTACCTGTTGCGCGGCCTGCGCAACGCCACCGACTTCGGCTACGAGCAGACGATCCGCAACGTGAACCGCGACCTGGAGCCGTCGGTGGAGACGGTGTTCCTCGTCACCCCGCGCGAGCTCGCCGAGGTCAGCTCGTCGACGGTGCGGGGCATGGTGGGCTTCGAGGGCTGGGAGGACGTCGTGGCGAAGTACGTGCCGCCGCCGGTGCTGAAGCGCATGAAGGAGCGACGCTGAGCCGCCCGCCGCGGGTGCTGGGCGTCACCGGCGCCGTGGGCGCGGGGAAGTCGACCGTCTGCGCGGCGCTGGCGGGACACGGCTTCGCGGTGCTCGACGTCGACGTCGTGGCCAGCGAGGTGCTCGCCGCCGGCGTCCCCGAGGTGGCGGCGCTGCTGCCGGCGCTGGGGCCCACGCCGAGCGGAGCCGCGGTGCTCCGCGCCATCCTCGAGCGGCCGGCGCTGCGCCCGCGGGTGGAGGCGGCGGCGCGGCCGTACGTGGAGGCCCGCCTGCGCGCGTGGAAGGCCGCGCTCACGACGGACGGTGTGCTGGAGGCCGCGCTGCTCTTCGAAGTCGGGCTGGACGCGCTGTGCGACGCGACGTGGTGCGTGACGTGCCCGGCGGAGGTGCGGCGGCTCCGCGTCGGCGCGCGCGCGACGACGTCGGCGCGCTCCTTCGACGCCATCGAGGCCGCGCAGTGGCCGGAGGCGGAGAAGGCGCGGCGGGCGGACGACGTGGTGGACGGCGCGGCGGAGGGAGCGCCGCTCGAGGCGCGCGTTCGCGAGGCGCTCGGGCGGTTGCGCGCGCGGCCGGGCTGGGCGCCCGACGGTCCGGTTTCGCCGGGGCTGCCCCAGCCCGCAACCGGGCGACGCACGGACGGCGTTCCGTGAGCCGGCCGTGCTCGTCGCGGCCAGCATCTCGGCGCGGATGTCGGGTCTTCCGGAAAAGTCGGTTCTGCATTGGCGACAAAGAATGTCGCTCTTGCAGAACCGAGTTTCGGCCTGGCGCGAAAAAGCCCGTCCGCGCCGCGCTTCAGCGCGCGGACAGGGGCGCGAGCAGCGCCGTCAGCGCCTCCACGGACTCGACCGGCGCCTGGCAGGCGAAGCTCCGGCACAGGTAGGCGGCCGCGTCGCCGCGCGGCTTGCGCGCGGCCAGCACCTCGGCCGCGACGGCGGGCGGCGTGGCGCCCGACTCGAGCCGGTGCAGCGCCACCGTCGGCAGGTACGTCGCGTCCACCACCCGCTGGAGCGCGTCCAGTGCGGCGCCGCGGCCGACCAGCGTCACCTCCGCGGCGCCGTCGAGGTACGCGTCGGCGGCGAGCCACAGGTGGCCGTAGGCCATCGGGCCCTCCACCATCGGCCGCGCCAGCTTCTCGAGGTACGCCGCGGCGCGATCGAGGTGCCGTGCGCGCCCGGTGAGCGCCGCCAGCGCGACCTGCGCCTCGGTCAGCGACGACGCGCCCGAGGGGAAGGCGTTGTCGTGCAGCGCGTACGTGGGCACCAGCAGGTCGCCGGTGCCCTTCGGCGCGGCGAGGTACGCGCGCTTGACGTGGTCCCAGAAGCGCTCGGCCGCGAGGTCGGCCAGCGCCTCCGCCGCCTCGAGGAAGCGCGGCGCGAAGGTGGCCTGGTACAGCGCGACGAGGCCCGCGCAGACGTCGCCGTAGTCCTCCAGCACGCCGTCCAGCCGCGGCGCGCCGTCCTGGAAGCTGCGGAACAGCCGCCCGTCCGCGCCCCGCATGCGCGTCAGCACGAAGTCCGCGGCGCGCGTCGCCATCGCCGCCCAGTCCGGCCGCCGGAAGACGCGCGCGGCGAAGGCGAGCCCGCGAATGGTGAGGCCGTTCCACCCGGCCAGCACCTTGTCGTCGCGGCCCGGCGGCACCCGCTTCGCGCGCTCGGCGAGCAGCTTCGCCTTCGCCGCGGCGAGCCGCGCGGCGACGTCGGCGCCGAAGTCCTCTTCGAGCGAGGGAACGTCGCGCACCACCTCCAGCACCGACGCGCCGTGCTCGAAGTTGCCTCCGTCCTTCACGCCGAAGTGCGCCGCCACCAGCTTCGCGTCGTCCGCGCCCAGCGCCGCCTCGAGCTCCTCGGGGCGCCAGACGAAGAACTTCCCTTCCTCGCCTTCGCTGTCCGCGTCCTGCGCGGCAAAGAAGGCGCCGTCCTCGTGCGTCATCTCGCGCGCGAGGTACGCCACCGTCTCCTCCACCGTCGTCTTCCATCGCGGCCGGGGATCGACCTGCCACGCCTCGGCGTACAGGTGCAGCAGCTGCGCGTTGTCGTACAGCATCTTCTCGAAGTGCGGCACGCGCCACCGCTCGTCGACGGAGTAGCGGTGGAAGCCGCCCCCGAGGTGGTCGTAGATGCCGCCCAACGCCATCTTCTCCAGCGTCAGCAGCGCGTCGGCCTTGAGCCGGAGGTCGCCGCCGCGGCGCCACCCGCGCAACAGCAGCGCCACGTTCATCGGGTTGGGGAACTTCGGCCCGCGGTGCCCGAAGCCGCCGTTTACCCGGTCGACCCGCCGGGACAACGCTTCCGCTGCCTCGACGACGTCGCCGGCGTTCAGCGCGCCGGGCGTCGCGTCCAGCCCGTACGAGGCGAGCTCCGCGAGGCCGTCCTTGAAGGCGTCGCCCTGCTGCTCGAGCGCCTTGCGCTCCTTCCCCCACGCCTCACCGATGTTCTGGAGCAGCGTGGTGAAGGCCGGCAGCCCGTGGCGCGGCACGGGCGGGAAGTACGTGCCGCCGAAGAAGGGCTTCAAGTCCGGCGTGAGGAACACGGTGAGCGGCCAGCCGCCGCCGCGGCCCATCAGCTGCACGACGCCCTGGTACAGCTGGTCGAGGTCCGGCCGCTCCTCGCGGTCGAGCTTCACGTTGACGAAGTACCGGTTCATCAGCGCCGCGGTGGCCTCGTCCTCGAAGGACTCGTGGGCCATCACGTGGCACCAGTGGCACGCGGAGTAGCCCACCGAGAGGAGGATGGGCTTGTCCTCCCGCTTCGCGCGCGCGAGCGCCTCTTCGCCCCACGGGTACCAGTCGACGGGGTTGGTGGCGTGCTGCTTGAGGTACGGCGAGGGCTCGTGGGCGAGGCGGTTGGCGCGGCCTGTGGGCGGCGAAGTCATGGCTTCACCCTAACGGCGCACGCCCCGCCGCGCTCTGTCGGAAATCGGCTACTGCGCCGCCGGCGTGTGGATGACCTCGAGGTGCGCGTTCACCACCGCCATCCCCGCGCCCATCGCGTCGCCGTCGGTGAAGGACACGTCCTTCGTGGCGAGCGTGGCGTTGCCGTTGGCCACCGTCCACCCGGTGATGCCGACGCCCAGCTCGGGGAAGGGGAAGCGGTCGAAGAGGCGCTGCGCCGCGGTGGTGGACCAGCTCTCGACGAGGGTGGCGGGCATCGGCGTGTGGCACGTCGGGTTGCCGGTCGCGTCGTACGTCCGCAGCGTCACGTCGTACTCGGAGAGGTTGGGGGTCAGCACCGGCGACACGGTGAAGTCCTGCACCAGCGCGCGCTGCGCGGGCCCGCCGGCCTGCCGGCTGAAGAGGAGGAAGCCGACGCGCAGCTGTCCGGCCTTCGGCGTGGCGCTGTTCACCGTCGAGCAGCGCTCGTACGTCACCATGTAGTCCGACGAGGTGAGCGGCGCCGGGCCACCGCTGATGAGCGCGCCGGCCGCCACCACCGGCAGTGGCAGGTTGGGGGCGTACTTGCCGTCGGCGGGCAGGGTGAACTTCGACGGCGACCGCGCGTGCACCGTCTCCTTCGTCGTGTGCTCCTCCCCGCCCTGGCCCTTCACGAAGGTGACGCTCGAGGTGAGGTCCAGGTCGAAGGCGAGGCACTTGCCGAGGTACTCCTGCACGTCGAGGAGGAAGATGGGCGGGAAGGACGTCTGCTCCGTCGGGTCGTACATGCCCAGCAGCTGGCACTGCCGGTCGAGCTGCAGGTACGCCGGGAGGATGCGGGTGATGATGTGGTTGTCCCGGCAGAGCTCGAACTCCTCCTTCATGCAGGCGCGCGCGACAAACTCCAGCGCCTCGGACGGGTTCCAGAAGCTGCTGCTCATGAGGCCGAGGAGCGCGCGCTGGCGCTCGTACGCCCATTCGCTGGACAGGTAGAGGCGCGCGTTCGCGCAGCTGTCGCCGGCCGCGTCCTTGCGCTGCTGCAGCACCTTCGCCTCGTACTCCGCGAGGAGCGTCGTGAAGTCGAGGCCCGCCTCTTCGCCGCCGGAGAAGATCTTCTCGCGCGCCTTCTGTGCCGCCTCGGCGACGGCGGAGGTGAAGCGGTCCTCCTCGGTGCCGCCGAGCCGGTGGCGCGCGCCCTCGATGGTGGCGCTCATGCCCTTCTTCGCGAGCAGCAGCGCGTAGCCGGAGAAGTGCGCCAGCGTCAGCTCGAAGGCGGCCTTCTCGGGGTTCACCGTGGCCAGCGACACCACGTTCCCCGCGCCGCTCCAGCCGATGGGGAGCTGCTGGTTCACCGGCACGTCCATGGGCGGGGTGATGGTCAGCGTCACCGCGCCGGCGAAGCGCTGGCCTTCCGGTTCGAGCTGCACGCCGTACACGCCGTCGCCGAAGGGCAGGCCGGCGAGCGCGGTGACGGGCGTCATGGTGACGGTGACGTCCTCGAGCAGCGCCGCCTCGGGCAGCGTCAGTGTGTACACGGTGCCGTCCGCCGCGGTGGTGGTGACGGTGCCGCCGCTGCGGGGCACGTCGACGGTGACGGCCTTCGCCGCGTCCAGCGTCGGCGTGACGGTGAGCGGGTTCGGGTCCACCGCCAGCGGGTAGAGCTGCGGGCCGCTTGGGGCGGTGGGGCCGCAGGCGAGCAGGGACAGCGCGGCGAAGGCGAGGGTGAGTTTCTTCACGTGGAGTCTCCCGGGGACGGCCGGCCAGTGACGCAAGGGAAGCCACGCGTGACTACCGCGCAAGCCGCCCGCCGTCGAGTCAGCGGCCGCCGTTCAGGTCGATGCCCAGCGCGTCGTGCGCGAAGCGGCCCATGCGCTCGAGCAGCGCGTGCAGCCCCGGCACCGCGCTTTTGCCCTGCCGGTCAGCCTCGTCTTCGACGTGCTGCCGGCAGGCGAGGTCGCTGCACACCTGCACGCCGGCCGAGCGGTTGGCGTTGATGCGCGCGGTGAGCAGCGCCACCTGGTTGCCCGGCGCGCTCCGGTGGCACCACTCGCACATGTGCGCCACCGGCGGACCGCCGCCATTCGACTGGAAGGCGATGCCGGTGGGCACGCCGCCGGGCACCGCGAAGACGACGTACACGTGGCCGCCGGCCGGGTGCGTCCATGCCAACGAGTGGTGCACGAAGCGGGGAAAGGTGAGGCCCGCCGGCAGCTCCACCAGGGGCCGGTCCTTTGGGCGGAACGCGTCCAGCAGGGCCTTCTCGTTGTCCAGCTTGAACATCGCGCCGCCATTGTCGCACGGCGGCCGCGCGCGCCAGAAGTCCGGCCGTTCGGGCGAGCTCGCGAGTCCCTATCAACCGAAGTCCGAATACGATTCCCACGCTCCATGGCCCGTGACGACAGCCACTTCGATCGGCTCGCCCGGCTGCTCGATCTCGAGAAGCAGGCCGAGCGCGAGCGCCTCGCGCTGGACAAGGCGCAGCTGCCCCTGGCCGAGCTGGCGGCGCGGGGCCTGGTGTTGCTCGACGTCGAGGCCCAGGAGTTCTCCGTGGGCCTCGGCGGGCGGCACCTCGTCACCTTCACGCACGAGCGCGGCCGGCTGCCGGTGCGCTTCTCGCCGGGCGACCTGGTCAGCGTCGCGCCGCGGAAGGCCGAGGTGGAGGACGCGCCGCACGGCACCGTCTCGCGCGCGACGAGGACGTCGCTCGAGGTGGCCTTCGATCGCCCGACGCCGGAGTGGCTCTCCGAGGGCCGGCTGCGCATCGACCTCGTCGCCAACGACGTCACCTGGGAGCGCGCGAAGGGCGCGCTCACCACCTGGAAGGGCTTCGACCAGGGACAGAAGCGCGACCGCCGCGAGGTGGTGCTGGGCAACCAGCCGCCGCGCTTCGACAAGCCGCCGGCCTTCGAGCCGTCGCGGCCGCTCAACCCCGAGCAGCGCGAGGCGGTGGCGCTGGCCCTGTCCGCGCGCGACGTGGCGCTCGTGCACGGTCCGCCGGGCACCGGCAAGTCCACCGTGCTGGCCGAGGTGGCGGTGCAGTTCGCCCGCGCCGGCAAGCGCCTGTTGTGCACCGCCGCCAGCAACGCGGCCGTCGACCACCTGCTGGAACTGGCGCTCGACGCCGGCCTCGACGCGCTGCGCATCGGCCACCCGGCGCGCGTGCTGCCCCGGCTGCAGGAGCACACGCTGGACCTCAAGGTGGAGGCGCACGCCGACCGCGTGGCCGCCCGCGCGATGTTCGAGGAAGCCTTCGAGCTGCTCGGCTACGCGCGCAGGCAGTGCCACCGCGGCCGCAGCCGCGAGCGCTTCGCCAACGCCCGCGAGGCGCAAGCCGGGGCGAGGAAGCTGATGGACGAGGCGCGGGCGCTCGAGCGCCGCGCGGTGCAGCAGGTGCTGGGCGGTGCGCAGGTGGTGTGCGCGACCTGCGCGATGCTGGACGGCAGCGTGCTGCGCGGCGCGTCCTTCGACGTGGTGCTCTTCGACGAGGCGACGCAGGCGGTGGAGCCGCTGGCGCTCATGGCCTTCTTGAAGGCGCCCACGGTGGTGCTGGCCGGCGACCCGCAGCAGCTTTCGCCCACGGTGCTGTCGCAGGAGGCGGCGGCGCAGGGCCTGTCCACTTCGCTCTTCGAGCGCCTGCTGGCGGACCACGGCGACGAGGTGAAGTGCATGCTGAAGGAGCAGTACCGCATGCACGAGCGCATCATGGCCTTCCCGTCGGCGCGCATGTACGGCGGGGCGCTCCGGGCGCACGCGTCGGTGGCGCAGCGCACGCTGGCCGAGGTGCTGTCACAGGGCGCCGCCGTCGACGCGCCGCCGGTGCTCTTCCTCGACACCGCGGGCAAGGGTTTCGAGGAGTCGAAGGCGCCGGGCACCGAGTCCTTGCGCAACGAGGGCGAGGCGGCCCTGGTGGTGGCGCGCGCGCGGGAGCTGCTCGCCGCGGGGCTGCCGCCGGAGGAGCTGGCCGTCATCACGCCGTACCGGGCGCAGGCGTCGCTCATCCGCGAGGCCCTGGCCGACGTCGAGGCGGTGGAAGTGGACACCGTCGACGCCTTCCAGGGCCGCGAGAAGGACGCGGTGCTGGTGTCGCTGGTGCGCAGCAACGCCGAGCAGGCGCTGGGCTTCCTCACCGACCTCCGGCGGATGAACGTGGCCATCACGCGGCCGCGGCGGCACCTCTTCGTGGTGGGCGACTCGGCGACGCTGGCGGGCCACGCCTTCTACGCCGCGTTCCAGGACGAGGCGCTGACGCACGGCGGCTACCGCAGCGCGTGGGAGTGGCCGGCGGCGCAGGTGTGACCGGGTTGCGGAGCGACTCCGCACCCGGTGCCAGGGAGCGCCGCGCTGCCGCGGGAAGCGCGTGGAATCAGGAGGACTGCCCGTGGCACAGCGTGTGCTGTGCGGACGGACATGGTCGAACCAGTCCAACCCACGGTGAGCCGGGAAGGCGAGCTCTGGCTGCTGCGCGTGCCGCAAGAGAATGGGAAGATCCAGGTGTACCGGTGCTCTTCCGAGAAGCAGGCGCGGCAACTCCTGCTGGTGCTGGCGCCGCCGGTGCCGGCGCCGAACCCCTCGGCCTGATGGAGCTGGCTCGCTCGCCTGGTTGGCGTCACGCGTTGGGGGGGGCGGTCGAGGTCGCGTCGGCTGCCGGCGCCTCCGTCGCGGGGGGCTCGCCGGTGGCGGGCTTCTTCTTGAACACCAGGTAGCGCAAGAGCAACAGCTGCACGAAGGTGAACACCACCAGGTCCGCCGCCATCTTGCTGATGGCGAACGGCACGCCCATTTTGTCGCGCAGCCACTCGACGAGCAGACCGTGGATGTACATGGAGATGAGCGTCGAGGTGACGAACCTGGTCGCCTGGCCTTTGAGGTCCGGGTCCGTGTGGCGCAGCCAGTGAATCTGCGCCGGCATCGTCACCGCCAGCACGGCGACGGCGAACAGCCAGCCGATGCTGAACGAGTCAGGAATGAAGCCCGCGGCCCAGGCGCTGGCCATCGTCACCACCGCGCTCATCGTGAGGATGAACAGGAGCGAGCGCGTGGTGACGTTGGGGTTGTGCTCGCGGAACGCGAAGTAGCGGTTGGCCGCGAAGGTGAAGGTGCTGCCGATGGCAACGCCGACGCGGGCCGACACCAACGTCGACACGCCGATGGACAAGAGCGAGAGGCCGACGGCGAGGTCGATGGCGGTGGCCACCGCGCCGACGGCGAGGCTGCGCGTGGCCCACGAGCCCCACAGGCGCTTCAAGAGCCCCGGCTTCTTCGACGCGTCTTCCGCCACGCGGGGCCTGTACCAGACTCGTCGAGGTCGCGGCCAGACGGTGCGGGCGGGGTGCTTGCTGCCCGCGTCGTTTGGGCGCAAGTCGGGCGCGTCGATGCGGCGAGTGCCCGGTGCTTCGCACTCGTGGCGTCGGGGAGGGGATGGCCGTTCCGCGCAGGGTGTGGCCCAGGGAGGGCCGCGTCTCAACCAGGGGACGCCGGAGGTCGACGGCGCCGGTGGTTTCGCCGCCGTCGACCAGCACGAAGGCGAGGGGCCGGCCTGGGCGGGGCCGGAACCTCTTCTGGAGTTCGGCTGCAGGTGGCTACGAGGCCGTCCTGCCCATCGGTGCCGTCAGTCTGTCGTCGGCCCCACTGGCGTGGAGCCGGACTGCTTCAGGGGCAACCGGCCGGACGTCGGCGCCGCGCCGCCAGCCACAGCGCGAGGAGTGCCCCTGACAGCAGCGAGGAGGCGGGAGTGCTCGTGGCGCAGCCGCAACCACCGGCTGGCGCTGAGCCGCCACCCGAGCCGCCACCCGTACCTCCACCCGTACCTCCGCCCGTACCTCCGCCCGTACCTCCGCCCGTACCTCCGCCCGTACCTCCGCCAGTACCTCCGCCAGTACCTCCGCCAGTACCTCCGCCCGTACCTCCGCCAGTACCTCCGCCAGTACCTCCGCCAGTACCTCCGCCAGTACCTCCGCCAGTACCTCCGCCAGTACCTCCGCCAGTACCTCCGCCAGTACCACCGCCAGTACCACCGCCAGTACCACCGCCAGTACCACCGCCGGTGCCACTGCCACCGCCGGAGCCGGCATCGGAGCTACCGCCCGTGCCGCAGGAGCCTGCGTTGCAAGTGCCAGGGCTACAAGCTTCCGTCACTTCAGGAGGACAATCTGGGGAGGAACCTGGGCAGGAGGCTTCCTTGATGGCCGTGTCACCGGCGCAGGCCGCCGCACGGCATACCGTCGTTGCCGGGGCGAAGAGGTCGGCGGGGCAGTCGGCGCTGGTGCCAGTGCAGGACTCGGCGACGTCGCAGACGCCGGCGGAGGCGCGGCAGGTGACGGTCGCCGGCAGCAAGGTACAAACACCATCGACGGTCGCGCCGGCGGCGACGCTGCAGGCCTGGCAGTCACTGGGGTTGTTACCGCCGCAGGCGGAGGCGCAACACACGCCGTCGACGCAGAATCCAGAGGCACACTCGGCATCGACAGCGCACGGGCCGCCGTCCGCCACAGGATTCACCCAGTGCCACGTGTCGGAGAGAAAGGTGTTGCTGCTGACTTCGCCGCCGAACAGCACCACCTTCGTGCCCAACGTGGCCATCGCGTGCCCGACCCGCGCCGGAGGACTCGTCGCGGGGGTGCGCTGTGTCCAAGTCAGCCCGTCCCACTCCCACGTTTCGGAAACGGGAGGGAGGCCGAAGTTGGCGAGACCGCCGAACAGCACCACCCTGGAGCCCAGCGTCGCCATCGCGTGTTGGATGCGCACCGGAGGACTCGTCGCCGGGCTGCGCTGTGTCCAGTTGGCCCCGTCCCACTCCCACGTTTCGGAGAGAAGGCCGCTGGCGCCGGCACCGCCAAACAGCACTACCTTCGCGCCCAGCGTCACCATCGCGTGGTAGAGGCGCGCCGGAGGACTCGTGGTGGGGCTGCGCTGTGTCCAATCCGCCCCGTCCCACTCCCACGTGTCGGAGAGAGGGCTGCTGCCGCCGGAACCGCCAAACAGCACCACCTTCGCGCCCAGCGTCGCCATCGCGTGGATGTAGCGCGCCGGAGGACTCGTGGCCGGGTTGCGCTGCGTCCAATCCGTCCCGTCCCACTCCCACGTGTCGGAGAAAAAGCTTATCCCGTTGTATCCACCAAACAGCACCACCTTCGTGCCCAGCGTGGCCATCGCGTGCCCGCGGCGCGCCGGAGGACTCGTCGCGGGGCTGCGCTGTGTCCAAACCGCTCCGTCCCACTCCCACGTGTCGGAGAGAGAGTTGACGTTGCGATAACCGCCAAACAGCACCACCTTCGTGCCCAGCGTCGCCATCGCGTGGTTGGTGCGCGCTGGAGGACTCGTCGCGGAGCTGCGCTGCGTCCAATTCGTCCCGTCCCACTCCCACGTGTCGGAGAGGAGGCCGCTGGTTCGCAAACCGCCAAACAGCACCACCTTGGTCCCCAGTATCGTCATCGCGTGCCTCTCACGCGCCGGAGGACTCGTCG
>JBFMAB010000045.1:0-31405 GCA_040755835.1 Myxococcota bacterium
GCGGCTGCAGCTGAACATCCACTTCGAGGGCCGCTTGCCCGACGCCCCATGAACGTGTCAGAGAAGTCCAACGACGAACGGCATCAACCCGCCGCTCCGGTCGGAACACCGAATTCCTGACACCCTCGGGTGTGACGGGCACGGCCGTCTCACGCGACTCCGACAACGCCTCGCCTGGAGCCGTCAGTCCGCTCGGTCATTCACCCGCCGTGCGGGCTGGCCCGGCGCGACGCGGACTCCGTCGACATCCACCGTCTCCTCCGTCGACACGGTCCATACGTCGGGCGTCTCGTCACCATCCACGTTTCCCACGCACGCCGCGGTGAAGCCGCACGTCCCGGCGTCGCAGTCGCCGTACGTGCCGAGCTCCGCCGCGATGCTCGCGGGCAGCTTTGCGCGCAGCGTCGCGGTGGTCTCCTGTGTCCGCGAGGTGTCGGGCCCCACGCCGTTCGCCCCGAGGTCGAGCCCGAGCGCTGCTCCGCCGTCTCGGCGCTCCGCGATGCGCCCATCCGGTGTCAGCAGGTACAGGTACCGATTCCCGTACTCCGGCTGAAAGCCAATGTCCCCGATGCGCGTGGAGTAGCGCCCGCGGTCTGCCCGGAGCGCCTGCTGGCCGGAGTACACCCCGCGCAGCAGCACGCGGCACTCGCGCTCTCTTGGCTCCGGGTGCATGTGAACGACACGCGGCATCACCAGCGCCGACACGAGGCAGAGCCCCGCCGTCACCACCAGTCCCGCCGCCAGCACCCGCATCGCCCGCATGCGCTCCGCCGGAGCAACTCCGAGGCCGCCGCTCAACCACGCGACTCCCGCGGCGCTGCGAGCGCCCCACCGCCCAATCCCGTCACCTCCTGACGAAGAACGTCACTCAGTATCCATCCTCGGGGAGGGTGAGAACCCGTCGCCTTGAGGCGAAGCCTTCAGGAGGCCCGAAGGGCCGGTGCCGATGAGGTGCTCGCCTGACGTGCCGTCGTCCGCGAACGACGAAGCGACCCGCGTCTTCGGGTCCTGGAAGGCGAGCCGTCCGGGCGCCTTCAGGCGACCAGGCTCGCCCGAACCTCTCGCCTTCAGGCGAGGGTCTTCAGTGCGCGTGACGCAGCGCCGCGATGGTGCCGATTCCCACCAGCACCAGCAGCACCTGCACCGCCGACACCTTCGGCGCGACGTGCTTGTGCAGTCCGGGAATCAAGTCCGCCGCCGCGACGTAGATGAATCCGCCCGCTGTCAGCGCCAAGAAAAACGGTACCAGGTGCTGCGCCTGGTGCAGCGCGCCCCACGCGAGCAGCCCGCCCACCAGCGTCGTCGTCGACGACAGCAGGTTCCACCCGAACGCCTTCCAACGTCCGTACCCCGCCTCGAGGAGAATGGCGAAGTCCCCCACCTCCTGCGGAATCTCGTGGGTCAGCGCCGCCAGCGACGTCGCCACGCCCAGCGGCACCGACGCGAGGAACGCCGCGCCGATGACGACGCCGTCCACGAAGTTGTGCATCGCGTCGCCGAAGAGGATGAGCGGCACCGCGCGCTGGTGCTCCTCGCAGTCCGCGTCGTGGCAGTGCCGCCAGAGCACCAGCTTCTCCAACGCGAAGAAGGTCACCACGCCGGCGAGCGCAATCGCCAGCACCGCACGAGGGCTCGCTCCCTGCATCGCCTCGGGCAACATGCCGAGGAACGCCGCGCCCAGCAGCGTGCCCGTCGCGTAGCTGACCAGGGCCGGCAGCAACCTCGTGCGAAGGCGCGCGGGCACCAGCAGCACCGAGGCCGCTGCGCCCACGCCACGTGCGCTCCCGAGCACGCCGAAGCCCAGAATCCACGGCAGCCGTTCCATGCGTCCGCTCCCGTCACCGCGGACCTACACCCGCCGCGCTTCGCCCGGGAGAGCCACGCGCTACTGCCGAAGGTGCGCGTCAGCTCCAGATGGCCCGGTGGTCCCTGGCGAACTGCGCGAAGGCGATGGGCGCCCGGCCCAGCACCCGCTGCACGTCGTCCGACGTCCGCTCCGTCCACCCCTGGCGCACGCCAGCGTACAGCCTCGACAAGAGCTCGAGGTACGACGCCGACACGCGCGGCTTCATCGCCTCGCGGAACTGCTCGTCGGTGATGGCGTGGTAGCGGACGTCGCGGCCCAGCGTCTTCGACAGCGTCCCGGCGACGTCGCCGCGGCTCAGCAGCTCCGGCCCGGTCAGCGTGTACGTCTTCCCGGCGTGCCCGTCCTCCAGCAGCGCCTTCGCCGCCACCGCCGCAATGTCGCGCGTGTCGATGAACGCCGTCTTCTTGTCACCGGCCGTTTCCGCCAGCACCCCCGCACGGATGGACTGCGCGTGCGAGGTCGAGAAGTTCTGCTTGAACCACGTCGTCCAGGCGAGCCCCGAGCCCTCGAGGTGCACCTCCACCTGCCGCAGCGGCGACTGCGGCGCCGCGTCCACGCCCATCGCCGACAGCATCACCACCTTCTTCACGCCGGCCTGCTTCGCCGCGTCGATGAGCCGCTTGCCCGGCTCCGGCGGGAAGTCGCCGGGCGCCGCCAGGTACACCGCGTCCACGCCCTGCACCGCCGCCGTCACCGACGCCGCGTCGTTCAGTTCCAGCCGCACCACCTCGAGGCCGGGAAACGCCTGCTTCGTCGCGTCCGCCGAGTGGGCGCCGAGACGCAGCGTGGCTTTGTTTTTCAGCAGCCGAACGAACTCCGAGCCGACCTTGCCGCAGAGGGTGCTGATGAGAATCTGCCTCTCCGTTGGTTGAAGAAAATAGGTTTGGTTTCAATTGACGACGCGGGCATGGATGCGGGGCCCCGGAAACGATTTCAGACTTTCTTCTTCGGGGCGGCGTTGCCCGCGCGGACGGCCGCCTGCGCGAGCTCGGCGATGATTTCCTTCGCGAGCGCGGCGAGGAGCGCCTTGCGGGCCTTTCGGGCGGGCGCGGCGAAGGCGGTGCGGATGCCCGAGCCCACCGGGCGGTACGGGTTGGGCTCGGCGGGGTTGGGGGCCAGCGGGCCCTCAGGCTCGATGACCTCATAGACGTCGGCCAGGGTGATGCGACGCGGGTCGCGCGCCAGCCGGTAGCCGCCGCCGCGCCCCACCTGGGCCTCCACCAGCCCCGCCTCCACCAGCTCGCCCAGGACGCGCCGCAGCGCCACCGCGTGCGTGTTGACGCTGCCGGCGACGTAGGCGCTCGACGCCCCCTCGTCGCTCCGCGCCAAGACCGCCAGCGCGTGCACGGCCAATGCCGAAGCGCCCGGTGATCACGAGAAAATATGTAGTCTCCGGTATTTCGGTTGACTACGGCTGGCGCCGCCCCCACGAAACCTGCTAGGCGCAGCGCGCCGTGCTGAACCTGAAGAACCTCGACCACGACGAGCTGTCCCGGGCGCTCGCCCCGCTGGCGCCGACCCGCACCGCGGTGCTGAAGCTGTTCGCCCGCGTCTTCGCGCACGGCGCGCAGAACATGGCCGACCTGTGGGGCACGCCGCAGGTGGCCGCGCACGTGCGTGACTGGGTGCAGTCGAACGCCACGCTGCCGCGGCTCACCATCGTCGAGCGCCGCAAGGCCGACGACGGCTTCGTGAAGTACCTCTTCGAGTCGCCGCTCGGCGGGCGCTTCGAGGCGGTGCGCATTCCGCTCTTCGACACCAAGTACGTGGTGTGCGTCTCCTCGCAGGTGGGCTGCGCCCTGGCCTGCGACTTCTGCATGACGGGCAAGCTGGGCTTCCAGCGCAACCTCGAGGCCTGGGAAATCGTCGACCAGGTGCTGCAGATCCGCGGCGAGGCCGAGCGCCCGGTGCGCGGCGTCGTCTTCATGGGCATGGGCGAGCCGTTGCTCAACTACGCCAACGCCACGAAGGCCGCGCGCATCCTCTGCCACCCGGCGGGCCTCGCCATCAGCGGCCGCAGCATCACCTTCTCCACCGCGGGCTGGGTGCCGGGCATTCGCCGCTACCGCGCGGACCGGCTGCCGTACCGCCTCGCCTTCTCCGTCACCTCGGCCTTCCCCGAGAAGCGCGCGCAGGTGCTGCCCGTCGAGAAGACCTGGCCGCTCGAGACGCTGGTGGACGAAATCCGCGCCTACGCCGCCGAGCGCAAGGAGCGGGCGATGGTGGCGTACGTGATGATTTCGGGTTTCAACACCGGCCTCGAGGACGCGCAGGCCCTGAAGACCCTCTTCGACGGCGTGCCGCTCAAGCTCGACCTCATCGACGTGACCGACCCCACGGGCACGTACCAGCCGCCGACGCCCGAGGAGCTCGCGGCCTTCCGCAACCACCTCCAGGTGTTGAAGGTGCCCATCGCGCGGCGCTACTCCGGCGGGAAGGACATCGGCGCGGCGTGCGGCACGTTGGAAGCCTCGCAGCGCGGCGGCGTGGTGCTGGACGCTCCGGTTGCGGCCTGAGGTCTGCGTGTTAGGTGAGCGCGCACCATGAACGCGCTCCTCCACGCCCACTCGGGCCTGCGGTACCTCGTGCTGCTGCTCGCCCTGGTCAACGTCGTCGTGCTGGTGAAGGGGCTGGCGACGAAGTCCACGCCCGGAACGTTGGAGCGCATCCTCGGCGCGTCCTTCGCGGGCTCGCTGCACACGCAGGTGCTGCTCGGCCTCGCGATGGTGGCGATGGGGCGGTTCTACCCGCAGCTCATCGGCCACCTGGTGATGATGCTGGCGGCCGCGGTGCTGGCGCAGGCGACGCTGACCATCAACAAGAAGCGGCCGCAGCCGGGCCACCAGCTGCCGCTCCTCGGCGCCGGCGGCGCACTCGTCCTCATCCTCGGCGGCATCATGGCCATCGGCCGCTCGCCGCTCGCGATGACCGTCACCGGCGGCTGAAGCCGTCGTCAGCTCGGCAGCACCCGCGCGCAGGGCCCGTCGTCCTTCGCCAGCGTGCTCCAGCCGGGCTGGCTGCCGGGCGACAGCCGCGCGAGCCACTCGCCGCGCAGGAAGACGTCGGCCAGGAGCAGCTCCCCGTCCAACGTCCACTCCACCGTCACGTCGTCGCGCGTGCGCGCCGGCGCCTGGCCGAGGTCGTTCGCGAGCGGCGCGGGGTTGCGAAATGGCACCTGCGCCGGGTCCGTCCAGTCCACCGCCTCGGGCGCCGGACCGTGGTTGTAGAGCCAGACGTCGCCGATGACCTCACCGTCCATCGTGCGCAGGTAGGCCCACGCCACCCGGCCGTCGTCGTCCACGACGACCGCCAGGCCCGTCTCGTCGTGGAGGAACTCGGCGAGCAGCGCCATCGCGCAGTGGACTGTACCGAAAGCGACAGGGAAGGCGCGCGCCCGTGGCGTCCAGCGGCACCACGCATCGGGCGCGAGGGCCACCACCGCGGAGTGCATCAAAACAACCGAATCGAGCGAAGGCTTGATTTATTGAATGTGGAACGGAGTGCGCGGGGAGCGCGCGGTGCGAGGCGGTGCTACCATGCGCTGCCTGTGTGGGCGCCGGGCGAGGAAACAGTGGTGCTCGTCGTCGATGACGAGCCGGTCATTCGTGCATTTCTCGCCCGCGTCGTCGAGCGCGCCGGCTGCCCCGTCGCGCAGGCCGGCAGCATCACCGAGGCGCGCGCGCTGCTGGACGGCCGCCGCTTCCTCGCGGCGCTCATCGACAAGAACCTCCCCGACGGCAGCGGCATCGACTTGATGGCCGAGCTGCACGCGCGGCAGCCACAGGTTCCGGTGGTGATGGTCACGGCCTTCCTCGACGCCACCAGCGCCGTCGCCGCGATGCGCGCCGGCGCCGTCGACGTCTTGAGCAAGCCTTTCGAGTTCCGCATTCTCCGCGAGCGCCTCGAGGGGGTGCTTCGGCGCGCGCGCCTCGAGGCCGAGCGCCTGCGTCTCGACACGCTCCTCGCCCACGCCGACCGCCTGGCGACGCTGGGCACGTTGGCGGCGGGGGTGGCCCACGAGCTCGCCTCGCCGCTGGCGGCCACGCTGGCCAGCTTCGAGTACCTGTCTTCGGAGTTGACGCGGCTGAAGTCGAAGGTCGACCCCGAGGTGGCCGGCGTCATCGCGCAGTGCCTCGAGGCGGCAGCGGACGGCCGCGAGGCGGCCCGGCGCCTCAAGGCCATCTCCGCGGACCTCAAGTCCTACGCGCGTCGAGAGCTGGGCCCGCCCGTGCCCGTCGACCTCGCCGCCGTCGTCCAGCGCGCGGTGGCGTTGGCGGCGCACGCCACGCGCCATCGCATCGCGGTGACGGTGGACGCGGGCTCCGCGCCGAAGGCCTTCGGTTGGCCGACGCGCTTCGAGCAGGTGGTGGTGAATTTGCTGGTGAATGCCGCGCAGGCGATTCCGCCCGCGCAGCAGGACGCGCGGGTGCACGTCTCGCTGAGCGCCGCGCCCGACGGCTGGGCGCTGCTCCAGGTGGCGGACAACGGCCCCGGCGTTCCGCCGGAAGTCCGGGCGCGCCTCTTCACGCCTTTCTTCACCACCAAGCCCGAAGGCGTGGGGACCGGGCTTGGCCTCTCGGTGGTGGCGGACATCGTGCGCTCCGCGGGCGGGCGCATCGAGTACGAGCCGACGCCCGGAGGTGGCGCCACCTTCCGGGTGGTGGTGCCTCCGGCGCCCGAGTCGGCCGCCGTCACCAGCGCCGGGAGCACCTGACACGCCTCGGTGGCCCCGGCCGCTCGTCGCCCGCGGGCCTCGCCTCGTCCGGCCTTCGGCGCGCCCGACCCGGGTGCCTCAGTCGAACAGGAACTCGGGGTCGCACGCCGTCTGAGTGCACCCTCTCTCCCCCGTCCACGACACCGGCGCGTAGCCCGGTGCGCAGGCGGGCACCACCGCGGCGCAGAACCACGTCTCCCGGCAGCCGGCCGGCAGGAGGCACCGGTTGGCGTCTCGCCGCCAGGTGAAGACGTTCCCCGCTGGACACTGGGTCACCGCCGGCCGGGGGCACGACTGCACCACGTCCGGCAGCTTGACGAAGACCTGGCTCACGTCCAGCACCAGCTCGCGGTTGATGCCCGGCGTGTTGCCCGGGCGGAAGCGGCCCGCCACCAGCGCGCCCTTCGACAGCACGCGCCCGGCGAGCCACGCGTCGTCCACGGCCTCCAGCGAGGCGCGCGAGGTGTCGAGGCCGGTGCCCAGCGTCGCCTGCGTGGAGTGCAGCTTCGTCGCCTTCAGCACCGGGCACGGCGCCACCAGGCACTGCACATTCATCGACGTCACCTTGTAGAAGAGCTCGCCCGCCGCCGGCGTCACGCCCGGCATGCCGCGCCAGGCCGCCGACACGAGGAAGGGACGCGTGTGGTACGTCGGCTCCTCGTCCCCCAGCTTGCCCCAGAGGATGACTTCGCCGTCGGCCGCGCTGTACACGTCGGCCTGCGCCTCGTCCGACAGCCCCGAGCCCGAGAAGTCCAGCCCGCTGACGTACTCCTCGCGGAACGTGGCGCGGTTGACGTCGTGCACGTAGTAACCGCCGCACATCGGCGACACGCAGCGCCGCGTGTCCCGCCGCAGCCGCACGTAGGTGCGCGAGCGCGTCGACAGCTCGGCCGCCCCCACGTCGGCGCCGTCCTCCAGCTCCGCCACCTGCGCGTCCGTCGGACCGCACGCCACCAGCACCACTGCCAGCACCGCCCACGAGAGAAAAGTCTTCATGGGAGGTGTCCATACGACACTGTGGGATAAGTGTCTACAGTCTTGTGGGTCACCAGCTCAGGCTGATGCCTGGCGGCTCCACGCAGCGGCCCCGGGTGTCCGCCCAGCGCTCGACCGTCCGCTCGGGCATGCCGGAGGAGGTGCCGCCCACCACCAGCACGCTGCCGTCGGGCAGCAGGCTGGCGGAGTGCAGCTTGCGCGACGCGGCCAGCTGCCCGGCGAGGCACCACTGTTTCGTCGCGGCCACCCAGCGCTGGACGCGCGGCGTGTCGACGGCGTTGGGGGGTTCGCCGCCTACCACGAGGAGGTCGCCGTTGGGCAGCTTCGTCGCGGTGTGCCCGGACAGGGACATTGAGAGGTGGTTCTCGAGCGGCACCCACGCTTTCGTGCCGGGCGCCCACGTCTCGGCGTAGTTGGTGCTGGTGGTGGCCGTTTGCCCGCCCACCGCCACCACCGTCTCCCCGTCGGCCAAGACGGCGATGCCGGCGCGCTGCCGTTCCTCGGACATGTCCGGCGCCGCCTGCCACGCGCCCGCCTGTGGGTCGAAGCGCTCGACGCCGGCGAGCGAGGTGCCGGGCCCTGTGCCGCCCTGCGGCTGGTTGCTGCGGCCGCCCACCACCACCACGCTGTCATCGGCGAGGTGTACCGCGGCGTGCAACCAGCGCGGCGTGGCCAGCGGCGGCGCGGGCGTCCAGGCGTTGGTCTTCGGGTCGTAGCGCTCCACCGAGGCGAGGTGCGTGCGCTGCTCGCGCGCGCCGCCCACCACCAGCACGGTGCCGTCGTCGAGCAGCGTCGCCGTGTGGCCGTTGCGCGCGTCGGCCATGTCGGGCGCTGGGGTCCAGGTGTTTGCCTTCGGGTCGTACACCTCGGCGGAGGCCAGCGCGACGAAGCGGTGTCCGCCCGCGGTGGCCTCGTGGGTGGTGCCGCCCGTCACCAGCACCCGGCCGTCGGCCAGCAGCGTGGCGGCGTGGTGCGAGCGCCCCACCGTCATCGGCGGCCCGGCGCGCCAGCGGCCGGACTTCGGGTCGTACAGCTCCACCGAGGGCAGCGTGGACAGTCCGTCGGCGGCGCGCCCACCAGCGACGAGGACGCGCCCGTCGGCCAGCACGGTGGCGGTGTGGTGCGTGCGCGGCACCGCGAGGGCGCCGGCGGCCGAGACGCGGCCCTGGGCCCAGGCGCCCGTCGCGGCGAGGCACACCGCCAGCACGCAGGCGCTGCGACGCATTCGCTCGGTCAGCCCCCCCTGGGCTTCGGCGGCAGCGGCGCGCGGGGCGCGGTGCTGGGGCCGGCGACGCGCGGGCCGGCGGACACCACGCGGGGCTCGGGAGGCTTCGGCGCCTCCGGTGGGAGCAGCGGCGAGCGACCGGGCGCCGGCGTCCGCTCGGGCGCGCGCGAGCCGGCGGACGCGGACGGTGACGCCACCGGCTGCGTGGGCGGGGCAGCCAACTCGGCCCCGAGCTCGCCGCCGCGCTGGTCGCCGGGAGCCTCGCTGTCGTCCTCCGCCAGCACGATGATGCGGTCCTCGTTGGTGAAGACGAGCTGCTCGTTCTGCGGCGGGTTGATGACGGGCGGTTGGTGGGCCTTGAGGTAGCCCAGCGCCACCTCGTTGCGCTCCTGCGCCACCTTCTGCACCGACAGCCACGTCACGCCCTGCGCGGGCACGCAGTAGCAGGCGACGCGCTTGAGGTAGACCTCGCTGCCTTCGGACTGGAAGAGGTCCGCGAAGACGGCGTTCAGCTCGCGGCGCTCGGAGATTTGCGCCATCAGCATCGAGGTCATCTCCGACGACACCACGAAGTCGGCGCCGTAGTCCTGCTCGAGGAGGTCCTTGGTCCGCGGGTCGAGGATTTCGCTGATGATGCGCGGCTTCGCGTCGCCCAGCGCCTGGAAGAGCTCGCGCATCAGGAGCACGGTGATGACGGTGCGTGCGTCGGCCTCTTCCTCGTCGCGCGTGTCGTCGGCCACCACCATGGCCACCGCGAAGTCCGGCGACACCACCCGCTTGAGCGCGTCGGGCACGGTCGGGTCGCCCACCACGTGCTTCAGCTTCAGGTTCCTGAGCTGGCCCACCTCGGCCTTGATGAAGGCGGCGAACTGCTCCACGTCCTGGCCGGGCATCATCCAGGCCTCGCTGCCGGGCAGCACGTAGTTGTCGAACTCCTTCAGCATGTCGCCGAGGCGCGGACTCATCCCGCAGATGAGGAGCCGCTCGGGCCTGCGGGCGATGGGCGGCGGCCCGGTGAAGCCCGGCGGACGCTCCGGCGCGTGCTGGGCGGTGAGAGAGAACGTGTCGTCGTCCTCGGCGATGACGAGCAGCTCGTCGCCGGGCTCGATGACGTGGTCGAGCGGCGGGTTGATGAGCGGCTTGCCGGTGGAGCGCTTGCGGAGGCCGCACACCACGCCGTCCTTCATCTTCCATTGCGCCTCGCCGAAGGTGCGGCCGGTCAGCTCGGGGAAGCCCTTGAAGTAGAACTCGCTGCCCTCGTACGTGAGCAGGTTCCGGTACACCGCGGCCAGGCCGTTCTGCCGCG
The DNA here is from genome assembly GCA_040755835.1 of Myxococcota bacterium. Classification (GTDB taxonomy): domain Bacteria; phylum Myxococcota; class Myxococcia; order Myxococcales; family Myxococcaceae; genus JADLDB01. The sequence continues at coordinate 10,109 of JBFMAB010000045.1, forward strand.
CGGTCTGCACCATCATGCGTGACAACGTCTCGCCCATCGCCACCACCTCGACACCGCCGGCGCCCAGCTGCTCGACGACGGCGCGGCGGCCCGCGTCGATGAGCTCCACGACGGCGTGATTCTTCGTGAGCGCCCCGGGGATGCGGCGCAGCGCGAGCAGCGTCTTGATGACGCCCATGTCCTCCGCGCCCTCGGCGCCCTCGTCCCCCTGCCCCACCTCGGACAGGATGATGATGCTCTTCGCGCGGCCGGCGCCCACCTTCTTCAGGTCGTGCACCGAGTACGGGCTGCCCTGGCGGACGATGACGCGCGTCGTCCACATGTCCTCCATGCGCTCGCGCACCGCCGTCTCCACCTCCTCCTTGTCGGTGGTGGACAGGATGACGATGGACGCGCGCTTCTGGTTGGCGTTCGCCTCGCGCAGCTCCCGGAGGATGGCGAACACCTTCTCGCCGTAGCCCAGGATGAGCGTGTGGTTCTCGTCGATGACGGGCGACTTGCCCTTGCGGAGGTCCTCAATCTTGTCGCCGATGGTGGACGACACGAGGCCGATGAGCAGCGCCACCACGCCGACGCCGGACAGCGTCGCCAGCACGGCGACGAGACGCACCGCGGTGCCGGTGTCGTCGCCCATGGTGCCCGCGTCGGCCACGCGCGTCATCGCCCACCACATGGCCTCGAGGAAGTCGAAGCGCGCGCCATCCTCCGCGGGGGGCATGACCAGCACCGCCAGGCCCGCGCATATGGTGACGAGCAGGAAGGAGAGCGCGAACAGCCCGACGAAGCGGGCCAGGGGGCTCCACGAGAGGAAGCGATCGACCTGGTAGCGGACCTTGTCGCCAAACGACGGCCTGTCGGCGTCAGCCATGGGCGCGGACGGTAGCAGACGCCCTCTGCGACGGCATGGTCGGAGTCGATCAGCCCGCGCGCTACCTGCAGAGCGGCGCGCGCGCCTCCTCGACGCAGGTGATGGCCAGCGCCTCGGCGGTGACGGCCAGCGCCGTGCCGGGCGCCTCTCTGTCTCCGGCGACGGCGGGCACGGGACGCGAGGCCGCGAGGTTCGCCCGCGCAGCGAGCGGCGCGAGGGCGAGGGCCGCCACGAGGACGCGGAGCGTCGGCACGCCCGCGATGAGGCTGCATTCCCCGGCGGCGCGGAAGCCGTCAGTGGAACGGCGAGTACTCGAGGCCCAGCAGGCCCGTCATCGCGTCGTCGGGGAAGTGGAAGACGAACTCCGACGGCTCGAAGCGCTCGGCGTCGGTGGGCATGAAGGTGGTTTCCTCGAAGACCTCCACCACGCAGGCCTCCACGTCCGCGTCGTGCCAGTTGGTGAAGACGCGCGTGCCCTGTGCGAAGCCCCCGCCCGGGACGGGCGTGAAGACGACGTCGACGGAGATGGGGCCGCGGTCGCGCGGCAGGCGCTGCGACACGCAGAGGCTGACGTCGGCGGCCACCGCGCGCAGCGGCGCGTCGAGGTGCGCCGGCACGCGCGGGTCTCTCGGCGGCGGGGACACGAGGCTCGGGCGTGCGGCCGCTGACGAGCTCGCGCGCACCGGCGGGGCCCACGCGACACAGGGCGCTGCCTGCGCGCTGGCCGTCTCCGCCTGCGCCGCGTCCGAGCTCAGCAGCAGCGACGACGGCGCGCTCGTCCACCACGCGCCGGCGACGACGACGGCGACGAAGAGGAGGAGCGGCGGCAGACCGATGAGCACGTGCTTCACGAGCCGCATCACGCCGCCGTGCAGGACGCCGCTCAAGCCACCATGGAGGGTGATGTCGCATGCGCGATGGACCGTCCGTCCCTGACTCGCCACGCGCCCTCGGCGACCTCGAGTGGCTCATCCATTCTCTGGCGGAGTCGTCGCCGCAGACGGCGGAGGAGACCGGCGAGCTCATCACCTCGGCCGTCGGGGTGCTCGAGCGGCACCCGCTCATCGGCCGGCTGGTGGAGTCGGGCTTGCGCGAGCTCGTCATCTCGCTGGGGCCGACGGGGTATGTGGCGCTCTACCGCTTCCATTCCCGTCGGCGAGCCGTGTGGGTGGTGCGCATTCGGCATCAACCCGCAGCGGGCTACCCGGCCGCATGAAGGCGCTCGACTTCGGCGCCTCCGCCGTTGCACAACCGCGCCCGTGACGAAAGCGACCCACGTCGAGGTCTTCACCGACGGCGCCTGCAGCGGCAACCCCGGGCCCGGCGGCTGGGGCGTCGTCCTGCGCTGGGGCACCATCGAGAAGGAGCTGTACGGCGGCGAGAAGGAGACGACGAACAACCGCATGGAGCTGCTCGCGGTCATCTCGGCGCTCAACGCGCTCACGCGCAGCGCGCGTGTCGTCGTGCACACCGACTCGACGTACGTGCAGCAGGGCATCTCGAAGTGGATTCACGGCTGGAAGAAGAACGGCTGGAAGACGAAGGACAAGCAGCCGGTGAAGAACGAGGACCTCTGGCGCGCGCTCGAAAAGGCGGCGGCGCGGCACGACGTGGAGTGGCGCTGGGTGAAGGGCCACGCGGGGCACCCGGAGAACGAGCGCGCGGACGCGCTGGCGCGGCGCGGCATCGCCGAGGTGCGGAAGGCGTCGGAGTGAGGCCGTACCCATTCCGCGAGAAGGCGCGCGCCACCTCGCGCTGTATGGCGAGCGGGCGAAGACCTGCCCGTTCCCGTCGGCGACGCACCTGGTGGAGACGTCGTTCGAGTAGACGTTCGTGCGCGTGAGCGGCCCGAGGACGCGGCGCCGCAGCGGACATCCTCGCGCCGATTCCGTGGGCTTTCTCCAGGCAGCGAGACGTCAATGCCTGCGTCGACCGCACGGTCCCACTCCGGACCCGCCGAAGGAAACGCAGAGCGGCGCTCGATGGCGTGACTCGAGCGAACGGACCGGCCGGCGCCGAGCCGAGCCGGGAGGCCTACCTCGCCTTCGGGCGGAACACCTTCGGCGCCGCGTCGGTGGCCTCGAGGAACGGTCCGCCGATGAGGTCGATGCAGTACGGAATCGCGGGGAAGACCGCTTCGAGGCACTCGGTGATGCTCTTCGGCTTGCCCGGGAGGTTGAGGATGAGCGCCTTGCCGCGAATGCCCGCCGTCTGCCGCGAGAGGATGGCGGTGGGCACGTACTTCAAGGACACCGCGCGCATCTGCTCGCCGAAGCCCGGCATCATCTTCTCGCACACGGCCTCGGTGGCCTCGGGCGTGACGTCGCGCGGCGCGGGGCCGGTGCCGCCGGTGGTGATGATGAGGCAGCAGCCCTCGACGTCGGCCAATTCGACGAGCGTCTTCTCGATGGTGGCGCGGTCATCGGGGATGAGCCGGTAGACGGCCTCCCACGGCGACTTCAGCCACGCCGCCAGCGTTTCGCGGATGGCCGCGCCGGACAGGTCCTCGTACACGCCCGCGCTGGCGCGGTCCGAGCTGGTGACGATGCCGATGCGCGCCGTCGTCATGGGCACGGCGCCTGCCCGCCCGCGCTGGAGAAGGACTGCACCGTGCCGACGAGGAAGTCGCCGTCGGTCTCCGGCGTCGTCTGCTCGCTCTGCCCGGCGCCGAACGCGAAGCCCGCGCCGTGCGCCGCGGCGATGTCCTGCGCGTGCGCGAGGAAGGAGGCGACGCGGTTGTCCCTGGAGTGCCGGCTGGTGTTGTTGAGGTTGGCGTTGCCCACCGGCAGCTGCCACCACGCCGCCCACGACACGCCCGGGACGAGGACGAGCTTTCGCATGGGGCTCCGTCTACCCTCGTCCCCCTGCGTCGGGAAGCCGGTGGTAGTGTTCAGCACCAGTCGACGGGGGGGAAGGAATCGTTTTCGTCATGCCCGCCGTTGCCTCGTCCCACTCCACCGCGCCCACGCCCGCCGAGGCCGTGGCCGAACTCATCACCCAGCTGCGCGAGGCCGCCCGGGGCGCGCCCGTGGCCGGCGGCTTCCTGCAGGCGACGGTGCGGTACGACGTGGTCGCCTTGTCCCGTGCGCTCGCCGAGGCGCTGCCGGGCGTGCCCTTCGTCGGCGTCACGACGTGCCAGGGCACGGCGACCGACCGCCGGCGCACCGACAGCGGCCCCGCGCTCTCCGCGCTGTGGCTGCTGGGCGAGGACGTACGCATGCAGCTGGCGACGACGCGCGAGCCCGAGCGCGTCGGCTCGGGCGCGATGCTGGCGCGCACCGCGTCGGCGCTGTCGAAGCCGCCGGGTCGCCAGCGCTTCGTGGTGCTGCACTCGACGCCCGGCCACGAGGAGCGGCTGCTCGAGGAGGTGGGGCCACTCATCGGCGACCAGGTGCCCTTGCTCGGTGGCAGCGCGGCCGACGACGACCTCTCGGGGAAGTGGGCGGTGTTCGGCCCCAACGGTTTCGCGGCCGGGAAGGGCGCGGTGCTGGCCGTGGTGGACTGGCCGGGCCGCGCGGTGGTGGCGATGCACTCCACCGCGCTGGTGACGCCCACGCACGGGCGGGTGACGCGCGCCGAGGGGCGCACGGTGTTCGAAATCGACGGGCAGCCCGCGGCCGAGGTGTACGACCGCTGGCTGGGCGGTGCGCTGGCGAAGTCGCTGGGCGGTGGCGGCTCCATCCTCGCCGACACCACGCTGACGCCGCTCGGCGTGCGACGGCCCGGCGGCGGCGTCGGCAGCCACGTCCTCATCCACCCCGAAGCGGTGGTGTCGGGCTCGAACGCGATGACGACGTTCAAGGCGGTGACGCCCGGCCAGGAAGTCTTCCTGATGAAGGCGACCAGGGCGGCCTTCCTCGGGCGCCCGGCGTCGGTGGTGGAGCGGCTGCTGGCCGACGCGCGCATCAAACCCGGGAACCTGCGGGGCGCGCTGCTCGTGTACTGCGCGGGCTGCATGTTGACGGTGAAGGACTCCACGTCGCTGATGCTGGACGGCTTCAAGGCGGCGGTGGGCCCGGTGCCTTTCGCATCCGGCTACTTCTACGGCGAGCAGGGCTGTGACGTGAGCGGTGGCAAGGCCGAGCACGGCAACCTGATGACGGGCGTGTTGCTCCTGTCGGCGTGATGCGCGGCGCGGCGAATTGGGGCAAGGTGCCGCTGGCGATGGCCGTGCAGCGGGGGGTCGTGCGATGACGGTGCGGAAAATCCTGTCGGCGCGGTCCGCGCGGCCTCACGTCGAAGGCCTGTTGCGCGGGTTGGTGCACGCCGCGGTGTACATGGCGCACTCCGACGGCGTGTACCGGGAGGTGGAGGTGGAGAGCCTCATCGACTCGGTGCGCGAGGTGGTGCGCAACGCGGTGGGCGAGGAGCTCCTCGGCGAGCTCGCGTCGACGCCGCGGCTGCTCGACTGGGCGCGCGAGGGCCGCGGGCTGTTGCGCACGAAGGGCGAGGCCGCCTTCCTCGAGGAGGTGGCGAAGGCCTTCCAGGGCGGCTTCAAGCGCGACGCGCTCATCGTGGCGTACCGCATCTGCGCGGCGGACGGCGCCATCAAGCCGCCGGAGGCCGAGGCGTTCCGCAAGCTGGCGGCGGCGATGGGGCTCACCGGGCACGAGCTCGACGCGCTGGAGTCGATGGCGAGCCGCGCGGCCGCCGACGCGCAGCCGGGCAGGGACGAGCTGGGGCCGGCCAGGCTGAAGGCGCTCCTCACTCGCGGCTGGCGCGACCCGCTGGCCGACGCGCGCGCCGCGGGCATCGAGACGGACTGGTTCGACGCGTCGGTGGCGTACTTCGCGCAGTCGGGCGACGTCATCCGCCTCGACCTCGACGCCGACGAGCACGCGCTGCACGTGCACCTGGGCGCGGCGCACCTCGTGATGCCGTACGGGCACCAGCTCGACGAGGTGCTCGCGCTCATCCACGACGCGCGCGAGACGCTGTCCGCCACCACGCTGGACGTCTACCTGCCGAAGCTGTCCGCGCTCTGCGGCGACGTGTACCTCGAGCGCGACGGGCACCTCGTGCGCGTGTGATGCGCCGCTGACGAACGCCAGAGACTGACGATCGCCAGCCGAAAAGGGCGCCGTCTCGAGGTACGTCCATTGACGCGAGCCCGCGCCGCGCGCGAAGACGACGCGCGCATCGAGGGAGGGCTCGCCGCATGGATCAGCTGTCACCCGCCGTCGCGTCGCTGCTCGAGAAGGCGGTGCACCGGCCCGCGCACTTCACGCCGCTGCGCAGGGGCCACCTGGAGTCCGTGGCCGCGCTGTTCGAGGTGCACCCGTTCGTGGTGAGCGAGCTGCGCGAGCACCTGAAGCGGCCGGCGGTCCGCCGGACGGTGGCGGAGAAGCTGTACCGCACGTGGCGCGCGAAGCACCCGGTGAAGGCGCGGCCCCCGGCGACGACGACGCGGCGTGTGCCGCCCACGGTGACGGCGCTGCTCGAGGCGGTGCAGGCGACGCCGGGCGGCCCGGAGCTCTTCATGAACGCGCCGACCGAGACGGTGGCGACGGTGTTCCACGTGCACCCGTTCGTGGTGGACGCGGCGCGTGCGGTGGCGACGCAGCACGAGGACACGAGCGCGCCCGCGCCGCGGCCTTCGTCGCCGTGCTGGCTGCCCACGGGCCGCGCCTGAAGCCGTTTCGCGGCGCGCGCCTCGCGGTTAGACGACAGGCCGGACCCGTTCTCCTGGGAGGCGTGATGCGCTCCATCGTCATCGTGTTGGCCGTCGTGGTGTCGTCGTGTGCCGGGGTGCAGCTGCCGAAGGCGTCGCTGGTGGATCCGGGCGCGCTGCTGTTCAACGGCTACGTGCACGAGAAGGTCGACTGCTGGGAATGCCACAACGGCGACGGCAACGGCTCGGGGCGCGGGCCGGGCCTCGCGCTGCGGGTGCCGAAGAGGTCCGACGAGCGGCTGGCGCAGGTCATCCGCGACGGGAAGGGCCGCATGCCCGGCTTCAAGGACGAGCTGAGTGAGGCGGAGGTGGCGCAGCTGGTCTCATGGCTGCGAGCGGCCTTTCCGCACGCCGGGCCGTGAGTGTTGACGTGGCTCAAGCCGGGCAGGTTGACGGCGGCGGGCCGGCGCTCGTAGAGGCTTTTGCACATTCGCAGCGCACGGAGAGGGACTCCCGATGGCCGACGTTTCCGCGAAGGACGTGATGTCGAAGCTGCCGGGCCGCGTGGTGATGGGCGAGTGCTGGGCACGCGACGGCCTGCAGAACGAGGCGCACCTCGTACCGACGGCGGAGAAGGTGGAGATCATCACCGGGATGGTGGAGGCGGGCTTCACGAAGATCGAGGCGACCAGCTTCGCGCACCCGAAGTACCTGCCGCAGTTCGCGGACGCGGAGGAGGTGCTGGAGCGCATCCCCCGGAAGAAGGGCGTGCAGTACCGGGGCATCTGCACGACGAGGAAGGCGGTCGAGCGCGCCATCGCGAGCAAGGAGAAGGGCTTCGGGGTCGATGAGATCGTCTTCGTGCTGTCGGGCAGCGAGGCGCACAACCAGGCGAACGTGGGGATGACGCACGCGGAGAACATGCGCGCGCTTGAGGAGATGGCGAAGCGCGCCATCGACACCGGGCACGAGGTGTTCGGCTGGGTGCTGACGGCGTTCGGCTGCCCCATTCAGGGGGACGTGCCGGTGGCCGACGTGGTGCGGCTGGGCAAGTGGTGGAAGGACATCGGCGCGACGTACCTGGGCTTCGGGGACACGACGGGTGTCGCGAACCCGAAGCAGGTGGCGACCTTCTACGACGAGCTGCTCGGCGCGGGGATTCCGAAGGACGACGTGGTGGTGCACTTCCACGACACGCGCGGCTGGGGTGTGGCGAACACGTTGACGGCGCTGACGTATGGGTTCCGGTACTACGACTCGTCGCTCGGGGCGATCGGCGGCCAGCCGAAGACGGGCGCGGCGGATTACCACCGGGGCTACACCGGCAACACGTGCACCGAGGACCTGGTGGGCATGTTCCACGAGATGGGCGTGGAGACGGGCATCGATGTGTCGAAGATGTTGGCGCTGGGCCATCGCGTCGAGCAGGTGCTCGGGCGGCGGCTGCGCAGCAACTATCTCCTCGCGGGCCCCGTGCCGCACCAGGGCATCGTGTACGACAAGAAGCAGGGGATTCTGTCGACGAGCGCGCCGGTCGCGATGGGCGTGCAGCAGCGCGTGTAGCTCGGCGGGCGCGAAGTACCGGCCTCGAGGAAGCGGTTGGGTGCGTGGTGGTGCGGCGCTCGTGCCCCGCCCGCCGGCCGAGGGTCCCCACCGACGCCTCACGCCCGCCGCGCGACCGCTCACCCGCCGTGTCGAAGCGGCTTCGCGCCACGCGCCCATGCTGTCGTCATGCGCCCGCTCGTCCTCGTCGCCGCCTTCCTCTCCGCCGCGCCGCAGTCGAACGTCGACCTCCCACCCGCGCTCGCGGCGCTCCTCGCGAAGGGGAGGTGGGACGCGACGCCCGCATCTTTCCGAATCATCGCCCTCTCGCACCTCGCCGACGGGTGCGCCCAGCAGGCGCTCATCGAGCCCCTCACGCGCGAGTCCGCGCACGCCTGCGCCGTGCGGGCGCTCGAGCGCGCCAGGGCGACACGCCCCGGCAGGCCGCTCGCCGTCGCGGACGCGCTGTGGCTCACCCACCTCAACCTCGTGCTGGGCGCCGCTGACGCCGTGGGCCCGTGTCCCGACGAGGCGCTCCACCGCGCGCTCAGTGAGAAGCTGGCGGCGCTCTCCACCGCCGATGCGTGGGCGCACGCGCCGTCCTGGGCGAAGCTCCCGCTGCGCTGGCCGGCGGATCAATCGGCCACGCTGGCGAGCCTCGCGCGCTACGACCGCGCCCACGGCGCGCACACGCTCGACGCGCCGCTCGCCAGGTGGCGCGAGGCCATCACCACAAAGGGGATGAACGCGACCTACGCGCTCCCCGTGTCCGAGGTGACCGGCCGAGGCCCCGGCGCTTCGCTGCCGCGCGGCTGCGCGCAGTCCTTCATCTCGCGCTACCTCGCCGAGGCCGACCCGGCGCTCTCCGCGACCTGGTGGAAGGCGTACCGCGAACACTTCCTCGTCCGCGTCGCGGGCCTCCCCGGCTTCCGCGAGTGGCCGAAGGGCGTCGAGCGGAAGGGCGACGTCGACTCCGGGCCCATTCTCCTCGGCGTCGGGGCCGCGGCCAGCGCCTTCGGCATCGCGGCGGCGCGCGCGCAGGGGGACGCCGCACTCGCCGCGCAACTCGAGTCGAGCGCCGACTTCGTGCTCGCCACCGGCGCCGGCGGCTCGGCCGCGACGACGCTGCTGGCGCAGGCGATCCGCTTCCAGGCGCGCACGCAGCCCCGGCTCGTCGAGTAGCGCCGCGCATCGCTCGCGGCTGGCGCGCCGTTGCGGTGTGTCTCGTCGCGGGCGGCGTGTCCTTCACGCGCGCGGTTCGGCGGGCCCTCGACTGCTCGGTCGTCCAGCGCCGTGCGTCCGCGCACCCGGCATCCACCTCGCACGGATGCATGGAGCCGCCGCCGGCCTTCCGCTACACCGCGCCCATGGCCCTCCGCGCGACGAGCTTTCTGGTCACACTCACGGTGGTGGCCGCGTGCGACCGCACGCCTCCCGCCGCTTCCGCGTCCGTCACCGCCGAGAAGGCGGGCGTCGCGAAGGACGTGGTCGCCACCGTCAACGGCACGCCCGTGACGCGCTTCGAGGTGGTGCTCCGTCAGCGGGTCAACCCGCCACAACCGTCGACCGAAGCGAGCGCCGACCCCGCGCGCGCCGCGCTCGACGCCATCATCACCGACGAGCTCCTCGCGCAGCGGGCGAAGGCGCTCGGCCACGAGCGCGATCCCGCCTTTCTCGAGGAGATGGCCCGCGTCGAGGCGCAGGTGGCCGAGGTGCGCCGCCGCGAGCTGGCGAAGCTCTTCCTCCACAAGGAGATCATCGGGAAGGTCGACGTGTCCGACGCCGACGCCCGCGCGCACTTCGACGCGTACCCGAAGCGCTTCCGCTCGGAGTTCGTCGTCGCGCAGCTCGCGCTCAAGGGCCGCGCCGCCATCGACGCCGCCGCCGCGGAGCTCGCCGCCGGGAAGCCCTTCGACGACGTCGCCCGCGCCCTCGTGCCGCAGGCCGGCGCCGGCGAGAAGCCCTGGGTGCTGCCGGCGATGCGATGGGCCGACGTGCCGCCCGCGTGGTGGTCCGCCCTCGACGCGCTCGAGCCCGGGCAGGTGAGCGCGCCCATCGCCATGGCCAACGACCGCTGGGTGCTGCTCCAGCTCCTCGAGCGTCGCCCGCTCGACGCCGTCGACTTCGACGCGCTCAAGCCCTCCATCCAGGCCCAGCTCAAGGCCGAGCGCATCGAGGCGTTGCGCGCCTCGACGGAGGCCGAGCTTCGGCGCGCCGCGAATGTCACGCGGTTGGACGCGCCGGGCGCCGCGAACCCCGCGCTCTAGCGCTGCAGCGTTTGCGTGGCGCATCGCGGACCAACAGGATTTTGCGCTTCCAGGTCCGTGTGCGATGGGGTAAAAGCCTTGAGTCACTGCGGTGACGGTGACACACGGTGCGCCGCGCGTGGGCACACCTCGTGCTCAACGCGCCGAGGCAGAGGGAGGCACACAGACATGCACAGCTCGACGTGGCGTTCTTCGCTCCTGGCGGGTGCGGTTGCGGCGCTCATGACGGCGGGGTGTGGCACGGCAGGCCCGCAGGGCCCGGCGGGCCCGCCCGGGCAGACCGGTCCGCAGGGTGAGCAGGGGCCGGCTGGTCCGCAGGGGCCTGCGGGTAGCCCGGGCGAGCAGGGGCCCCAGGGTCCTGCGGGTCCGCAGGGTGACGCCGGCGCGCAGGGGCCGCAGGGGCCGTCGGGCGCGCAGCTCTTCGACGTGCGAGTCGAGATGCCTTCGAGCCTCGTCCTCGCCATCTCGTCGGTGACGATTCCGGCCGACGGTCGCCCCGTCGTCCAGTTCTCCGTGCGCGACGCCGCCGGCCGTGGCGCCGTGGGCCTCTCGAGCGGCACGCTGCGTTTCAACCTGGCGAAGCTGGTCCCGCCGGCGCCCAACTCGGGCAACTCGAGCCGGTGGCAGAACTACATCACGCGCGCGGCGGCGGTGGATGCCGGCGTGTCGGAAGTCCAGGAGACCAGCGAGCGCGGCACCGGCACGCTGGTGGACAACGGCGACGGCACCTACACCTACACGTTCCTCAAGGACGTCACCACCGCCGTCAACCCCGTCGACAGTACGCCCATCACCTACGACCCGAGCCTGACGCACCGGCTGGGAATCCAGCTGTCGGGCCGGCCCACCGGCTCGCCGTTCACCCTGCCGGCCGTCAACGCGCTGCACGACTTCGTGCCCAACGGCAGCATGGTGACGGTGACGCGCGAGGTGGTGGACACCGACAGCTGCAACAGCTGCCACGGGAAGCTCGTGGCCCACGGGGCTCGGTACGACACCAGGTACTGCGTCACCTGCCACACCCCGAGCACCACCTACGGGTTGCAGTCGGTCGACATGAAGGTCTTCATTCACAAGATTCACATGGGCCACAACCTGCCGAGCGTCGTCGCCGGTGGGCGCTACACGCTGGGCAACGCCGACTTCAGCGACGTGGGCTTTCCGCAGCCCATCAACAACTGCCGCAAGTGCCACAACGGCGAAGCCGGTGCGGCGAACCCGACGTCGGAAGGCAACAACTGGCGCAAGGTGCCGACGCGTGAGGCGTGCGGCAGCTGCCACGATGACGTCAACTTCACGACCGGCGCGGGCCACCTGGCCGGCGCGCAGAGCTCGAACGCGAACTGCGCGCAGTGCCACACCGAGACGGCCATCGAGAAGGTGCACGCCACCGAGACCAAGAGCGCCAATGCGCCGACGCTCATCGTCGATGACTCCGGCAACCCGCTCACCGTCTTCGACTACGACATCAAGTCCGTGACGGCCGACGCCACCAACCACCCGGTGGTGGAGTTCAAGATAACGCGCGACGGCATGACGTTCGACCCGACCGCGGCGCTGCCGTCCGGCATCAGCGGCGGCCCGTCCTTCCTCATCGCGTACGCGTTGCCGCAGGGCAACGTCACGGCGCCCGCCGACTACAACAACCTCGGCCGCTCGGCCGCGCAGCCGCTGACCGTCAGCCTGGCGAACCTGCGCGCGGGCACCGCCGGCACCATCACCGGCCCCGACGCGAACGGCTACTACACCGCCACCTTCACCGGCTCGAACGCGTGGCCGGCCGGCGCCACCCTGCGGGCCATCGCGCTGCAGGGGTACTTCAGCCAGACCGTCACCGTGAAGGGCGTGGCCACCACCTACGGACGCCACACGAAGTCGGTGGTGAAGGGCGTCACCGGCGACGCGCAGCGCCGCGTGGTGACGGACAACGCGAAGTGCCTGTCCTGCCATGAGTCGCTCGAGTTGCACGGCGGGAACCGGATGAACGAGGTGGGCGTATGCGTCACCTGCCACAACCCGAGTTTGTCCTCGTCGGGCCGCGGCACCGACCCGGTGCAGTTCATGACGCAGGTGAATGACACCACCATGCCCATGCCGTCGGCCACCGCCGGCTCGCGCGCCACCTACCAGTACTTCTACCCGACGGAGATGGGTCCGCCGTACAGCGCGGCGCCCGTCGACCCGCTCTCGTGGCCCGAGGAGTCGAACAACTTCAAGGACCTGATTCACGGCATCCACGGCTCGCACGTGCGCTCGACGCCATTCGTCTTCGTGCGCGACCGCCAGGCCGCGGGCGTCTACGGCTACGACTGGAGCCACGTCACGTACCCGAACGTCAACGGCAACTGCGCCGCGTGCCACACCAGCACCGGCTACTCGGTAAACCTGCCGGCCGGCGCGCTGCCGTCAACACAGCGCACCACCTCGGGCGTCGGTGAGACGCGGGCGCAGGTGCTCGCGGCGCGCAGCTCCGTGCCCAACTCGACGGACCTCGTGTCCAGCCCCACCGCCGCCTCCTGCGTCGGCTGCCACGACGGCGCGCTGGCGAAGGCGCACATGCAGCAAAACGGAGGGGCGCTCGACGTCACCCGCGGCACCTACGACACCGCCGCCGCCATCGAGACGTGCGCCATCTGCCACGGCACGGGCAAGCTGGCGGACGTCGCCGAGATGCACCCCATCCTCCCGTGAGGTGAGGGGCGCTTCGTGAGGTGACGTGTGGGGCGTCGCGGGCGACCGCGGCGCCCTTCGCATCGTCCCTCGCGTCAGGGCGTGGGCACGCCCGTCACCAGCGCGAGCCCCGCCAGCACCGCGTCGGGCTGGTCCGACAGCGCCGCCAGCGCCAGCGCCTTCAGGGCGGGCGCGCTCTTCTTCGTCTTCCAGTGCGCGGCCATCGCGCCGTACAGCCGAGACGCCTTGCCGCCGGGCCACACCGTCGCCAGTTGCGCCGCCTGCGCGTGCTGCCCTTCGAAGCGCAAGGCGCCGGGGAAGAAGAGGCGCGCGCCTTCGTGCACCGTGGCCTCGCCGCCCTCGTCGAACTGCTGCATCGAGTCGCCGCGGAAGCCGCGTGGGCCCAGCGCCACCGGCTGCTTCCACCCGGCGCGGAAGTACTTTACGCGCTCGTACTCGTCGAAGAGCTGAATGACGGCCAGCTTCAGCGCGTCCTCGCCCAGGCCCAGCGCTTCGAGCGCGTCGCGTCCGGCCCGCCGCGGGTTGTCGTTGTCGCCCGTCTCTCCGTCCAGCACCGCCAGCACCGCGCGCGCGGCGACGTCCAGCGCGCCCTCGGGCAGGGGGCCCGCCGCCGGGGACAGCCACAGCAGCACGTACCGGTCCTGCTTCAGCGGGTACAGCTGGAGGGCGTCGCCCGGGGCCGCCAGCGCCGACACCTCGAAGCGCCGCGTCCGCAGGGTGTGGTGGGCGAGGCCCCGGGGCAGCTCGGTCGCCAGCGGCGGAGGAATCGCCCGCACCGCCGCCACGCGCACGTCGCCCACCGGCGACACCCCGCTGCGCCGTTGCTTCTGAAACTCCGCCCAGAAGCCATTCTTCGCCAGCGTCACCACCCGCAGGGGCGCCTCGCCGAGGTGCTCGTTCGCCACGTCCAACAGCACCCGCAGCCCGTTGGAAGAGCCGCGCGCGCCGCGGCCCATGAAGCCCGCCGACGGCACCAGCACCAGGTCGCCCGCCGCCAGCTGCACGAGGCGGCCGTTGGAGAAGTGGTCGGCCGTCTCGCGCAGCATCTTCCGCTCGAGCGCCGGGTGGTGCGTGCCCGCCGTGATGCAGCGGCCTTCCTCGCTGGACGCCCACAGCACGCCGTCGCCCAGGCCCGCCGTGTACGGCACCACCCGCATGTGTCTGGGCTCGAAGAGGACGATGCCGCACTCGAGCCGGTGCTCGAAGGCCTTCTCGCACAGGGCCTCGAGCGCGAGGTTGGCCGCGAGGCCCGGGTCGCCGTCGTCCTCCAGCGACGTCTTCAGCGCCGCGAAGGCGCTGTCCAGCGGGTGCGCCACCGGGCGGCCCTCGCGGTCGACGACGCGCAACGAGACGAAGGCGAACCGGTCCTCGCCCAGCTCCACGCCGCTGAACAGCTCGGGCACCGTGTCCGGAATCTTCTGTTCGATGACGGACAACTCGAAGCGCGGCGACTCGCGCGTCCACAGCGTCGCGTCCGGCTGCGGGTACGGCGTCTCCTCGTCGTCCGCGGCGCTCCTGGGCGGCGGCGCCCGGCGCGTCGACACCCGCTCCTCGTGCACCACCAGCGCGCTGTTGCAGTAGCTGCACGTCACCCGTTCCGCGCCCACAGGCACGTCGATGGGCGCTCCACACGACGGACAGTGAGGGGCCTGCAGTCGCATGGGCGCAAGCGTACCCGCTCGCGGGGCCAGACACGCCTCTGCGCGCGCGCGTGTCGCGTAGACTCGGCGCCGGCTCTCTCCTGGAGGTCCCCACATGACTCGTCCACCGCTGGCGCGCTCGGCCGCGCTCGGGGCGTTGGCGGCGTTGGCGGCGTCCGCCGCGGCGGCTGACGTCTCCGTCCCGGCGGACGCGGTGCGGGTGGCGCCGGTGGGCGCGAAGCCGGCGGCGCGCGCGAAGCCGAAGGGCGAGGGCGCCATCGTCCTCAATGGTGTGCGCACCACCGTGCGCTGGACGGACGGGGACTCCTTCCAGGTGAAGTCCGGCGAGTACGCCGGGCGCGGCGCGCGCCTCACCGGCTACAACACGCTGGAGTCCTACGGGCCGGTGCACCGCTGGGGCGAGTGGACGCCCGAAGGCCTCTTCGCGCTGGCGAAGGCGGCCGGGCCCGCCGCCGCGGCTGGTACGTGGACGTGCACCACCGACGGGAAGGCCGACGGCTACGGGCGTCTGCTGGTGACGTGCCCGGAGCTCGCGGTGGCCATGGTGCAGCAGGGCCTGGCGATGGCGTACACCGTGGAGGGCAGCGCGCCGCTGCCGGGCACGCTGGAGGCGCAGGCCGAGGCGATGGCGGCGCGCCGCGGCATCTGGGAGAAAGGCGTCGTGCGCGGCGTGGTGACGAGCGTGCACGCGGTGGGCGAGGACGGGCCCGGCCACGCCACCGCCTACAACCGCGTCGTAGACACGCGCACCGGCCAGGCGCTCAAGCGCGCGCACCAGAAAACGTACGCGCCGTGCGAGTGGGTGTGCGAGGAGACGGACGGCGAGGCGAGCTGTCTCTTGTACGTGCCGTTCGCGCACCGCTACCGCAACAAGCCCACCTGCCTGAAGGCGCGCTGAAGTGGAGGCAGCCGTCAGGCGCCGCCGACGCCCTGGTGCGCACCCACCACGCGATTCCGCCCGCCGCGCTTCGCGCGGTACATCGCCTGGTCGGCCTGCTCCATGAGCATCACGTCGCTGGTGACGGTGTCCGGGTCGAGTGACGCGACGCCGACGGACACGGTGATGATGACGCGGGTGTCGCCGTGCATCAGGTCGAGTCGCTCCACCTGCGCGCGGATGCGGTCCATCACCTTCACGGCTTCGTCCTCGGGACACTGCCGGAGGATGAGGGCGAACTCCTCGCCGCCGATGCGCCCAAAGGTGTCCTCGCTGCGGATGAGCGTGTGGACGGTGCGCGCGAAGTGCCGCAGCACCAGGTCGCCCGCGGCGTGCCCGTGCGAGTCGTTGATGGTTTTGAAGTGGTCGAGGTCCAGCACCGCGAGGCTGAGCGCGTGCTTGTGGCGCAGCGCCGCGGACACCTCCTTGCGCAGCTGGTCGAGGAAGTAGCTGCGGTTGCTCGCGCCGGTCAGCCCGTCGCGGATGGCGTTGTCCAGCAGCGTGCGGTGCGCGGCCTCGTCCAGCTGGTCCTGCCAGGTGAAGCGGAGAATGTGCTGCGCCCCCACCTGCAACAGCTCGCCGCCCGAGAGCACCCGGCGCTCGACGCGCTCGCCGTTCACCCAGGTGCCGTTCTTCGAGCCCAGGTCCAGCACCACCACCTCGTCGCCTTCGCGCACCAGCCGCGCGTGCCGGCGCGACACGCCTTCGCCGTCCAGCCACACGTCGGCCTCGCCGGCGCGGCCCAGCAGCAGCGACTCGGTGACGCGGTAGACGCGGCCGATGGCGGTGCGCGGCCCGCCCACCACCATCAGCACCGGCTTGCGCTCCCCGTCGTTGGGCAACGCCTTCGGGACGGGCATGCCCGCGGTGATGTCGTCCTGCTCGTTCACGGCTCGTGAGTGTAGTGCCGATCGCCCCGGGCTGCGGAACGTCTCCCGGCCGCGCCGTTCGGGCCGGGCGGCGGACGCTCGCGCCGTGTGGTGCAGTCGGCCACCCCGGGGCCTCGCGCGAAGCCTCCTTCAGGCCTTCGCGGCGCGGTGCTCCTTCGCGACCTCGCGCAGCACGTCGACGTAGCTGACGACGCCGGCGAGCCGGCCGTCGCCGTCCACCACCGGCACGGCGCCGATGCGGTGCTCGGTGAGGAGGTCGATGACGTCGTCCACGTCCGTCTCGAGTCCCACCGTCAGCACGTCGGCGCTCATCAGGCGGCTCACCGGCTGGGCGAGGCGCGCGCGGTCGCTCGCGATGGGGGCGAGGTCCCGGTCACTCACGATGCCCACCACCTCGTGCGCGCCGTTGATGACGGGCAGGTGCCGCACGTCGAGCTCCTCGAGGAGTTGCACCGCGCGCCTCGCGGGCACCGTCTCGCGAATCGCGGTGACGTCGCGGGTCATGATTTGCCCTGCAGTCGACATGGCGCCTCCTCGCCGCGCACATGCCGGCTTCCGCGCGGCCAGTCAGAAGGTAACGCCAGCCCCTCGGCGCGCCAGACGCGGCGCCCGTCGTCCGGCCCTGGCCCTTCGGGCAGCGGCGCGCGTGCTTGCCGGCCCCGGTTCGGAGGGTTAGGCCTCGGCCCCCATGAACGAGCCCAACGCCCCGCTCCCGCCGTCGCCGCCCGTGCCGTCCTCGCCTCCGGCCCGGCGAGGCATGAGCCCCGCGCTGATGCTGGTGCTGGGCTGCGGCGCGTTCCTGACGCTCGGCTTCCTCGGCATCTTCGTGCTGGCGATGATGAGCGGCGACCACTCGAGCATCGACGACGCCGCGGTGCTGCGCCTCAAGCTGTCCGGTGACGTGCCGGAGTACGTGCGCACCTCGGGCTTCGACGAGCTGTTCGGCAGCCCGCCCGTCACCGTGCGCGAGCACCTCGAGAACCTGAAGAAGGCGGCGGCCGACAAGCGCATCAAGGGCGTCTTCGTCGAGCTCGAGCCGCTCTCCATCGGCTACGCGAAGGTGGAGGAGCTGCGCGACGCGCTCACCGCGTTCAAGAAGAGCGGGAAATTCGTCATCGTCTACTCCGAGTACCTGAGCGAGAAGGAGTACGCGCTGGCGCTCGCCGCGGACGAAATCGTCATGCCGAAGGACTCGTGGTTCGAGTTCAACGGGCTGGCGACGGACATCGCGCACTACCCGGGCCTGCTGGAGAAGGCGGGCATCGAGGTGCAGTACTTCCGCTATGGCAAGTACAAGTCGGTGTCCGGCGAGCAATCGGGGCGCAAGGCCTTCTCCGAGCCGGTGAAGGAGATGATCAACGAGAACCTCGCGGTGGTGTACGGCCACCTCGTCGACGCCATCGCCGCCGCGCGCAAGCTGGACAAGGCCGAGGTGGAGCGGCTCATCGAGGAGAGCGGCCTCAAGGCGGACTGGGCGTTCGAGCACAAGCTCATCGACCGGCTCGCCTACTACGACGAGGTCGAGGCGACGCTGCGCGGGAAGCTGGGGCTCGCGGAGGACAAGAAGGTGCCCTTCGTCTCCGCGGGCCGCTACCGCGGGGTGTCCCCGTCGGAGGCAGGACTGAAGGACGGCGAGCACACCTTCGCGCTCATCTACTCGGTGGGCCTCATCGTGTCGGGGAAGGGCGAGAGCGGCGCCTTCGGCGGCGACGGGACGCAGGGCAGCGAGCCCATCATCCGCGCGCTGCGGAAGGCGGCGGAGGACGAAGACGTGAAGGCCATCATCTTCCGCGTCGACTCGCCGGGCGGCGCGGGCCTGGGCTGTGACTACGTGCGCCGCGAAATCGAGCGCGTCCGCGAGAAGAAGCCCGTCGTCGTCTCCATGAGCGACGTGGCGGCCAGCGGCGGCTACTGGGTGTCGATGGACGCGTCGGCCATCGTCGCGCAGCCGTCCACCGCGACGGGCAGCATCGGCATCTACAGCGTCGTGCCCAGCCTCGGCGGGTTGTACGAGAAGCTGGGGCTCAACAACGAGACGTTCAAGAAGGGCGCGCACGCCGACGCGCTCATCGCCGCGCGCCTGATGAGCGAGGACGAGGCGAAGCGCTTCGACGACGACCTGAAGCGCAGCTACGACCGCTTCGTCGAGCTGGCCGCGAAGGGCCGCGACATGAACGTCGAGGCGATGCAGGAGGTGGCGCAGGGTCGCACCTGGTACGGCAGCCAGGCGGTGAGGAACGGCCTCGTCGACAGGCTGGGCGGCTTCGACGAGGCCATCGCCCTGGCGAAGGAGAAAGCGAAGCTGCCGGCGGACGCGACGGTGAAGCTGGAGAGCTTCGACAAGCGCCGCAGCTGGCTCGAGGAGCTGACCGACAGGGACGAGGACGACGAGGAGTCCCCGGAGCTCGGCCGCGCGCTCGTGAAGCAGGTGGTGGAGGCGTCGGGCCTCGGGCCGCTCATGAAGAAGGCGCCGTTCTTCTCGGCCTACGCGCGCACCGTGCTGGAAGGGAAGGAGCACCTCTTCCCGATGATGGAGCTGCACGTCGACTACCGCTGACGGCGGTCAGCGCGGCGGCAGCACGGTGCACCCGCTCTCACGGAACGCCTCGCCGGCTCAGCGCAGCGTTCGCGTTCGCACGCGCTACTCGCTCAGCTTGTCGGCCGCGCGCCTGGCCGCCGTCGCGGTGATGAGGTCGTTGACGTCCAGCGTCTGCAGGTTGGCGCCCTTGCCGGTGGGCACCATGACGACGCGCTTGCCCTGCAGCGCCTCGGCGATGCGCAGCTTCACCATCGTCCGGCCGCCGGCGCCCGCCAGGGCGGCGTTCTCCTTCTCGATGCCCTGCGCCCTCGCCTTCGACTCCGCGAGGATGGCCTCGGCTTCGTTCTTCGAGCGCACCAACGCGGCGTCGGCGGACAGCCTGGCCTGCTCGAGCTCGCCCTTCGCCTTGGCGATCTGCTGCGCCACGCGCCCGCGCGCGGACTCGAGGTTGCGCTTGGCCTCTTCGAGCGCGGCGGAGGCCTCACTCTTCAGCTTCTCGGCGTTCTGCTCGGCCAGCTTCTTTTCGCGAATGACCTCCTCGTACGCGGGGTGGAAGCGGTGCTCGCCGAGGATGACCTGCTCCACCACCACGCCCTCGGGCACCAGCGCGTTGGTGAGCAGCGTCTTCGCTTCCTCCGCGGCGGCGAAGCGCTTGTCGGCGACGTAGAAGTCTTCCGAGCGCAGGCGATTCAAGGCGTCGCGCACGTACGCGCGGGCGGCCGGGCGCACCAGGCGCTCCTGCACGTCCTCGGTGGACTCGCCCACGCGCTGCAGCACGTGCGGCGCCTTCGCCGGGTCGATGCGCCACGCCACCGTCACGTCGACGGAGATGTCGTTGCCGTCCACCGTCTTGAACTCGACGTCGTCGACCAGCCCGTCCTCGCCGGGCGCCTTCGACATGCGCAGGTTCTGGAGCTTGGTCTCGAAGGTGTGCCAGTCGGTGATGAAGGCGGGGAAGAAGTACGTGGCGCCCGCCGCGTACACCTCGTCCTGCACGCCCTTCTTGCCGAAGACACCCACCTTCCGCGTCAGCACGCCGACCTCGTTCGCGCCGGTGCTGTGGCACGTGCAGCCGGTGAAGGACGCGAACAACAGCAAGAGCCCGAGGCGCTTCATCACTGCCCCCTCACGTCGAAGCGACGCAGCATCTGGTTCAGGTCCAGCGGGTTGGTGCCCGACTCGCCGTCGGACGGCAACACGATGACGTCGAGCCCCTTGAGCGCCTCGGCCATCTTGAGGCCCACCATGTTCTCGCTGCCCAGCCCGCGCAGCGCCTTGTTCTCGAGCTCGGTGCCCTGGGCCCTGGCGAGGCGGACCACGAGCTCGCCGTCGGCCGCTCTGGTGCGCCGGTACAGCTCGGCCTCCGACATCAGCTTCTGCACCTCGGCGTTGCCGCGCGCGTACTCGACGTCCACCGCGGCGGCGCCCTCGGCGACGATGCGGTTCTTCTCGGCCTCGGCCTGCGCGGCCTGCGCTTCTGCCTGGTTCTTGAAGACCGTCTGGTCCTGGATTTTCCGCTGCTCGATGGCGGCCTGGTAGCGAGCGTCGTAGCGGTACTGGCGCACCAGCACGTGCGTCACCGCGATGCCGCGCGGCAACAGCTCGTTCTGCAGCAGCTTCTGCGCCTGCTCCGACGCCTTCTCGCGCGTGTCGCCGCGGTAGAATTCCTCGGCGTCCAACTCGCCAAAGGTGCGGCGCAGCGTCTGCTCGGCGCGGGGAATCACCACCGAGTCCTCGTAGAGGCGCCCGGGGCCAATCTGCGTCATCACCTTGTAGGCGTCCTCCACGCGGTAGACGACGGTGACGTCGACGGACACCGTGTAGCCCTCGGACGTCTGAATCTTGATGGCGGGCACCGTGCGCAGGTTGGGGATGTGCGCGCTCGGCACCTGCGCGTCGCTCATCTCCAGGATTTGGAGGTCCGCGGGGAACAGGTGCATGCGCTCCACGCCCGGCGTCAGGAAGTGCACGCCCGGCGCGAAGATGTCCGAGTGCACGCCCTGGCCCGAGCCGAGCACCACCTGCTTCACGCCCCACTGGCCGGGCCGCACGTACACCGCGCAGCTCGACCAGCTGATGGCGAGGACGACGAAGAGCGCGAAGAGAGGCCAGAGGAGGCGGCTGCGCCGCTGCACCGCGGCGCGCAACCGGTTCGCAGGGGTCATGCCCTAGCAGGTTGCTGAAAAACGCCTCGAGACGATCGACTGGCCGTACCGAGGCGTGATCTGGTGCTGGCCATGCGTGGAACGAACGACGGACAGGGCTCGATGCTGGTGCTGATGTCGCCGGAC
>JBFMAB010000046.1:0-46470 GCA_040755835.1 Myxococcota bacterium
GCTGCAGTTGAACATCCACTTCGCGGGCCGCTTGCCCACTGCCTGATGAATGTGTCAGAGACGCCCAACGACGAACGGCATCAACCCGCCGCTCCGGCCGATACACCGAATTCCTGACACCCTCGGGAAGCGGTGCAGCTCGCCATCATTGGCTACCCTCCGGCCAGTCTTGTCTTCATCACTCCTGCACCGGTGTCACTCCCAGGTGGGACGTGTCATTCGGCCACCGTTCAGGCCCAGCGCGCCCTCGCCCCCATCGCGCCCGCGCTCGTGGCTTCGGACACGCCGGTCGCGCTCACGACGACACCCACCGGTGGAGCGCGGTTTTACTCGGACTCCACCTGCAGCACGACGACGTCGTTTGCCACGATTCCCGCGGGCGCGTCGACGGCCACCTTCTGGGTGAAACCACTCACCGGCGGCCCCCAAACCATCGCCGCGACGGCCAGCTTCGGCACGGCGTCGCAGACGCTCACAATCCTTCCTATCGTCCGACGTGCAACCTGTTCCTTTGATGCGCCTACGGCGTCGGATGGCGGTAGCTTCATCTTCGACTTGAGCACCACCTGCACCTTCACACCGGCAGTGCAGGACCTCAATCACGCCCTCGTCTTCAGTCAGGCCATCGCCTCGGCAAACCACGACGGCGCCTCGCAGGCGCGCTGCTTCCTCTCATCAAACACCACCGTCACCTGCTACAGGTCGAATGGTGACTCCGCCGCCCCGGTACACGTGCAGGTCGCAGAAATTCCACAGGGCCTGCAGGTACGGCACTTCACCGCAGCCTCGTGCTCCGCAGCGGCGAGGGTGAATCTGAGTCCAGCAGTGGACCCTTCAAAGACATTCGTCTTGAAGACTCTGGAAAACGTGGACCCTTTCAAGACGCCCAACATGACCACCGCTCGCCTCCACCCGGACGGTGGACAGGTGGAACTGTTGGGCGGCTCCTGTTCAGGCTATGCCCTCCAGGTGGCTGAGTGGGACGGCGTCAAGGTGACGCGCTTTGACCCAGACGGTGGACTCGCACCGGGCAGTCTGGATGTGACATGGACGGGTTTCTCGGCGGCCTCGAACGCGCGGGTGCTGCTCGTGCAACCGCAGCTCAAGGAGATTCCCGGCCGGACTCCCTCCACCTGCGATTTCGCGGTGCGCGGGTGGCTGCCTTCACCCTCGTCGCTCGCGGTGCGCCGGGGCGGAGGGACGGCGGACGGCGGCTGTGAGCTGAGCGCCGTCGAACCCCTGGTGCTGGAACGCATCGACCTGGGTCCCCACGCGGTGGTGCAGGAGCAGACGGTTTCCCTCGGGATGGGCCAATCGACAGCCACCGTGCAACTGAGGCCCGTGGACCCGACGCGCACCGTGGTGTTTGCTGGCACACAGCTCGGCGCCGGGCAGTCCACCGGGGAACTGGAGGCCGTTTCACCTGTCATCGACCCCCAGCCGACCGCCAATACCGCAACGGCCATCTTCTTGCTCACCTCCGCGGACACGGTGACGGTGACGCGCGCCTCCACCAACGCCCGTGCCACCTTCACCTTCTACGTCGTCGAATTGGACCCGTAGCACGCAGCGCTTCACCGCCGCGACGTGGCCGCTGCGAAAGGCCGTGGCAGCCGACAGCCGCCCGTGGGCCCGTGGGAGAGGCCGGGCGCATGGCGGCGTACGACACCGGTCAGGCGACCGCCTCGGTGCAGCGCGCGCAGAGCGCCTGCGCACCAACCTCCGGCCGGTACGTCCAGCAGCGCGGGCACTTCTCACCCGACGCCTTCACCACCTCGGCCTTCACCTCGGGCGTGGCGGCCTGCGCCTTGTCCGACGCGGCGGCGGAGAGCTCCACCTGGCTGACGATGAAGAGCTCGGGCAATTCGTCCTTCCACGTCTCGAGCAACGCCTTCGTCGCGCCCGTCGCGGTCAGCAC
The DNA here is from genome assembly GCA_040755835.1 of Myxococcota bacterium. Classification (GTDB taxonomy): domain Bacteria; phylum Myxococcota; class Myxococcia; order Myxococcales; family Myxococcaceae; genus JADLDB01. The sequence continues at coordinate 1,919 of JBFMAB010000046.1, forward strand.
CAGCTTCGCCTCGAGCGACTTGCCGATGAGCTTGTCGCGGCGCGCGGCCTCGAGCAGCGGCAGCACGCCCGCGCGCACCTGGAACAGCTGGTCCAGCTCGGCCACCTTCGCGTCGTCGTCCACGCCCTGCACCGCCGGGAAGTCATTCAGAAACACCGAGGCCGCCTTCCCACCGGGCAGGTAGCCCCACGCCTCCTCGGCGGTGAAGCTCGTCACCGGCGCCAGCATCACCAGCAGGTCCTTCGCGATGCGGTACAGCGCCGTCTGCGCGGCGCGGCGGGCCAGCCCGTCCTTCTTCCGCGTGTAGAGCACGTCCTTTTTGATGTCGAAGTACTGCGCCGACAGCTCGTTGGCGCAGAAGTCCACGACACGCTTGGACACCAGGTGGAACTCGTACGCGTCGTACGCCTTCTTCACGTCGTCGATGACGAGGTCGAGCTTCTTCAGCACCCACTGCTCGAGCGCCGGCAGCTTCCCGTGCGGCACCGCGTCCTTCGCGGGGTCGAAGTCGTAGAGGTTCGACAGCGCGTAGCGCAGCGTGTTGCGCACCTTGCGGTAGCCCTCGGCGAGCTGCGTCAAGATGGGCTTCGAGAGCCGCACGTCGTCGCGGTAGTCGGCGCCGGCGACCCACAGGCGCATGATTTCGGCGCCGAACTCCTTGATGATGTCCTCGGGCGACACGGTGTTGCCCAGGGACTTCGACATCTTGTTGCCGTTGCCGTCGACGACGAAGCCGTGCGTGAGGCACGTCTTGTACGGCGCGAAGCCGCGGGTGCCGACGCCGACGAGCAGCGAGCTGTGGAACCAGCCGCGGTGCTGGTCCGAGCCCTCCAGGTAGAGGTCCACCGGGATGCTCATGTTCTCGCGGCGCGCGGCCACCGCCGCGAAGCTGCACGCCGAGTCGAACCACACGTCGAGGATGTCCGTCTCGCGCCGGAACGTCGTGCCGCCGCACTTCGGGCACGCGTGGCCCGCGGGGAGGAATCGCTCCACCGGCGTCGAGTACCAGGCGCCGGCGCCGCGAGAGGCCACCGCGTCGGCCACCTTGTGCATCATCACGTGGCTGACGTGCGCCTCTTCGCAGCCGTCGCAGATGGCCACGGGAATCGGCACGCCCCAGGCGCGCTGGCGGCTGATGCACCAGTCCGGCCGCGTCTCCAGCATCCCGCGGATTCGGTCCTTCCCCCACTTCGGCACCCAGTTCACCGCGGTGTCGACCTGGTGCAGCGCGCGCTCGCGCAGCTTCGTCTGGTCGAGGCTGATGAACCACTGGTGCGTGGCGCGGAAGATGACCGGGTTGTGACAGCGCCAACAGTGCGGGTAGCTGTGCTTGACCGAGTCGCCCTTCGCGTTGAGCAGCACGCCCTTCTCGACCAGCCAGTCCACCACCACCGGGTTCGCGTCGAACACCCTCTGGCCCTGCAGCTTCGCGTCGACGGTGGTGTCGTAGCGGCCGTCGTTCTTCACCGGGTTGTAGATGTCGAGCCCGTACTCGAGGCCCACCTCGTAGTCTTCCTGGCCGTGGCCGGGTGCGGTGTGCACGAGCCCCGTCCCCGCCTCGAGCGTGACGTGCTCGCCGGCGACGATGGGGCAGCTCTTCCCGTTCAGCACATGGGTGTACTCGAGGCCCTTCAAGTCCTCGCCCGACGCATACGCGAGGATGCGTTGCGGCTCGGTGAGGACGGCGGCGTCGAAGGTGCCTTCGCCCAGCTTCACTTCCTTCACCTTCAGTTGCTCAGGCGCGCAGGCGGCGAGGAAGGCCGCCAGCATGTCCTTCGCCACGACGACGACGCCCGCGTCGGACAGCGCGTAGAAGACGTACTCGAACTTCGGGTGCACGCTGATGGCCAGGTTGGCCGGCAGCGTCCAGGGCGTGGTGGTCCAGATGGCGAAGGCGACGGGCCGACCCTTCAGCGCGCTCCACTTCCCGCCGAGGTCGCCCTTCGCCGGAAACGCGACGTAGATGGACGGCGACGAATGGTCCTCGTACTCCACCTCGGCCTCGGCGAGCGCGGTCTGGTCGGTGATGCACCAGTACACCGGCTTCTTCTTCCGGTAGAGCATGCCGGCTTCGGCGAAGGTGGCGAGCTCGCGAATCTCCTGGGCCTCGTACGCGAAGTCGAGCGTCTGGTACGGCTCGGCCCAGCGGCCCAAAACGCCCATGCGCTTGAACTCGCCGCGCTGGATGTCGATGAACTCGAGCGCGTACTCGCGGCACTTCTGGAGGAACTCATCCTTCGACAGGGTGCGTTTGTCGATGTTCTGGTCGCGCAGGCGCTTCTCCACGGCCTGCTCGATGGGCAGGCCGTGGCAGTCCCAACCGGGCACGAAGTCGGTGCGTTTGCCCGACAGGTGGCGGTACTTCACCACGATGTCCTTCAAAATCTTGTTGAGCGCGTGGCCGGCGTGCAGGTGGCCGTTCGCGTAGGGCGGGCCGTCGTGCAGCACGAACGGCTCCGCGTCCTTCCGCAGCGCGAGCATCTGGGCGAACACCTGCCGCTCTTCCCAGAACGCGAGCATCTTCGGCTCGAGCTGCCCCAGGTTCCCCTTCATGGGGAAGTCCGTCTGCGGGAGATTCAGCGTGGCCTTGTAGTCCTTCGGTGCGCTCTCGCTCATGACGGGGCTCGCCGTAGTCCGACTCGGACACGCCCGCAACCTGACGAATTCGGACGGCCGGCGTCGCGCGAGGGGCGACCGTCTCGCGCGGCCGGAAGCCGGGGCGAGGAGACCAGCGAAGGAATCCGGCCGTGCCGCACCAGCGACGAGGTGTGGCGGCCGTCCGGACCGCGGTGGGACTCACGCGAAGTGCCGGGCGATGGCCCACACGCACAGCACAGCGGTGACGAGGTAGTTCACCAGCGCGCCCAGCGTGGTGAGCGGGTTGCGCTTCGGCACCAACGCGCCCACGCCGTGCACCACGCGGCCCAGCACGATGGTGCCGCCCAGCGCGTGCAGCGCGAGGCGCTCCACGCCGGACAGCTCGAGCAACAGCAGCAGCACGATGGCGAGCGGCGCCCACTCGGCGGCGTTGCCGTGGGCGCGGATTTCGCGGCTCATCACCTCGGGCATCGTGCCGAAGCCGGCCTTGTGCTTGCCGCGCGCGTAGCTGACGTTGAGGCCGAGGAGCGTGACGAGGAGGAACGTGAGACCGCCGTAGAGGAGCGTGACGGAGACGTGCATGGCACACGGGCACATAGCAGCGTCGTTGGCAGACTTCTTTGCTCCGCTGAGCGGCGGCGACGGCGCCGGCCCGACACGCGCTGATGAGGACAAGACGAGGCAGGCGTCTCTCCGGCATGTCGGTGTCTCTCCGACCGACGTTCGGTCCGCCTCGAATACCGGGCCGCGGCCGCCGTCGATGGGGCATGCTCCGACGACTGCTGGCCGTGGCGGTGCTGGGCGCGATGGTCTCCTGGGCCCAGGCGCCGGTGGTTCCCGCGCAGGCGCCGGCCCCGGCCACCTGCCAGCAGGACGGCGCGCAGTGCCTCAAGACGTGCAGCAGCGCCCAGCAGAGCCAGGCGTTGATGCAGTGCGTGCGGCAGTGCGAGGCGAAGGTGGACGCGTGCCGCGCGGCGGACGCCGGTGTCGCGCCGACCCGCTGATTCGACTTCGGCGCCGCTCCTTCCGGGCAGCCCGCGACATCCGCACGGCCTACAGCAGGCGGAGCTGGTCGACGCGCAGCGGCCCGACGGGGGCGACCTCGTCCACCACGGGGGCGGGAATCGCGTTGATGCGCCCCGCCGCCGCGCTGCCGGAGAGGAACGCCGCCTCCACGTCGCGGCCCAGACACCAGTCGCCGCACACCGCCAGCTGCAGCCCTTCGTCCCACACGCACGGCTCGCCCAGCGGCGCCGCCGCGCGCGCGTACCGCCAGCGATGCGCCGCGACGAAGGCCGGCGCCTGCTTCGGCGCGCCGGTGACGGAGAAGAAGGCGTCCAGCAGCATCGCCGCCACCTGGTCCTCCGTCGCCTCGAGGTGCCGCGCGCTCCACTCGGCGCTCGCGTGCAGCACCCAGCGCTCGCCGCCGTCGCCGCGCCGGCCGGGCTTGCTCGAGTCGCGCCACAGCCGCTCCAGCGGGCCCGCCCCGCCGCCCGCCAGGTCCCACGCCACGTCCGTCGGTGTGTCGAAGGCCAGCATCACCGCCCAGCACGGCTCGAAGCGCACCTCGCGCAGCCTCGAGCCGAGCGCGAAGGACGACGGGTCCACCAGCGCGGCCGCCTGCGGCGCGGGCGTCGCGACCACCACCACCTCGTACTCCCCCAGCGACTCGCCCTTCCCGTCCTTGAGGCGCCAGCGCTCGGCGTCGCGCTTGAGCTCCCCCACCTGCACCTCGAAGCGCACGTCCAGGTCCACCAGCATGCGCCAGACGAGCGCGCTGTTCCCCGGCGTGCCGACGAGGCGCAGCGGCTTCTCGCCGTCGTCGGCGGCGAGCGCCGGCTTCCACTCCGCCAGCACGCGCTCGTGCCACCACGCGCGCGCGAAGCGGGCGAAGCGCTCGTCCTTCACCGTGAAGCTGGGGGCGCCGTGGTCGAAGCGCCGCTCGCCGGCGCGCCGCGTCGACGCCCGGCCGCCGGGCCCGCGGCCCTTGTCGAACAGCACCACCGCGTGGCCCGCGTCCTTCAGCGCCCGCGCCGCCGCCGCGCCCGCCACGCCCGCGCCCACCACCGCCACCGTCAGCGGCCGCCCGCGCGACGGCCGGTGCGCGCGCCGCTCGTACTCCGCGAGGTCGAAGCGCTTCCCGTGCTCGCGCGTGGGCCTCGGGCGCACGGCGCCCAGAATCGGCACCTCCGGCGAGAAGGGCCGGTCGAAGCCGCCGAGGCACCAGAGAATGCCCGCCACGCTGCCCGGGTCGCGCCCATCCAGCGCGTAGCGGTGATTCAGGTCGAAGAGGAGCGCGAGCGCTTCCTTCGCCGTGCGCGTCCACGACAGGAGCTGCTTGCCCCACGTCATCCGCACGGCGTTGTGCAACTCGCCGTCGGTGAGGAGCTGCCGCTGCCCCGCGTCCCACAGCGCGTCGCCCGTCTGCGCGCGCGCCAGTTGCTCCCACGACGGGAGGAAGTCGCGGCGGTCGGACTCGTGCGCCTTCAGCGTCGCGCGGGCCCAGGCGGGCAGCGCCTCCACCGACTCCGGCTCGGGCCGGTGCCAGCAGAAGTGCCACGCCAGCTCGCGCCAGGTGAGCAGCTCGTCGAGGTATTTCTCCGCGCCCTCGGTGCGGTGGTTGGCCGCGTCGCGCGCGAGGCGCAGCGCCGACACGTGCCCGAAGTGCAGGTACGCCGACATGCGGCTGGTGCCTTCGCGCACCGGGTCGTCGCGGTCCTTGTGGTAGGCGCCCAGCTTCGTCTCGACGAAGCGCTGCCAGCGCGCGAGGGCCGCGGTCGTCCCGCCAGGCGTGTGGTGGACCGGCCCAATGGCGTGGTCGACGTCGCAGCCCGCGACCAGCGCGGAGATGTCCGCCGCCTTGAGGTCGAGCGGCGTGAAGGGCAGCTCCGGCAGGAACGCCGGCCCCGGCGGCTCCACGTCTTCCCACGGCTCGCGCACGCGCCGCGCCCACTCGTCCTTCGCCAGCTGCCGGAAGGCGAAGGCGCGCTCCACCGGCGTCGCGAAACGCCACACGGGCGCCACGCAGGAGGCATCCACGCGCCACAGCGGCGCGACGCGGGACACCTCCGCGTCCCAACGCACGAGCGGCTGCATCGGCATGAAGTCCGTCACCACCAGCGCCGCCTGCTTCGCCAGCGTGCGCAGCACGGCTTGTCGCGCGCCCGGCCGCTCGAGGTGGAAGGCGTAGCCGATGCCGCGCTCGGCGAGCTGCCGCTGCACGTCGCGGGCGCCCTCGAGGATGAAGGTGTGCAGCCGGTCGGACGCGTAGCGGTAGCGCTCGGACAGCGCGTGGTAGACGAAGACGGGCTTGCCCAGCGCGCGCGCGGCGGTGAGCGCCACGTCCAACGCCGGGTTCTCGGTGGCGCGGGCGGCGACGCGCATCCAGTACACGACGAAGGCCCCGTCGGCGCGCGGCGGCGGCGCGCCCGGCTCGAGGCGCTCGGCGAGGGGCCCGGGGAGCATCGTCACGGGAAGGTAGCGCGGCCCCGCCCGGCGCGCTGCGGCGCGTGGAGGGAGAAAAAAACGGCGCGCTGCGCGTCGGGGGAGCACACAGCGCGGCCGGACGCGGCTGGCCTCGCGGCCGTGGCGTCGGGGCGTGAAGTAATGACACCCCACCACGCGCGCCACCCGCAGCGCATGCGGTCGCGGTCGGCGTCGTCCTGAGTGTGCGCTCTCGACACGCCCTCGAGGCCCGCGCTCGACGGGCGTGTGTGGGGGGAGCCTGCGCCGAGGCGAGCTCCCTGGAGTGCGGGGACGTCAACTCGGGCCCCGGGTGGACGCGGTTTGGGCTGCGCCCACGTCCCAAACCTCTTCCAGGACTGGTCCGACGACGGTGTGACCGGTCGGCGCTGCTCACCTGGTGGCTCCTGCGCCGGGGTGTGGTGCTCGTGGACGTTGGGCACGGCGGAGGTGAAGCGACGGCACCACGCTCTTCAAAAGCGGGGCTGCGCCGACGCGCGGACGGCTCGGTCGCCACGCTCCGGCGCTCCGGCGACGTGCCCTCCTCGTCACAGCGCCACCCTGCCCCGCCGCGCGGGTCCACCGACGAAGCGGCCCGCTGCGCGCGTTCCGGGGCTAGGCTGTCGGGCGCGATGCTCCTCTCTTCTCTCCTCGTCATCCTCGCGCTCGCCTCCTCGCCGAAGCTGGACAGCCCCGTCACCACCCAGGCCGAGGCGCTGGGGAAGCAGGCGCTCAGCCAGGGCAGCGACGTGCGCGCCGCCGCGGCGCTGGTGCGGCTCCACGCGCTGATGGACGACGTCGATGATTTGAATCTCCTGGCGGACCCCTACTCCTCGCTGGTGTGGCGGCGCAGCACCGAGTCGAACGTGCGCGTGCTGGCGCAGCTGCTCCTGGCGGACGTCGAGCGCGCGCGCGGCCGCACGATGAAGGCGCAGGAGTCCATCGCCTCGCTGGGCTTCGTGAAGGACTGGTGGGTGGTGGGCAGCTTCGACAACGAGGGCAAAGGCGGCTGCGACACGGACTTCGGGCCCGAGTCGGCCCTCGACCTCCGCGCGTCGTACCCGGGCGCTGCGCGCGACGTCACGTGGCGCAAGCCCAACGCGGTGGCCGCCGACGGCTACGTCGACCTCTCGCTGGCGCTCAAGCCCCACACCGAGGCGGTGGGCTACGCGCTCACCTTCCTGCAGGCGGACGCGGAGCTGAAGGCGGAGCTCGGCCTCGGCACGGCGGGCGGCTACCGGCTCTTCGTCAACGGCGTGAAGGTGAGCGCGTCGGACCGCTACAACCGGCCGCGGCCGGATCAGCACCGCGTGCAGGTGACGCTCCGCAAGGGGATGAACCGGGTGCTCCTGAAGGTGTGCCAGGTGTCGGGCCCGTACGGCTTCTACTTCCGGGCGGGGAAGGCCGACGGCGCGAAGGGCGCCTTTTCGGTCGCACTGCCGGACGTGGTGCCGCCGCTGGAGAAGGGCCCGTCGCCGCAGCCGGTGGCGCTGCCCACGTTGTCGGAGCTGCTGGAGAGGAAGGTGAAGGCGGCGCCCAACGACGCGGCGCTGCGCGCGGACTGGGCGACGGTGCTGGCGTGGACGCGCGCGTGGCCCGAGGTGGAGCACACGCCCGCCGTGGAGGCGGAGCGCGCGGCGCTGCAGAAACCGGACGACGCCGAGCTGCAGCTGACGGCGGGGCTGTTGCACGCCGACGACTTCAATGACAGGCGCCGCTTCCTGGAGGCGGCGGTGCGGCTGGCGCCTTCGCACCCCTTCGCGCGGCTGGCCCTGGCGCGGCTCGAGCTGGACCGCGAGCACCCGGGCGTGGCGCTGGAGCACGCGGACGCGCTGCTCGAGGCGTTTCCGTTGTTCGCGCCGGCGCACGTCGTGCGGATTCGCGCGCTGGAGGCGTTGGGGGACCGGGTGGGCGCGCAGCGGGCGACGGAGGCGGCCTTCGCACAGCTGAAGAACGTGCCCACCATCGCCCGGGAGGCGGCGGCGCTGTCGAGGCGGCGCGAGCGGATGGTGGAGGCGGTGGAGCGGAACCGGCTGGTGCTGGGGTTGCGCTTCGACGACACCGGCACGCGGCGCGCGCTGGCGACGCTGCTGGCGGACCTGGGCCGGGTGGACGAGGCGGCGGAGCAGTACCGCAAGGTGCTGGCGCTGGACCCGTTCGACTCGGGCTCGCTGTTGCGGCTCGCGGAGTTGTTGTCGGCGAACGGGCGGCTGGACGAGGCGAAGTCGGCCTTTCAACAGGCGAAGGCCCTGGCGCCGGAGGACCCGGAGGTCTTCGAGCGCGAGGGCCGGGCGCTCTTGCACGCCGGCCAGAAGGACGCGGCGCTGGACGCCTTCACGGAGTCGCTGGCGCTGAAGCCGCAGAACCCGGCGCTCAAGGAGATGGTGCGCACGCTGCGCGGCGACGACGACGGCCCGTCCCCGGAGGCGTACGCGCTGGCGGACCTGCTGAAGGCGCTGCCGAAGGACCCATCGGGCGAGGACGCGGTGGTGCTGGCCGAGGTGACGCACGTCAAGGTGCAGCCGTCGGGCGTGGCGTCGCGCTTCGCGCAGGTGGTGGTGAAGGTGCTGTCGCAGCGGGGCGTGGAGCGCTACCGGCAACTGCCGCTCACCTGGTCTCCGGACCGGCAGGAGGTGCGGGTGCTGAAGACGCGCATCACGAAGCCGGACGGCAGCGTGGTGGACTCCTTCAGCGAGCAGGACCGCAACATCAACGAGCCGTGGACGGGCATGTACTACGACACACGCGCGCGCGTCCTCACCTTCCCCGCGTTGGCGCCGGGCGACGTGCTGGAGGTGCAGTGGCGGCTGGATGACGTGGCGGTGGACAACCTGCTGTCCAACTACTGGGGCGACGTCGACGCGATGCGCGGCATGGCTCCGAAGCTGCGCTACCGGTACGTGGTGGAGATGCCGAAGTCGCGGCCCCTGTACTGGAACAAAGGGGCCGCGCCGAAGTGGTTGGTGGCGACGGAGGTGCCGGCCGACGGGAAGACGGTGTACCGCTTCGAGGCGTCGGACGTGCCGAAACTCGTCCCCGAGCCGAACATGCCGGGCTGGGCGGAGGTGGCGAGCCCGCTGCACCTGTCGACGTACAAGACGTGGGAGGACGTGGGCCGCTACTACTGGGGCCTGGTCCGCGACCAGCTGGTGCCGAACGAGGAGCTCAAGCGCACGGTGGACGAGGCGCTCAAGGGCGTGGACCGCAACGACACCGAGGCGGTGGTGGCGGCGCTGTACGGCTTCGTGGTGACGAATACGCGCTACGTGGCGCTGGAGTTCGGCATCCACGGGTACAAGCCGTACCGGGTGGACCGGGTGCTGGCGCGGCGCTTCGGTGACTGCAAGGACAAGGCGTCGCTCATTCACGCGCTGTTGGCGCTGGCGGGCGTGGAGTCGCGGCTGGTGCTGCTGCGGATGCGGGACCTCGGCAACCTGTCGGGCGAGGTGGCGTCGCTGTCGGCGTTCAACCATGCCATCGTGTACGTGCCGAAGCTGGACCGCTACCTCGACGGGACGGCGGAATTTCATGGGAGCCGCGAGCTGCCGTCGGCGGACCGGCGCGCGAACGTGCTCATCGTCGAGCCAGAGGCGCCGTCGCGCTTCCTCACGACGCCGGAGGCGAAGCCCGAGGAGAATGGCTCGGCGCTGGAGCTGACGGTGGCGCTCAAGGTGGACGGCAGCGCGCAGGTGAAGGGCCGGCTGAGGACGACGGGCCAGGGCGCACCGGAGCAGCGGCGGGCGTACGAGACGCCGGCGACGCGGCAGTCCGTCTTCGAGCAGCAGTGGGCTCAGTCCTTTCCGGGCGTCCAGGTGGGCGCGCTCAACGTCTCGGACGTGAAGGCGCTGGAGCAGCCGGTGACGGTGGATTTCACCGCGGCGTTGCCGCGCTACGCGGAGGCCGGAGGCGGCCTGTTGCGCTTTTACCCATTCGGCGCGAGCCGGACCTTCACGCAAGCGCTCGCACCGCTGTCCGAGCGCACGTACGACGTGCTGTTGCCGGGCGTGTGGGTGAACCAGCTGGTGTTCACCTACCAGCTGCCCGCGGGCTGGACGGTGCCGGAGCTGCCGTCGGACGTGGAGGAGACGTCGAAGTGGGGGACGTTGCGAGTGGTGGCGCGCCGCGTGGACGCGGGCCTGCGGGTAGAAGGCGTGATGGTGATGCGGGAGCCGCGCGTCGCGGCGGCCGAGTACCCGGCGTTCCGCGCGTGGTTGATGAGCGTGGACCAGGCCTTCAGCCGGAAGGTGGTGGCGCAGCAGGGCGGGCAGTCGGCGAGGCGGTAGGTGCGCCCTCGGGCCGGGCGCGTTGGCCTGTGGGGCTGGCGCGTTCGGCACGCGCCGAGGCCAGTGGTGGCGCGTTCGGCAACAGCCACGGACTCTGTCCCCTGCATCTGCCCTGCTTCTTCGTCTTCACAGCCCGCTTCTTCCCCACATCCCCCGCCCTTCGTCCCACGGGCGAAGGGGGCACGCTGCGCCAGGCCAGACGAGCGCACTGCCGAGCGGTCGCGCGCGCCGCAGCGTTCACCACCGTACCGCTCGCTGCACCGCACCGACGCGCCGTGGAGTTCGTCACCTCGCGCGTGTGCGGCTCGCCCATTCGGCCGTGCTCGTCGCGGCCATTGCTGCCGTTGGTGTGACGCGGCCGAGGGAATTCGAGGCACCCCGGCATCAGGGCGCCACTCCACCCAACCCGGCCCTTCGTCGCCGCGCTCAGCGCCCAGCCGCGCGCGGCTGCTTCACCTCGATGGTGGAGTCCGCCGACATGTCCACCGTGGCGGCGCCACCTCCGTACACCACCAGGTGGCTCGCGCCGGTGACGGAGCCCATCACCGCACCGGTGGCGCGCACCACCACCCTCGGGCTGCCGCTGGCGGCGAGGGACACGTCCGTCGGCACCACGTCCTGCACGTCGACGACCGACGCGTCGGTGAAGGACACCGCGACCGTCGTCGCCGCTCCCGACGCCCTCGCCATGGCCGTGCCGCCGGCCGTCACCTCGAGTCGCGTGGAGGCGACGCCCGTCACCGCGCCCGTCGCGCCGCCCGACAGCCGCAGCGGGAAGGTGCCCACCGCCGTCGCCTGCGCCGCTCGCCACCTCGAGGCCCCCAGCACCTCGTTGATTACATCCACCTTGAGCCCCACCACCGGCGCCAGACGAAGACGTCGCCGCGCTCCACGGACGTCGCGATGTACTCGAGCGGGTTCGCGTCCGCCGTCAGCTTCACGTGGCGCGCGCCCGTCAGCACCGTGCCCACCGTCGCACCCTCGAAGCGCACCACCCGGAAGGCGTCCACCGCGCGCGACTGGCGCTCCGGCACGCCATCGCCCACCACCGTCTGCGGATAGCCGCAGAGGCAGTCGCTCAGCGCCAACAGGCTCGCCACCACCCACCGCCCTCGGAGCGCCGGCGTCATGGCTTTACCAGAGGCCTCGGCCCCGGCGGGGTGAATGGAGGGGCGACCGCGCGTGCTCGGCGTCAGTCGCCGCCGTCCGCGCCCGCCCAGCGGACGCGCGCGCAGACTTCCCACGCCTGGGCCACCTCTGCCGCGCTCGCGCCCGCCGTCGTCGCGCACCACACCGTCTTCTTCCCGGCCTGCCGCGCGCCGAGGAAGCCGCTCGGCGCACCCGCGTCGGCGCCACCGAGGAGGTAGAGGACACCGACGAAGTCGCCGACGTCCTCCTTCTGCTGCACCACCCCGCCCTGCTCCTGCACCGAGGCCACCAGCGCCGCCCCGGTCGGCAGCGGCCGGGAGGACGACTCGAGCTCCAGCACCACGCGCGCGCCGGGCCCGGCCTGGAGCCCTCCCGGCGCCGGCGTCGCCTTCCAGCCGTCGGGCAACGTCACCTTGAGGTTGGAGCGCTCCACCACCGGCGCCGGCGGCGCGCTGGGCGTCGACGGGCAGCCCGCCAGCGCGAGGGCCACGAGGGTCCCCAGCGCAACCACGGCGGGGCGCGTCCCGGCGATGGGCACGAGGAAGCGGCCTCGCGCTACTTCGCGCCGGGAGCGGGCGGCGCGGCGCCGGCCGGCTTGGCCGCCTGCGCCTCCATCTTCATCGAGCCCTCGAAGATGACGCCCTTCTCCATCGACATCGCCGGCGTCTCGATGGTGCCCTTCACGCGCGCAGGCGGGTGCAGCTCCACCAGCGCCGTCGCGCGAATCGTGCCTTCCACGTGGCCGTTCACGATGACGGTCCCGGCGGAAATCTCCGCGTTCACCTTGGCCCCGGGGCCGATGGTGAGCACGTCCTTGGTCATGATTTGCCCGCTGAACTTCCCGTCGATGCGGACCTGCCCCTCGAACGTCAGCTTCCCGTCGAACTCGCTCCCCTTGCCCAACAACGAGTCGAGGTCACCACCTGTGCGTCCAGACACGACTTTCTCCTCTTTGGGTTGCGAGCCCTTCTCCGAGCCGAACAGAGCCAATGCGTTGTCCTCGTTGTGATGCCCTACCGCTTGATGAGGTGCACGATGCGGTCGAGGTCCTCATAGCTGAAGAAGTCGATTTCCAGCGTACCCTTTCCACCGCCGCGCTCGACGAGCCGCACCTTCGTCCCCAGGCGCCGCTGGAGGTCCTCCACCAACCGCCGCGCCTCGGGGCTCGCCTTCGCCTGCGCCTTCTTCCTCGCCGGCGCCGCGCCGACCCGCGCCGCCTTCACCCGCGCCTCCGTCTCGCGCACGGTGAGCTTCTCGGTCACCACCGCCCGCGCGAGGGCCACCATCTCCGCGGCCTTCGCGAGGCCCAGCAGCGCGCGGGCGTGGCCCATATCGATGTCGCCCTCAGCGAGCAACTGCTTTACTTCGTTTGGAAGTGCCAAAAGACGCAACGCATTGGCGACGGTGCTGCGGTCCTTGCCGACGCGGTCGGCGACCTGCTCCTGGGTGAGCCGGCGCTCCTCCACCAGGCGGCGGTACGCCTCGGCCTCCTCGAGCGGCGAGAGGTCGGCCCGCTGGATGTTCTCGACGAGCGCCAGCTCGTACGCCTCAGCGTCGCTGGCCTCCTTCACCAGCGCGGGGATGTCCTTCAAACCCGCGCGCTGGGCGGCGCGCCACCGGCGCTCGCCAGCGATGATGCGGTACCCGCCGCGGCCGTCGCGCCGCACGAGGATGGGCTGCAGCACACCCTGGTTCTTGAGCGACGCGGCGAGTTCCTCGAGCGCGGCCTCGTCGAAGGTGCGGCGCGGGTTGCCGCGGTCCGGGTGAATCTCGTCGAGCGGGATGCGGGCGCTGCTGCTGCCGGTGGCGACGGGCGCGCGCGCGTCGGCGATGAGGGCGCCCAGGCCCCGGCCGAGCGCGCTCTTCCGGTTCTGCGGAGGGACCACCTTGATGACGGGAGCCATGGAGAGGGGAGCCTGACGGGAAGAGAAATGGAGAGGAACGGGCGTTTATGCCACCACGCGGCCGCCCTGTCCGCCGCGGCGGGCGCGGCGGCGCTCGCGCTTGACGAGCTCACGGCCGAGCGCGAGGTACGCCTCGCAGCCCTTCGATTTGATGTCGTAGAGCAGCACGGGCTTGCCGAAGCTGGGGCTCTCGGCGAGGCGGACGTTGCGGGGCACGACGGCGTCGAAGACGAGCTGCGGGAAGACGCGCTTCACCTCGCCGGCGACCTGGTGGCTGATGTTGGCGCGCTGGTCGAACATGGTGAGGAGAATGCCTTCCACCTCGAGGCGCGGATTCAGGCTGCGCTGCACCAGCTCGATGGTGGACATGAGCTGCGCGAGCCCCTCCATCGCGTAGTACTCGGTCTGGAGGGGGATGAGGACGGCGTCGGCCGCCGCCAGCGCGTTCAACGTCAGCAGGCCGAGCGACGGAGGGCAGTCGATGAGGACGTAGTCGTAGTCGCGGGCGACGGGCCCGAGGGCGTCCTTGAGGCGGTGCTCGCGGCGGTCGAGGCCGACCAGCTCGACCTCGGCGCCGGTGAGGTCCGGCGTGGCCGGCACCACATCCAGGAAGCGGAGCTCGGTCTGGAGGATGAGCTCTGCGAGCGGCCGGTCGTCGATGAGGGCGTCGTAGACGCTGCCGGTGAGGGTCGACCGGTCGACTCCCAACCCGCTCCCCGCGTTGCCCTGCGGGTCGAGGTCGACGAGGAGGGTGCGGCGCTCCGCGGCGGCCAGTGAGGCGGCCAGGTTGATGGCGGTGGTCGTCTTGCCCACCCCGCCCTTCTGGTTGGAAATACAAAGGATTCGGCCCATGGGCGGGGGTTGTAGCACAGGGTGCGTGTTGGGCGGGTCCGGGGCTGCGTGTTGGGGCGTCGGGGCTCGTGGGTTGGCGCGTTGGGCACGCGCCACAGCCTCTGTCCCCTGCATCTGTACGGCTTCTTGGGCTTCACAGCCGGCTCTTTTCCCCGCTGCCAACAGCGTGTCGCTGCCGAGCGGAACTCGAGGCGCCGCGGCGTGGCAGGGCGAATGAACGAGGAGCGCCGGCGGTAAGTGCGGCCGTTTCGCGAGAAGAGACCTCGGCGCGCGCGCCCAACGCGCCTCTCCCTCACTGTTCCACGTGAAACACCGCCACGCCCCGCGGAGCTCCGCTGAATGGCAGCGCGAAGCGCCTCACGCCACCCAGCATGAAGCCCGCCGCCGAGGCGACCCGCCACAACTCGTCGTCCGGCGGCGCGCGTCCCAGCATCGCCACCACCCGACCGCCCGGCGCCAGGTATGCCTTCGCCAGTTGGAGGAACGGTCCCACGTCCATGAACGCCCGTGAGATGACCACCGACGCGCGCGGCAGCGTCTCCTCCTCCGGCCGACCCTGCGCCCGCGCGTGCACCGCCCGCACCCGGCCCGCCACGCCCGCCTTCACCGCCCCCGCCTTCACGAAGGCCACCTTCTTCTCCACCGCGTCCACCAGCGTCGCCTTCAGCGCCGGCAACGCCACCGCCAACGGAATGCCCGGCAACCCGGCCCCCGCCCCCAGGTCCAACAGGTCCGTCGCGCCCTGCACCTCCGGCACCACCGACAGCGAGTCGACGAGGTGCTTCTCCGCCGCTTCGCCGGGGTCCGTGATGGCCGTCAGGTTGACCCGCGCGTTCCACTTCAGCAGCTCCGCCTGGTACGCGAGCAGTCGCCCCACCCCCTCCGGAGACACCTCGACCCCCAGCGCCGCCGCGCCCTCCGTCACCACCGCCTCGAGCGACTTCTCCACAGCCAGGTGCCCCTCTCTTGCCCTCAAGACCCCGGAACCACGACAGGCCCCGCTGGGTTATCCACACCTTCTCCACAGCCCTTGTTTCACGTGGAACACCCCGCCTCCGCCTCCGCCCGCCGCTTGAGATGTACCAGCACCAGACTCACCGCCGCCGCCGTGACGCCCGGCAGTCGGCGCGCATGCCCGACCGTCGGAGGCCGCGCCCGCTCCAGCTTCTCCCGCACCTCGGCCGACAATCCGGGCACCGCGTCGAAGCCGAAGTCCGCCGGAATCCGCCAGCCGTCGTGTTGGTCCACCCGCCGCGTCCAGGCCGCGTTCGCCTGCTTCACGTACCCGGCGTACTTCGCCTCCACCTCCACCTCCTCCGCCACCTCCGGCGCCAGCGCGGGGCGCCCGGGGTCCTCCGCAGCGAGGCCCGCGTAGGTCACCTCCGGCCGGCGCAGCTTCACCAACAGGCGCGCGCGCTCGAGCCGCGCCAGCTCCGCCTGAATCGCGTCCTGCATCGCGCGCGTCTCCGCGAGCTCCGCGTCACTCACCAGCCCCACCGCGTGCCCGTGCCCCCGCAGCCGGAACGCCGCGGTGCCCTCGCGCAACACCAGGCGGTGCTCCGAGCGGCTCGTCAGCATCCGGAACGGCTCGTCCACGCCGCGGGTGACGAGCTCGTCGATGAGCACCGCACCGTGCGCCTCGTGGCGCCCGAGCACCAGGGCCGGCGCGCCCTGCACCGCCCGCCCCGCGTTGATGCCCGCGAGCAGCCCCTGGAACGCCGCCTCCTCGTAGCCCGACGTGCCGTTGAGCTGTCCGGCGAAGAACAGGCCCTTCACCCGCTTCGTCTCCAGTGTCGGCTGAAGCTGCGTCGGCGGCGCGAAGTCGTACTCCACCGCGTAGCCGAAGCGCGCCACCCGCACGTCCTCGAGGCCCTCGATGCTCCGCAGAAACTCGAGCTGCACCTCCGCCGGCAGGCTCGTCGACAGGCCCGCCGGGTACACCAGCTCGCTCGCGTGGCCCTCCGGCTCGAGAAATACCGTGTGCCGCGGCTTGTCCGCGAAGCGCACCACCTTGTCCTCGAGCGACGGGCAATAGCGCGGCCCGCGCCCCTTGATGTGCCCGATGAACAACGCCGACGCGTGGAGGTTCTCACGCACGATGCGGTGCGTCGCCTCACACGTGTGCGTCACGGCGCAGTGGAGCTGCGGCCGCAGCGGGAACGGCGCGCGCGGCGTGCGCAGCGAGAACGGCCGCGGCGTCGCGTCGCCCGGCTGCGGCTGGCAGCGCGCCCAGTCGATGCTCGACTTCTCGAGCCGCGCTGGTGTGCCCGTCTTGAAGCGGCCCAGCTCGAAGCCCAGCGCCCGCAGCGACGTCGACAGCCCGCTCGCGGCGGCGTCCCCGAGGCGCCCGCCGACCTCCCGCGCACTCCCCACGTGCATCAGCGCCTGGAGGAACGTGCCCGTCGTCACCACCACCGCGCGCGCGGCGAGCTCGCGGCCGTCCGCGAGCCGCACGCCCTCGATGCGCGTCACGCCCGCGGCGGTGGAGGCGACGAGCTGCGCGACCTCGCCCTCGACGAGCGTGAGGTTGGGCTGCGCGCGCAGCGTCGCCTGCATGCCCTCCGCGTACGCGTCGCGCTCGCACAGCACCCGCGTCGCGCGCACCGCCGCGCCCTTCGACGCGTTGAGGGTGATGAAGTGGGTGCCTGCGCGGTCCGCGGCGCGCGCCATCTCGCCGCCGAGCGCGTCGAGCTCCCGCACCAGGTGGCCCTTCGCGGTGCCCCCGATGGCAGGGTTGCAGCTCATCACCGCTGCGCGGTCGGCCTTCAGCGTGATGCCCACCGTCGCGAGGCCCATCCGCGCGCAGGCGAGCGCCGCCTCGCATCCCGCGTGGCCGAGGCCCACCACGATGACATCACATGTCTGCATCGGCGCCTCCCATAGCCGGGAAGGGGAGGGGGACGAAAGTTCGACCACCCGTGCGCAGAGTGCGGGCAGCGCGGGTGCAACTCGCCTGACACCTCCCAGGCGCAGGCAGGCCGCCACGCCACTCACACAGACAACCCGCGCCATTCGCACGCCGCCTCGACACATCGAGCGACACCTCGCACTCCCCGCCGCCGCGGAGCAGGCCAGGCCGCGTTGTGCAAATCGAGTGACACCTTGTGCGGGGCGCCTCGGCGGCCCGCCTCATGCGCCGCGACGGCCTGCCGGGCTCCAGGCCAGGCCGCGTTCTGTAAATCGAGTGACACCTCGTGCTGCCGTGGACCTGCCGTGCGCCGTGCCGGGCGCGCCTCGTGCGGGCGCCTCGCGCGCGCGGTGAGCCGCACGGTGAGCACACTGCCCGCCCGCCCACGGAGTGCCCGCACGCCCATGGCAGCCAGAAGTTTGACGGCGCCTGCTGGCGGGGCACGCTGCATCGTTTGGCGCCACGCCTGTGCCCATCGTCTGACACTTCGTCGCGGACCCGCGCGGGAAGCGCGCGCGTCTGGCAGGCTTTGTCACCACACCCATGAGCGAGCCCACCGAAACGCCCAGCGCGCCGCCGCCCTCGGACGAGCCGAAGCCGGAAAACGCCGCGTCTCCGCCCGCCGAGACGAGCGCGCCCGTCGCCCTCTCACCGAACGCGGCCGCGAGCGCCGCCGCGCTGGCCGCCGCCCAGGAGAGCGGGACAAGGGAGGGCACACCCTTCGCGCTCGCCCGCACGCTCGTCGCCGAGAAGGTGCCGCGCGCCGAGGCGCTCAAGCGGCTCCGCGAGTCCGGCGTCGACGAGGAGACGGCGAAGCTCGCGCTCAACGCGGTCAACGGCCCCAACCCCACGGACCTCCCGGACGCGACGCTGGCGCCCGGCATCAACCCGCTCGCGCCGGGCAGCTTCGCGCTCTCGGACATCGGCATGTCCGGCAACCCGGCCGTCGTCGCGCTCTACTGGATGGCCTTCGGCGCGGTGGTGCTCGTCCTCGTCGCCATTTTCCTGCTGCTGCCCGAGTTCGGCGTCGGCGAGCCGTCGGAGGTCTCCAGCTTCTGGGCGCGCGTCGGCCTGGGCATGGGCGCGGGCGCGTTCGGCTGGGGCTTGGTGAAGCTGGCGCTCGCCGTCCGCGTGCGGCGCCGGCCGGATTGACTCACTTCCCGATGCAGAAGCGCGCGAAGATGGCGTCGAGCAGCTCGCTCGACACGTCCTCACCGGTGATGTCCGCGAGCGCCGCCAGCGCCAGGCCGACCTCGCCGCTCACCACCTCCAACGTCGACGCCGTCACCGCCACCTCGGCGCGCTCGAGCGCCTCCGCCGCCCGCCGCAGCGCATCGAGGTGACGTTCGCTCGTCACCCGCACCGCACCCGCGACGCCGCCGCCGAGCCGGGCCACCAACGCCGCCTGCAGCGCAGCCACGCCCAGCCCCGTCTCGCCGGAGACACGCAACGGTCCCGACCCGGCTTCTCCGGCCGCGCCGGCGCGCTGGTGTTCATCGGTTTCCCCGGACGGCTGCCTGTCGACGGGCGGGCGCGCTGCGGACGCCGCGTCCGCGACGCGCACGCCGTCCCGGGAGCTCGGTGCTTCCTGCGACGGGTTGAGCAGGTCGGCCTTGCTGTTCACCTCGAGCCGCACCGCGTCCGGCGCCTCCGCACGCCACGCCGCCACCTCCTCGGGCCTGGCCTCCGGCGGCACCAGCAGCACGGCCACGTCGGCACCCGCCAACGCCTCCCGCGCACGGGCGATACCCATCGCCTCCAGCCGCCCCGGCTCGCCGCGCAGGCCTGCCGTGTCCACCAACGTCACCGCCAGGCCCCCGAGCTCGAGCCGGGCCTCCAGCACGTCCCGCGTGGTGCCGGGCTCGGCGTCGACGAGCGCCCGGTTGGCGCCGGCCAGCCGGTTGAAGAGGGTGGATTTCCCGGCGTTCACCGGCCCGTAGAGCACCACCCGGGCGCCGCGCCGCACCAGCACACCCGCGCGGCCATCGGCCAGGAGCCGCTCCACGCCGAGGCGGGCGGCAGCCAGCCGCGGCGCCACGTCCACGTCGGCCCCCTCCGCCTCCTCCGGGAAGTCCAGGACGCCCTCGAGGTCGGCGTGGAGCGCCACCAGCGGCTGCCGGATCGCGGCGAGGCGGGCGCTCAGCTGGCCTGAGAGTTGGGCCGCGGCGGCCCGCACCTGCGCCTCCGACTCCGCGGCCACCAGGTCCGCCACCGCCTCGGCGCGGGCCAGGTCGATGCGCCCGTTGAGGAAGGCCCGGCGGGTGAACTCCCCGGCCTCCGCCGGGCGGACCGCCGGGTGCCGCAGCACCGCCTCCAGCAGCAGCGACAGCAGCCGCGGCGCGCCGTGCGCGTGCAACTCCACCACGTCCTCTCCGGTGAAAGACGCCGGCGCGGCGAAATACAGCGCCAGGCCTTCGTCGAGCACCCGGCCGGCCTCGTCCACCAGCGGCGTGAAGTAGGCGTGCCGTGGGGCCGGGGAGGCGGGCAGGGCGCTGGCCACCGCCCGCGCCGCCTCCAGCGCCGCGGGGCCCGAGACGCGCACCACCCCGATGCCGCCGGGGGCGCCGCCGGTCGCGACCGCCGCGATGGTGGACGAAGCCGTCACGTCGCCCCTTCCAGCACAACCGGACGACTTCTCACACCCTCTTTGTTGCTTCACAAAACTTCATGGAGCGCCGGCGCTTTGTGGAATTACAAACTCCACATGACGGATTCGCTCAAGGAGCGGCTGGTGGACGCGGCCCTACGGCTGCTGGAGGAGGAGGGCCCGAAGGCCTTCTCCCAGGCGCGCGTGGCGAAGGAGGCCGGCATTCAGCAGGGGCACCTGACGTACTACTTCCCGCGGAAGGCGGACCTCGTGGCGGCGGTGCTGGAGCGCTTTGCCGAGGAGGGCGACGCGACGTTCCGGAAGCTGGCCGAAAAAGTAGCCGGGAGCGAGCGCGCGGTCCTGGAGGCCGTCGCCATCAACCAGGTGCGGACGCTCATCCGCGACAAGCGGCGCACGCGAGCGCTCCTCTCGTTGTTGGTGCAGGGCTTCGACGACCCCGACATCCTGAAGACGCTGGAGGAGCGCGGGCTGACCAACAAGGTGTTTCTCGGCGGCTTCCTCGGTCGCGCGCCGGACGACGCCGACGTGGAGCTGGCCTTCGCCACGCTGCGCGGCCTCGCGATTCAAAACCTGCTGCACCGCTACGACGCGAAGCGGGTGGACGAGCTGGTGGCGCGGTTCCGCGCGTGGCTGGACGCGCTCCCGCCGAGAAAGGACGAGGCCTGACGATGACGATGATGGTGCACTCCTGGTTGGTGGTGTTCGCCGCGCTGTTCACGTTCTTCGTGGTGCGCACGGTGGTGCTGGTGGGTGGGGCCAGCCTGGCGCTCAAGGGCGCGTGGGCCGAGGTGCGCCGCGTCTACCGCGTGGCCTTCGCGCCGGGGCAGCTTACGAGTGAGCTCAAGGCCGCGCTCGCGGTCATCGCCTTCGACGCGCTGGTGGTGGCGACCGCGCGGTCGCTGGGCGCGTGGCGCTTCGCCGACCCGACGCTGCGGGCGTCCGTCCTCACCTGGCTCGTCATGTTCGCTTGGTATGAGGTGTGGTTCTACGCGCTGCACCGCGCGCTCCACACCAGGGCGCTGTACCGCTTCCACGCGCAGCACCACGTGGCGAAGGTGACGGGCCCGCTGACGTCGCTGTCCTTCGGCCTCGTCGAGCGCGGCGGGCTGCTCCTCGGCGCGGTGGGGATGAGCGCGCTCCTGTCCCGCGTCATGCCCATCACGCAGGTGGGCGTGGTGGGGTACTTCTTCACCAACTACCTGCTCAACGTCTGGGGGCACCTCAACGTCGAGGTCCTCCCGGCGGGCTTCGCACGGACGTGGCTGGGCCGCCTCTTCATCTCCACGTCATTCCACGCGATGCACCACGCGCGCCACCAGGGGCATTACGGACTCTTCACCCAGGTGCTCGACCGGGCCTTCGGCACGTACTGGGACGACTACCCCAGGGTGCACGCGCGCGCGGCGCGGGGCGAGGGCCTGACGCGCCTGGGCCAGCGGCTGGCGCCCGACGTTGGCGACACGGCGACGGGTCAGCGCTGAAGCAGCAGCGCCGATGGACGCGTACCTGGAGGGAAGGCCATGGCGAGCACCCTCGCGTCACTCCACTTCCCCGAGCAGTGCCCGCGCGCGCCGCACCACCCGCCACCGCCGCTCGCCGCGCCGGAGCAGCCGCGTCCGCAGCGGCCCGGCCACCCACGCGACGACGAGCATCAGGCCCAACACCAGCAACGCCACCGCCGCCTCGCGCTCGGAGCGAAGCCGACGGCCCAGCGCGACGCCGGCCATGGCGACGATGGGCGCGACGAAGAGGACCTGGAAGCCGAAGGCCGCCACGCGCTGCGCCACCGGCCGGCGTTCCAGCGCACGGCGCGTGCGCGCCTCGCCGTCCTGCAGCGCCTTCTCGAGCGCCTCCACCTCCTGCTCGAGGAGGGCGGCCTCGGCCCGCAGCGCGTCCTCCGACGCCGCGAGCAGCTCGCGCGCCAGCCGCTCGCGCACCTGCAGCGCCTCGAACTTCGCGCGCAGCGCCCGGTCGCTCACGCCGCCGCCTCCCAGATGAGCAGCGCCAGCGCGCCCACGATGGCGACGGAGCCCAGCGACTGGTCGAGCGCCCACGCGCCGCCCACCACCAGCACCAGCCCCGCGGCCGTCGCGAGCAGCCGCCACGCGACCCAGGCCGGCTCGCCCTCGTCCCGCGGGAGCCGACGCGCTTTCTTCACCGCCTGCAGCGCGGCGGCACGCTCCGAGCGCAACGCGCGGCGTGCCTCGACCTCGGCCTCCAGCGCGGCGACCTGCACGGCCAGCGCGTCGACGTCGGCCTCGAGGAGCTCGCCGTCTTCCTGCATCGCGGCGCCTCCTTCACTGCTCGGGGAGCTCGTCCACCTTGAGCTTGAGCGGCTTGTTCTTCCCCGGGGCCACGGGAATCGACAGCTTCCGCTTCACGCCGTCGGGCCCCACCACGGTGACGAGGTGCGTCCCCGAAGGAAGGGAGAAGGTCATCATCATCCCGCGGCCGAGCTCCTGCTTGCCCTTGAGCACCGTGGCCTCGGGCAGCAGCACCAGCGTCACCTCGCCCTGGCCGCGCGGCTTCACGGGCGCCGTCGGGGACTTCGGCTCCTGCGTCCGCGGCGGGTCGACGCGCGGGTCCGGCGCCTTCGGGTCCAGCTCCACCGGCGGCAGGTTCTCCCCCGGTCCATCGGAGCCGGGAATGGCGGAGATGTCCGGCGTCAGCGGCTGCGGCGGCTCGTCGACCGGCGCCGGCCCGCCCGACAGCTTCCACGCGACGAGGCCGCCCACCACCAGCACGATGAGCAACGCCACCAGCGGAAGCGGGCTCTTCAGCGCCGGCTGCTCGGCCGTCGGCGGCGGCACCAACGGCACGCCCTGCGCTTCCGTGTCCGACTCGAGGAAGGCCTCGGCCACCGACGCCTTCTTCGCGCCCGACACCACCGGCGCCAGCCTCCTGGCGGACACCTTTGGCAGCTTCCCGGCCGACACCTTCGACAGCTTCGCCGCCGACACGTGGCCCAGCTTCGGCGCGGACACCTTCGCCGAGCGGCCGAGGGGCTTCGTCGTCTTCGGCTCCTCGTGCTGGCGGGAGTCTCGGTAGGCGCGCGCGGCGGCCTCGGCCTCGGCCTCGGACACCGCGGCCGACGCTGCCTCGAACAGCTTCCGCGTCGACTCCATCTTCGAGGCGAAGCGCTCGCGCATGAAGTGGGCGCGCTCTTCCTGGTCGAACAGGAAGTCCGCGCACTCCGCCTGCAGCCCCCGCGCGAACTCCCGGGCCGACGCGTAGCGCTTCGCCTTGTCGCGCTCGAGCGCCTTGAGCGCCACCTGCGCGAGCGGCTCGGGCACCGAGGGCTCCACCACGGCCGGTGACTCGATGCGCCCCGAGAGGATGAGCTTCAACTCTTCCATCTCGGTGTCGGCCGAGAAGAGCCGGCGGCCGGTAATCATCTCCCACAGCACGACGCCCAGGCTGAAGACGTCGCTGCGCGCGTCGACGGACTCGCCGCGCACCTGCTCGGGCGACATGTACCCGGCGGTCCCCTTCACCGTGCCCACCTTCGTGCGGGACAGCGCGCCCTTCGCCTTGGCGATGCCGAAGTCGAGCAGCTTCACCTGCCCGTCGAACGTCACCATGATGTTCTTCTGGGCGACGTCGCGGTGGATGACGGGTGAGCGCTCGCCGGTGGGCAGCGTGAAGGTGTGCGCGTAGTGCAGCGCCATCGCGCAGTCGTGCACCACCGCCACCGAGAAGCCCAGCGGCAGCACCGCCGCCTGCCGCGCGCAGGCGTCCACCACCTCGTTCAGGTTCTGCCCGGGGATGAACTCCATCGCCACGAAGAGTCCGTTCTGGTCCTCCCCCAGGTCGAAGACCTGCGCGATGTTCGGATGCGAAAAGGCCGCGGTGATGCGTGCCTCGTCGAGGAACATCTGGACGAAGTTCTCGTCCTGCGCCGCGTCCGGGAGAATGCGCTTGATGACGACGTACTTCCGGAAGCCTCCCGGGCCCGCCGTGCACCCCAGCGACAACTCGGCCATGCCGCCCGAGGTCAGCTGAGCCAGGATGTCGTACTTCCCGATGCGCTGGCTCATCGCGAGGGCCGAAGCCTACTCCCGGAGGTTGCCCACGCCCGGCCTTTTCCCCAGCGCCATGTTCGTAACGCTGTGCCAGGGATGTGGATCACCCCGTGGATTTCCGTCGTCCTTTGTGGGCTTCGCGCACACACAACCTCACCCTGTGCCACCCTCTGGAAAACTCCTCCGGTCCTCCACAGGCTTCCTTCGTCGAACCTTTGAGACTCACGAGGGAATTCAAGTTTTACACAACTCCGTGGCCCCTACCGCCTCCACGACAAGAGAGATTCTCTTCCTTGTGTAGAAGCCGACGAAGCGCCCTGGGCATACGACTGGCACCGGGCTGCCGTTGGTGCGCGCAACCATGCCACAATACCGCCACGTGCGGCTCGCTCGATGGACAAGCGCCGTGGCGCTGGGGCTGAGCCTCACACTCCTGGTGGGCTGCCAGAAGGACACCCTGGTGGGCGTGCAGAATCGCCTGCGCCTGGACCCGGCGTCGCTCGTCTTTGAGCCGGCCTTCGCCGATGGCCGCGCCCACGTGAAGTCCTTCACCGTCATCAACGACGGCACGGCGACGCTCTCGGTGACGTGGAGCGCGCTCGGGTCGCCCTTCGACGCCGCGCTGCCGGCCGAGCTTCCGCCGGGGCCTACGGACGTCCCGGTAACCTTCACTGCGGAGACGCCGGGCATCTATTCGCGCTGGCTGACGGTGGGCGCCGCGGGGGTGGCCTCGGTGCGCGTGGGCATCGAGGCGACGGCGAACGAGATTCCGCGCTGCGAGCCGTCGTCCCCGTGCACCGTCGCCGTCTTCGACCCGGTGCAGGGTCGCTGCGTCGAGTCCACCGCGGCTGACGGCACCGCGTGCGAGCCCGGCACGAAGTGCGTCACCGCGGCCACCTGCCAGGCGGGCCGCTGCGTCGGCAGCCCGGTGACGTGTGACGACCAGAACCTGTGCACCGTCGACGTCTGCTACCCGGAGACGGGCTGCGAGTTCGTCCCGCGGCCCCCGTGCCCCGGCGACGGGAAGTGCCAGCTGGGTGTCTGCGACCCGGCCACCGGCTGCGGCTTCGCCCCGGCGCCCGACGGCACCTCCTGCGGCACCTTGAGCACCTGCAGCGCGGCGGAGGTGTGCATCAGCGGCGCGTGCGTGGTGCGCGACCCGCCGGACGGCTACGTCTGCGCCGAGGCCTCGGCCTGCCAGGGCGCGGGACGCTGCGCGGGCGACCGCTGCGTGCGCGAAGACCCGGTGGTGCTCCAGCCGAGTTGGACGTTCGACGCCACCACCACCGGAGACCCGGTGAACATGGTTCCGCCCCTCGAGTTGCACGACTTCGTCCTCGAGCCGTCGGGCGCCGCGTCGCTGTCCGGCTTCTTCCAGGCCTCCACCATCCTGCGCGCGAACACCGCCAACGCCGTCACCGCGCCGCTGGGGCCTTCGCGCCGCTGCATCTTCTGGGGCAGCCGCCTCGTGTGCGCCGACTACCCGGCCGCGCCGAACGGGAAGGTGACGGCTCTCGAGCCCTCCACCGGCGCCGCGGTGTGGACGTTCGACCTGCGCACCGCGCGCCCGGACTTCCTCGCGCTCACCACCACCCTCTTTCTCGCGCGGCTGGTGGTGCAGGGGCCGGACCGGCTCGCGGCGCTGTACGAGGCGTACCCGCGCGGCGTCACCGGCGCCGACGCGCAGTACTGCCGCAGCTACTTCCTCGTGGTGTTGAACGCGAACGGCGGCCTCGTCATGGCGCAGCAGGTGACGGATTCACTCCTCGCCGAGTGCAACCACCCGCACCCGTACGGCGTCGCGTCGGACGCGGTGGGCAACCTCTACATCTCCTTCTCGCCGACGAAGTCCGAGGCGGCGCCGCTGGTGCCCGGCTCGCCCACGCTGCTGATGAGCTTCACCCACGACGGCCTCTTCCGGTGGAAGTTGACGGACACGACGCTGACGGGCGGCGAGCTCGCGGTGGCGCGGGGGCTGCTGTACCCGGAGAACGGCAGCGTGGTGCTGCACGCCACCTCGGGCCTTCCGGCCCTGGGCCTCCCGACGGAGGTGGGCCGCGCGGTGGTGTCCGACGCGCGCTTCATCCCGGCGCCGACGAACGGCTCGAAGTCCCTCCGTGGCTATGAAGCGGGCCTCTCGCACCTGCGCTGGACGCACACCCTGAAGGACGAGTGGCGCTTCTGGGGCGAGCAGCTGCGCCTGGCGACGTGGAACACCTCGCGTGGCCCGCGCACGGTGGCCGTCACCTTCGTCGTCAACGACTCCATCGGCGTCTTGCCGGTGTACGCGCTGCATGGCATCGACGTGATGAGCGGGAACGAGGCCTTCCTCTGCCCGCTGAACCTCACGGCGCGCACCGTGCCGCAGCTGCTCGAGGTGGCCAACGGCAGCTTCACCTTCATGGAAGGCGCGCTGGACTCCGACGGCAACGTCGCCTGTCAGAAGTGCGACCCGCCCTTCGCCGGGAGCTCCGCGGTCTTCCGCACCTTCCAGTGGCCCGGCCTCGGCGTCCCGCAGGAACCCTGGAGTGGCACCTTCGGCGGACCCAACCACGACCACCACGAGGACACCGTGCCCTCCGGCGGCACCAACGAACGGCGACTCCCGCCGTGACGCCGCCGAAGGGCGTCGCGTCGCTTCGTTGCGGCGAGGTCCGCTGTTGACAGCGCGCCTTCCTCGCGGCGCCTCGGGCCGCTCGCCAGCGCTCCGGAAAGCAGCGCGGCCGGTGTTTTCGCATTACGGTGAGCGCCTTCACATGAGCCGGGTCGCCGTCATCATGGGCAGCAGCTCCGACTGGGACACCATGCGCCTTGCGGCGGAGACGCTGGAGCGCTTCGGGGTGCCGTACGACGCGATGGTGGTGTCCGCGCACCGCACGCCGGAGTGGATGTTCGACTTCGCCACCTCCGCCGCGGCCGAGGGCTACACCTGCATCATCGCGGGCGCGGGCGGCGCGGCGCACCTGCCTGGCATGGTGGCCTCGCTGACGTCGCTGCCGGTGTTGGGCGTGCCGGTGCAGTCGCGCGTGCTGTCGGGCGTCGACTCGCTGCTCTCCATCGTCCAGATGCCGGCGGGCGTGCCCACGGCCACCTTCGCCATCGGCCCGGCGGGCGCTACCAACGCGGCGCTCTTCGCGGTGCGGCTGCTCGCGGTGCACGACCCGGCCCTGCGCGTGAAGCTGGCCGGCTACCGCGAGGAGAACGCGCAGAAGGCGAGGGCCTCGACGAAGGAGCTCGTCGCCTCGAAGCCGAGGCCGGCGAAGCGTGCGAAGAGGTCGAAGCGCTGATGGCGGCGGTGGGCATCCTCGGCGGAGGGCAATTGGGCCTCATGCTGGCCGAGTCGCTCGACCGCCTCGGCCAGGACACGCACATCCTCGAGCCGGACCCCGACGCGCCGTGCGCCACGCGGCGCGCCAACGTCATCCCCACCGCGGTGGATGACGCGAAAGGCCTCGAGGAGCTCTTCTCGCGGGTGTCGGTGGCCACCTTCGACTCGGAGAACGTGCCAGCGGCGCCGCTCGCGCCGTACGCCGCGAAGCTGGCGCCCAGCTTGCGGGTGCTGGAGGTGTCGCAGGACCGCGCGAAGGAGAAGACTTTCGTTCAGCAGGCGGGTTTCCGCGCGGTGGGTTTCTGCGTGGTGCCGCCGGGCGAGGACGTGCAGATGGCCGCGCTGGACTTCGGGCTTCCGTGCATCGCGAAGTCGGCGCTCGGCGGCTACGACGGCAAGGGCCAGTACGGGCTGCGCACCGAGGCCGACGTGAAGGCCATGCCTCGCGATGCACCGGGCGGATGGGTGCTGGAGGAGGCGCTCACGCTGTCGGCGGAGATTTCCTGCATCGTCGCGCGCGACGGCTACGGCCACGCCTTCACCTTTCCGGTGTTCCAGAATCTGCACACGAAGCACGTGCTGGACCTGACGGTGCTGCCCGCGAGCGTCTCACAGGACTTCCAGGACGAGGCGAAGCGGGTGGCGTCGGGCCTCGCCTCGGCGCTGGACGTGAAGGGGCTGCTGACCGTCGAGTTCTTCATCGGCACCGGGCGCGACGGCGTCGAGCGCCTCTACGTCAACGAGCTCGCGCCGCGCGTGCACAACTCGGGGCACGTGACGCGGCAGGCGTGCACGGTGAGCCAGTTCGACGCGCTCGCGCGGATTCTGTCCGGCGTGCCGGTGGTGGAGCCGCGGCTGCATTCGGGCGCGTGGTGCATGGGCCAGCTGCTCGGCGACGTGTGGCTTGCGCAGGGCCGCGAAGGCGGGGCGCTCGACCTCACCGCGTGGAAGGACTTCCCCGACGTCATCGACGTGTACGTGTACGGGAAGCGCCACGCCCGCGCGGGCCGGAAGATGGGCCACTTCGTCGTGTCCGGGAAGACACCGGAGGGCGTGACGGCGCGGGCGCTCGCCTTCCGCGCGGCGCTCGAGCAGACGACGGTGCGCTGACACGCCCCTGCGAGCGCGGGGATTCCGCCGCAGTCCCGGCTGTCCACGGCCAGTATCCATGAGAACGCATGGGTTCTCGTGCTGATTGGGAAGACGCCAACCCGGACTTCGCACTCGCGGCCGCGATGGTGACGCTGGGAAGACACGCGGTGGGCTGACGCCGCGCCTACCTGAGCGCCGCGTGCCAGCCGTCGCCCGCCTCGTCGGCGAGCCGGCGCACCGCGGTGCACGTCGCGGCGACCTTCCCCTTCACGAGGATGCGGTGGCCCAGCACGGCGGCGTCGCCCACCGCGCCCTTGTACGTCGTCTCCACCTGCACCTCCTCCTCGGGGCCGATGGCCGCGCGGAAGTGCACCTCTTCGGCGACCGGCGTGAGGCGCTGCGGGTCGATGCCCCGCGCGGCCAGCACCCGGTGCGTGCCTTCGTCGCAGTAGTCCACGTAGGCCGGGTGGTTGACGTGCGCGTTCGGGTCCATCCACAGGTGCCAGGTGGTGAAGCCGAAGTGGTGCACCGGGCTGCCATCGACGCGCTGGTACTCGGGCAGCTTCACCGACGGGTAGCCCTCGTGCAGCCTGAAGGCGTCGTAGATGTCCTTGCCGGCGCGGATGGGCTCGAGCGCGCGAGAGAGGTAGGCCCATTCCTGCGTGGCGACGATGACGAGCTCGTCCCCGGAGAAGAGCCGCACCTCGCGCGTGAAGAGCATGTCGCGGCGCGCGCGCGAGGGCCACGTGCGGCCCTGCAGCGACTCGGCGAAGCGCACGTCGCGCAGGTGCTGCACCGTCATGCTGCGTACGATGAACATCGTCCCCGTCTCGACGAAGCGCTCCGGCGTCCAGCCCACCGACATCGACTGGTCGACGACGACGTCCTGCATCGCGCGCCACACGTCGCCCGCCCGCGCCACCAGGCGGGGACCGAAGGCGTTCCGCTGCAGCAGCACCGGGAAGCTGAGCGTGTCGGGGGGGAAGGAGTGCACGGGCCGCCCATGGTGACACGGGACCGGCGGTCGCGTTCGGAATTTGTGAAGTTCGTCTGGCCAGGGCGTACCTCCAGGGAGAGGCGAACGAGGCGCCTCGAACGTCGCGTGCAGCGGGTCATGGTCGCTGGACGACTGCGCGCGCGAGAGGCGCTCCACCACCGCGGACAGCGGCACGTCGCGCGGGCGCGGTCGCCTCCAGCACGCGGTCGATGGCCTCGACGGTGGAGCCGAAGAGGCGCTGACCGCGACGCGCACGGCCCGCGCCACCCCGGCTCGCCAGGCACCTCGGGGCGGACGCCTCAGGGCTTCACCAGCACCCGCGCGCTGCGCGCCGGCACCACCATCGACGGGCCGCTGACGCTGACGCCGTTGTACTCGTCGAAGAGCGCCGTCGCCGGCAGGCCGCTCACCGTCACATCGGCGTCGCCGCGGTTGATGGCCACGTAGACGACGTCAGGGTCCTTCGTCATCGAGTACACCCACGCGTCGTCGGTGACGAAGAGCGTCTCGCGCTGTCCATGGCGCAGCGCCGGGTGCGCCTGCCGTAGCTGCCCCAGCTTCGCGACGCGGCCCTTGAGCCACGACTGGTCCGCGGTGAGGCCCGCCCACGTCATCATGCGGCGGTTGTCCGGGTCGCCCGCGCCCGCGAGGCCCACCTCGTCTCCGTAGTAGATGAGCGGCGCGCCGCGGCTGGTGAAGAGAAAGACGTACGCGTTGGCGAGGCGCTCGAAGGGTCGCTTGTAGCCGGGCACCTGCGGCTGGTTGAACCAGGCGCGGTCCTTCCCGTCGGCGTATGGGTCCGTCCACAGCGGCGTGTCCTCGCCCATGTGGATGACGCGGCCGAGGTCGTGGTTGCCAATCCACGTGCTCATCACCGCCTGCGGGCCGTAGTAGCCGTCGTTCGACTCGGTGAAGGACGCCAGCTCCGTCATCGGCGTCTGCCGCATCACCACCGACTGCAGCAGCTTGAGCCGCAGCGGGAAGTCGAACTGCCCGTCCATCTTCGTCTTCACGTCGACGAAGGACTTCAGGTAGTCGCGGTTGCCGAAGTCGTATGTCTCGCCCACCAGGTAGAAGCGCGGGCGCGGGCTGCGCTGCGAGACGACTTCGTCCTGCAGGCGCTTTCGCAATGAGGTGAGCCACGAGCCGTCGACGTGCTTGATGGCGTCGAGGCGGAAGCCGTCGGCGCCCGTCTTCTGCACCAGCGCCAACGCCTTGCCCACGCTGTAGTCGCGCGCCTCGGGCACCGTGTAGTTCCAGTGCGGCAGGTAGTCGGTGAACCAGCAGCGTTCACCCTGCGCGTTCCAGTCACAGCCGCCGCCGCACACGCACTGGTTGCCGTTGTAGTCGAGCGACCAGAACCAGCCCGGGTGCTGCTGGAAGACGGGCGCGCTCGAGTGCAGGTGCACCATCGCGAAGTCGAACAACACCTGAATGCCGTGCGCGTGCGCGGCCTGCACCAGCGCGATCAACTCCGCCTCGGTGCCGAAGCACGACTCGAGCTGGTCGAGGTCCACCGGCCAGTAGCCGTGGTAGCCGGAGTACGAGCGGCCGTCGGCCCCGCGCCCGGCCACCGTCGCGTTCTTGATGGGCACCGTCAGCCACAGGGCGTTGACGCCGAGCTGCGTGAAGTAGCCCTCGTCGATGCGCCTGGTGACGCCCTTCCAGTCGCCGCCCTGGTACTGGCCGGCGGCGTCGGCGCCCGCCACGGTGCAGTTGTTCGACGCGTCGTCGTCGAGGAAGCGGTCGACGAAGACGAAGTAGATGACGGCGTCGCGCCAGTCGAAGGCCCGGGCCGACGGCGCGCCGTCCTCGCACGTCCACGTGTTGCAGCTGACCGCGTCCAGCAGGCTGTTGCCGTTGGCCGTCTTCGGGTTGGCCGGGTCCGTCACCCAGATGCTGTTGTTGACGAGGAACTTGTACTCGACGGCCGCGCCCCAGGTGACGGGCACGGTGGCCTTCCAGGTGTCGCCGTCGCGCGTCATGCGCACGCCCTGCGTCCAGCCGTCGGGCTTGAAGCTGCCGCGCACCTCCACGGTGGCCTCGTCGATGGCGCGGAAGCGGAACTCCACGTCGCAGCGGCGGTACGGCTCGCCGCAGTCGGTGACGCCGGCGTCCGGGCCGCCGTTGCCGCCGTCGGGGCCAGCGTCCATGCCGGAGGCGGTGGGCCCGCAGGCGAGGAGGACGGCGGCGCAGAGGACGAGGAGGGTGCGCATGGCGGGAGGAGGAAAGTGGCCGTGCCCGTCTGCCATAGCGACGTCCGGCGGAGAACACCAGCCGGCTACGTCACGCGCACGCGAACACGAATCCTGACTCGGGTTCCCGTCACGTGGTGGCGCGGCCCTGCGAACGACGGTCGGGCGCAGTCCCACGTGCCTCACCGAGGGACTCGACGTGATGGGCCCGTCGCGACGACACGTTCATCCGTCCGCACCCGGGGAGCATCATTGACGTGCTCTCCGGGGGCCTGTACACCTGCCTCGCTGTCGGGTGACGCCAACACGGGTCATCACGAGGGAAGCCGGTGAGAATCCGGCGCGGTCGCGCCACTGTGACCGGGAAGCCCCGCAGGACGACGGGGCACGCGAAGGCTCGAGCAGTCGCCACTCCGGACGGACTCCGGGGGAAGGTGGAGCCGCCGCGGAAGGCCCGGGAGCCAGGAGACCTGCCCGACAGTGCGGTGGGAATACCCACCGCTTTGGTCCTCTCTCTTCGCGGAAGAGAGACGAGGGCACATGAGGCTTCGCCTCTTCAGCCTGGCGGTGTTCGTCGCCCTCGCGGCGGTTGGTGCGCACGCGCACGCGCAGGTGCCCGCTTCCGCCGACACGCCTTCCGCGCACGGCTCATCGTCGGCCCTCACCGCGCCCGAGCTCGGCGCGTCGTCGCCGGCTACGGCATCGCCCGTGGCGTCGTCGTCCGTGGCGGCATCATCCAGCCCGTTATTGCCCGGCACGTCAGCGTCCGCTACGTCCTCGTCTCCGGCCGACGTGCCCGCGACGCCGGCGCCGATGGCGCGCGCTCCCACCGACAGCGTCGCGCTGCCGCCCGTGGATGTTCCGCTGCCCGCCGGCGGCTCCGACCCGCTGCCGTCCCACGCCAGCCCCACGGTCCGCGACCCGAGCGCCGCCGTCACCACCATCGACGCGGCCGCGCGCCGCGGCGAGGCGAAGGACGCCTCGGAGCTGATTGGCGCCGCGCCGGGTGTCGTCCTCTCCGACGCGGGCGGCGCCGGCCAGCGGAAGACGCTGTCGCTGCGCGGCGCCGCGCCCAACGCCGTCCTCGTCCTCCTCGACGGCGTGCCGCTCACCGGCCCCGGCAACGCGATGGACCTCTCGCGCATCCCCACCGCGGCGCTCGAGCGCGTCGAGGTGCTGCGCGGCGGCGCGTCCGCCCGCTACGGCCCCGGCGCCATGGGCGGCGTCGTCAACCTCGTCACCCGCGCGCCCGGCAGCACGCACGCCTTCGGCGACGTCACGCAGGGCAGCTTCATGACGACGTTGCTCACCGTCGGCGGCAGCGCCGCGCTTCCCGGCGGCGACGGCCTCCTCCTGTTGCACGGGCTGCACTCCAACGGCGACTTCTCCTTCCGGTACGACGACAAGCCGGCGCTGGACGGCAACCCGCTCGTCACGCAGGTGCGCGCCAACAACGCCGCGCTGCAGGGCGGCGGGCTGTTGCGCTACCGCGCGCCGCTGGGCGCCACCACCGCCGACGTCCTCTTCGAGGGCACCGCGGAGCGCCGCGGGCTGGCCGGCACCGTGCAGAACCCCACGCCCTCGGCCGAGCAGGCCACGCTGCGGGGCACGCTGTCCGCGCGCACGCACACCGAGTTCGACGCCGGCGGCTCGCTGTCCGTCCTCGGCTATGGCCGCCTCGACGACACCACGCTGACCGGCACCGCCTTCGGCGCCGGGCGCCTCCACCAACTCGAATCCTCCGCGGGCGTCGAGGCCGTCTTCAGCCGCCTCGTCCTCCAGCGCCATGGCCTCACCGCGCTCGCCACCGTGGGCGGTGACTGGCTGCGCGAGCCGTCGGAGGCGAACCCGTCGCAGGGACGCGTGGGCGCCATGCTGGCCGACGAAGTCCTCTTCCTCGATGGTGCGCTGGCGGTGAACGCGTCGGCGCGTCTCGACGTCGCCGGGCCCTTCGTCGTCTTCTCTCCAAAGGCGGGCGTCGTCGCGCAGCTTCCCTTCGGGCTCGAGGTGCTGGCCAACGTCGGCCAGGCGAGCCGCCCGCCCTCCTTCCAGGAGCGCTACGTGGTGCAGGGCACGTTGATGCCCAACCCCGCGCTGCGACCCGAGCGCGCATTGTCGGCGGACGTCACCGCGGGCTGGCGGCACGAAAAGGCCGCGCTGGCCGTCACCGGCTTCGGCTCGCTGTACGAAGACCTCATCACCTACGAGTACTACCCGCCGGCGCTGGCCAAGCCCTTCAACGTGATGACGGCGCGCGCAGCCGGCGTGGAGGTGGAAGGCCGCCTCTCGCCCGCGCCCTGGCTGGACGCGACGCTGGCGTACACGTTCCTCTCCACGCAAAACCTCCGCGACGACCCGCGCTATTTCCTGAAGGCGCTGCCGTACCGGCCGGCGCACCGGCTGCACGCGCGCGTGGCTGGAGGCGTCGCGCTGTTGCGAGGCCACGCGGAGCTCCTCTTCCAGTCGCAGCAGTACATGAACCGCACCGAGACGCTGGCGCTGGGACCGAGGGCCTTCGTCAACGTCGGCGTGTCCTCGACGCCGTGGAGGCGGCCCGCGGTGACGGTCGGCCTCGAGGTGAAGAACCTTCTCGACGTCCAGACGCAGGACCTGGACGGTTACCCGCTGCCCCCGCGGGCGGCCTTTTTCACCCTGGCTTTGGCCTGGGATGGAGCAGAACGATGAACTGGTTGCGAAGCGTTGTGGCTGTCCTGGCGTTGGTGCTGCTGGCGGGCTGCCCGCCGTCGGGTGTCGTGTGCCGCGAAGGGACGACGCCCTGCGGCCTCGGCTGTGTCGACACCGCCAATGACGTGCGGAACTGCGGCGCGTGCGGCTCCGCCTGCGGCGCCAGCGAGCAGTGCGCCTCCGGCGTCTGCACTTGCACGCCCGGCACCACGCGCTGCGGCGCGGCCTGCGTCGTCCTCGACTACGACGCGCGCCACTGCGGCGCCTGCGGCAACGCCTGCGCGACGGGCCAGGTGTGTGAGTCGGGCGTGTGCCGCGCGTCGTGCAGCGTGGGCAGCACCATCCGCTGCGGCGACTCGTGCGTCGACCCGCTGACGGACCTCCAGCACTGCGGCCAGTGCGACACCGCGTGCGAGCAGGGGCAGACGTGCCGCGCCGGCGCGTGCGTCTACGAGGCCGTCGCCGCCTGCTACTGGAGCGGGCAGGCGGTGGGCTTCTCCGCCACCACCGGCAGTCGCGGCCCGCTGTCGGACCTCGGCACCAACCCGGGCGCGCTGGCCAGCTACCAGGGCACGCTGCTGGCCGCCGATGGCACCGACAACCGGCTCTACCAGGCGGTGGCCAACGTCACCGGCGGGGGCTTCAGCCAGGTGGCGCGCGCCAACGCGACGGGCGCGGTGCCCAACCAGGTGCTGGTGGACGCGCCGTACGTGTACATCGCGAACGCCGCGAGCGGCACGCTGCAGGTGCTGAAGGCGGGCGTCGACGCAGGCGACGTCATCGAATTGGACGCGGGCGTGCAGGGCGGCGTGCGGCTGGGCACCGTCGCGGAGCTGCCGTTCGGCATGAACAGCTACCCGCAGGGCGTCGCGAAGCTGGGTGACTCGCTGTGGGTGCCGCTGTACGGCGGCTTCGGCGCGAGCGGCGCGGACGCAGGCCAGGTGGTGGTGCGGGTGTCGGTGGCGGACCCGGAGATGCCGGTGGAGGCAGGCCGCGTGTCGCTCAAGGACATCGACCTGAAGCCCTTCGACGGCGGGACGCCGGTCGCGCGGCCGTGGGCCATCACCACGCACCACGGCACGCTGTACGTGGCGCTCAACAACCTGAACCCCGACACCTACGCGGTGGAAGGCCCCGGCCTCCTCGCGCGCGTCGACGCCGACGCCGGCGTCACCGTCATCGACCTCGGCGCGGCCGACTGCCTGAATCCACAATGGCTCGCGCCGGTGGGTGACGCGCTGGCCGTCAGTTGCGGCGGCCGGGTGACGTACTCGCCCACCTTCACCGTCGAGTCGGTGACGGCGGCGGGCCTCGTGCTGCTTGACGGCCAGGACCAGAAGGTCGCCGCCTGGTCGAGCGCGTGTCCCGCCGACGCGGGGGTGCTGGCGGACGGCGGCGTCGCGTGCATGCCGATGATGCCGGGCCGCTTCGCCGTGAAGGGCCAGCGGATTCTGCTGGGCGACCAGAACGCCGGACGCATCGTGTTCCTCGACGTCGTCGACGGTGGGCTGGTGGAGGTGAAGGGCGTCGGTGACGCGCTGAACCTGTGCCCCATCAGTCCGCTGACGGGCGCGGGGAACGTCAGCGACGTGCTGGCGACGCCATGAGTCGCGGCTGCCTCGAGGGAGACAGACACGG
Organism: Myxococcota bacterium; assembly: GCA_040755835.1. Lineage (GTDB taxonomy): Bacteria > Myxococcota > Myxococcia > Myxococcales > Myxococcaceae > JADLDB01. Next base: position 37,640 of record JBFMAB010000046.1, read on the forward strand.
ACGGCGCGTGAGCGGCTGGGTGCCGAGGGCGACCTGCCGCGCGGCGCCGGCGAGGGCGCGCGGCTGACTTCGTGGTGCGAAGGTGCACGCGGGGAACGTGAAAATCCGCACCACCGAGTCTGTCACCCGACGGGGAGCGCGAGCGTCGTTCACGTGCGTCACCGGGCCTCGCGCCCGAGGGGCTGACTGAAACCGAGCACGGCGACGAACGCCTGCGCGCCCCGTTTCCCCGGGGCTTCGGGCCGTCGGGGCGAGGCGAACGCAACGGATGAGCCCGCGTCGGACTCGTGTGTCCGCACTCGGTGGTGCGCTGCACCCTCGTCGGGGGTGTGCAGCCGCGCCATGGGTCGCGCCCTGCGCGTCGCTGCGGACGCCGCGCCGCGCCGGAGTCCGCCGAGTCGAGACGCTCCCCACCTCGCCCGGGCGTCGGCCTGCGCGAGGCACACGGACGTGTCGCCGCAGGAGGTGGCCGGGCCCCGGTGATGCTGATGGAACGGTCGCCGTTCACGTCCGGCGTCGCGGGGACGGTGAGTGTCTGACCGGTCGACCCGTCGCCGCTGCCACGAGCGTGTGCGGCACCGGCGCCTCGCCGCAGGTCGCGCTCACTCTTCCTCTTCCCTCGGCGACCTCCGCGCACATCCACCGTCGTCCCACGAGCGCGCCGCCAGCCGCTCCGCACCTCGCTCAGGGGGTGGCCGCCGCGTGCTCCGGCGTCAGCACGCGCGCGAGCGACACCTCGGCTGGCGCCGCCGCGCGGCCCACCAGCGCCAGCGCGACGACTTCTCCCAGGGCGAGGCCGCACGACATGCCGCGCCCGCCGAGGCCTGCGCACCAGTGCAACCCGGGCACGCGCGCGTCCGGGCCGGCGATGAACTGCCGGTCCGGCGCGAACGTCCGCAGGCACCCCCACGCGCGTCGCACCGTCGCGCGCGCGAGCGCCGGCGCCAGCGTCGAGAGTCGCTCCCCCAGGGACACGAGCGCCTGCGAGTCCATCGGCACGGCGGCCTCCGCGGGCCACGCCGTCTCGTCACACGGCGAGGCGAGCGCGCCGCCGGACTCGGGCCGGAAGTACGCCTCGTCGTCCTCGAGGCGCCACACCACCGGGCCACCAGCGGGCGCGTCGCTGGTGTCCAGCAGCGCGAGGTGCCGCCGCAGCGGCTGGAGCGGCGCCGGCGCTCCGAGGCACGCGCCGAGCTCGGCGTTCCACGCGCCGCCCGCCAGCACGAGGTGCGCCGCGCGCAGCTCGCCGGCCGCCGTCGCGATGACGAAGTGCCCATTCCTCCGTGTCGGCCGGGCGCCCGACGAGACGCGCACCGCCACGCCCGCCGCGCGCAGCCGCGCCTGCAACGCCTGCAGCATCCCGTGCGGGTCGAGCACGCCGTCCGTCGGCACCAGCGCCGCCGCGTGCCGCGCGCCCAGCACCACCGGCGAGGCGAGCGCCGCCACCTCCGCCCCCGAGAGGCGCCGCACCTCGATGTCGTTGGCGGTCAGCTGCGAGATGGCGCTGGCGAGCCGCCCCGGCGTGGCGACGTAGAGCGCGCCCGTCTGCCGCAGCAGCGGCTCATCCGGCGACAGCACCTCGAGCAGCGCGCGCGTCCGTCGCGCGAGCCGCACGCCCACCGCGTCGTCTTCGAACTGACGGTAGATGGCCGCGTTGGTGCCCGACGCGTGCGCGCCGCACGCCCACTCGCGCTCCAGCACGCACGTCTTCGTCACTCCGGCCTGCACGAGGTGCCACGCGGTCGACAGGCCCGCGATGCCTCCGCCGATGACGACGACGTCGAAGGACTCCACGAGCGCGCCATAACGGAGGCGCTCGCGCCCGTCACCTCCCGTCGCCAGCGGCGGGGAGGGGCAGGGCGCTTCGCGGACTGGCCCCAGGGCCGCGGCGGCGTCGATGGGCGTGCGACCGGGCGTGTCAGGCGTGCGGCTCCCGTCTCCTCGCGGTGGACGACCGCGCTCGTTCGTCCGGTGAGTCACCAGCACACCTCGACGCCGTACCCCAGGTGGAAGGACGCCATCTCCATCGCCCGCATGTGCACGACGCCCGTGTGTCCGTGGCTTTCGTCGTGCTACAGCCGGGGCCGATGCTCGTCATTCCGTTGGTCTCGCTGCTGGCCCTCGGGGCGGACGTCCACTGGCTGGGCCCGAAGCCGCCCGCCGAGGTGACGCGGGTGGTGACGGTGGCGCCCTCGCTGACGGAGACGGTGGTGGCGCTGGGTGCGGGCGAGCGCCTGGTGGGCGTGTCGCGCTTCGACGAGCTGCCGCAGGTGCAGGCGCTGCCACGGGTGGGCGGCTTCAATGACGTGTCGGTGGAGGCCGTCGTCGCGCTCAAGCCGCACCTCGTGGTGGTGCAGAAGGCGCCGTCCAACCAGAAGCCGGTGGAGACGCTGGCGCGCCTCGGCGTGCCGGTGCTGGCGGTGCCGCTGACGACGGTGGACGACGTGGCGAGCGCGATGATGACGCTGGGCCGGGCGCTCCACCGCGAGGCGGCGGCGAAGGCGCTGGTGGACGAGTTGACCGAGACGCGCGCGCGCGTGCGGGCCCTGGCGAAGGCGCGCGGGACGCGGCCGCGGGTGCTTTTGGTCTACGGCTTCTCGCCGCTGGTGGTGGCGGGCCCGGGCAGCTTCGCGGATGAGCTGCTTTCCGACTGCGGCGCCGTCAACGTCGCGGAGAGGGCGCCGACGGCGTACCCGACGTACTCCCTCGAGCACGTGGTGAAGCTGGCGCCCGACGTCCTCATCGACGCCGCCGACTCGATGGAGGGGAAGGCGCCGCTCGAGGCGCTGGTGCCCCTCAAGCGCGCGCGCTGGGTGACGCTGCCCACGAAGGACTTGATGCAGCCGGGCCCGGCGCTCGCGCGCGGGCTGCCTCGCCTGTGCGCGCTCTTGGATTCGCCCGACGCCGGGCGGTGAAGGCCGGGCCTTCCGGGCACCGGGTTGGCCAGCGCCGTCATGCCCCGGGGGACGGCCAGCGTGCTTCGTTCGTCCCGCCTTCCTTCGAGGCCTGCGCTGTCCGCCGCACACGCGGCAGCCTGTTCGCCACGAAGCGCGTCGCGCCCCTCTTCGGCGTGACGGCCTTGGGGCGCGGCACCTCGTCGAGGTGGCCTCGACTGAAGACGCCCGCGCATCAGGGGCCGACGACGACTTCGCTCATCATGCCCAGCTCGGCGTGCTCGAGGATGTGACAGTGCGCCATCCACCGGCCGGGGTTGTCGAAGCGCGCCACCACCCGCACGGTGGACAGGCCGGGCACCAGCACCGTGTCCTTGAGGCCAGGCTGCCCCGCTTCTTCGACCTCGAAGAACTGGCCGTGGAGGTGGAAGGGGTGCTCGGGGCCCACGCGGTTGACGAGGACGAGGCGCACCGTCTCGCCTCGTTGGAAGGTGAAGAGCGGATCCACGGGGTGCGAGACGCCGTTGATGCGCCACATGAGGCCCATCACCGGGTCGTTGACCGCGTCGAACGTCAGCGTCACCTCGCGGTCCACCGCGCGCTGCGCGTCGGGCGGCAGCGTCCAGTCGGACACCACCGGGTAGTCGTCCTCCGCCGCGTCGACGGTGACGACGAGCTGCGGGAGCGTCTGCTCCACCACGTTGCCCGAGGCGTCCTGCACCAGCACGTGGCTGTTCAACGCCACCTCGCCTACGCGGTCGAAGGTGACCTCGACGTCGTAGCGCTGGCCGACGGGCAGGGTGAGGCGGGTGGTGCCGTACGGCGCCCGCAACAGGCCGCCGTCGGTACCGATGACGCGAAAGGTGGCGCCGGCAATCGACAGCGACATCGTGCGGGCGTTGGCGGTGTTGACGAGTCGCCAGCGCTCGACGCGGTAGTGCGGCACCTCGACGCGGGCCGGCGTGGAGGAGTCCTTGCCGTTGAGCAGCAGGGTGTTGCCGAAGCGGCCGTGCATCTCCTCGGGGTGGCTGGCCAGGAAGGGCGCGAACTGACCGTTGGTCAGCAGCACGTCGTCCAGCATCAGCACGCGCTCGGCGGCGTAGCGAGGCTCCTTCGCGGCGTCGCGCTCGCGGACGATGATGGGGCCGTACAGGCCCTTCTCCACCTGCTCGTTGGCGCGGACGTGCGGGTGGTACCAGAACGAGCCCGCCTCGGGGACGACGAAGTCGTAGGTGAAGGTCTGCCCGGGCAGCACCGGCGACTGGATGCGCGGACTGCCGTCCATCGCGTCGGGAATCCGCAGACCGTGCCAGTGCACCGTGGTGGCCTGGGGCAGTTCGTTCTTGAAGTGCACGATGACGCGGTCGCCCACCTTCGCCTCGAGGCGCGGGCCGGGCGTCTGGCCGTTGTACGTGTACATCAGAATGGGCGCGGCGCCGTCGATGGACACCGGCGCCACCGCGGCGGTGAGCGTCACCTCGACGATGTCGGCGGCGGGGTTTTCGTCGGCCAGCGCCGCGGGGCCCCACACCTCGGTGGCCGGAATCGGCGGCGGCGGCGGTGGCAGCACGGTGACCTGCGACGAGGCGCCGCCGGGCGCGAGCGTGGGGGACAGCGACGGGCCGCACGCAGAGGCGAGGAGCGCGGCGAGGGTGAAAATCCGGGACGGGCGCATGAACGGCCTCCATAGCTGCGGAAGGCACGCTGGGGCAACATGCGACGCGGACGATTTTCGTGCGGCGCGTCAGCCGCCGAGGCGGCAGTAGCAGTAGACGAACTGCTGCTCATTCCCACCGGGCGTGCGGTGCACTTCGGTGACGCTGTCCACCTTGCGGAACTCGCCGCCGAACTCCGCGTGTAGCCCGTCGGCGGAGTAGCGCACCACGTCGAGGCCGCTGCAGCGCGACGGGCCCTCGGGGCCGAAAGTGGCCACCACGATGTGGCCGCCGGGCTTGAGCGCGTGACGGACCCGCTCGACGTAACGGCGGCGCTCGTCCTCGTCGCGAAGGAAGTGGAAGACGGCGCGGTCGTGCCAGAAGTCGAAGACGTGGCGCGGCAGCTCGGCGCGCGTGACGTCGGCCACGAGCCAGCGCACCGCTTCGCCGGCGGGGCCGAGGCGTGCGCGGGAGACGTCGAGCGCCTTCGCGGACACGTCCAGCGCGGTGAGGTGGGAGTAGCCGCGGGCGAGGAGGTCGTCGAGGAGCGTCGAGGCGCCGGCGCCCACGTCGATGATGGCCGCGTCCTTCGCGAGGCCCGCGCCTTCGATGAAGGCCAGCGAGCGCTCGAGGTGCGGGCGGTACCAGCTCACCTCGTCGGGGCGCTTCTTCGCGTAGACGGACTCCCAGTGTGTCGCGGCGTCGCTCATCGGGGCATCGGAGCCTCCGGGCCAGGCGGAGGATACCGACCCGTCCAGGCGAACACCACCACTTCGTCCGGGCCGCCGTCGGCGCTCACCGTGAGCTCGCGGCGATGGCGGGGCGGCGCGGAGGACACCTCGACGGCGACCCTCCGCAGGCGCCGCTCGAGTCCGACGGGCAGCGAGAGGCCGGTCCACTCGAGGCGGGGGAAGTCGGCGGGGTCCGCGTAGAGGACTGGCTCTTCCACGGTGAAGGCCGCGCCGTCCGCCAGCGCGAGGCGGAGGCGGTCGTTCCTTCCGGCGGTCGTCGCCCAGAAGATGGCGAGGCCCTGGCCGAGCTCGAAGCGAAAGTCGAGGGCGCCGGTCTCGTCGTCGTACTCCACGGCGAAGGCGTCGAGGTCGCAGCCGTCCAGCTGCGGCTTCTCCTTCCCCGCCGGCTGGCTAGTAGTCGTGCGCGTGGAGGACCATGTGTCGACATCGTGCCCGGCGGGGCGCGGGCGTGACGACGCCCTCCGTCAGAGCCTGCGCGAGGGCCGGCCGGCGCTGGAGGTATGGCACCTCGCGCCGCTCGCCGTGGGCCGGCGGTGGAGCGTCGCCCCACCGCCCTCCCGAGCCCGTCCGCTTCTCCGCACGGCTGGAGACAACCCTTTGATTTGGGTGGCTCTTCTGAGGCCGGGCAACTTCTGACGCGTTGTGTCGATAACTTCCGTACATTCACCCCGGAGCAGGCGGCAGCGATGACGCAGGACACGGACAGCCTGGAGGGCGCACGGCGACGGCGCCGTTCGCTTGCTCCCGTGTCCGGCGCGCCGCAAGCTGCGAGCCTCATGCTGCAGGAGCCGTCGCCGGAAGCGCCTCTCCCGTTTGGGCGCTACCAGCTGATCCGCCGCATCGGGGCGGGCGGCATGGGCGAGGTGTTCCTCGCGCGTGAGGGTGGCGCCGCGCCGCGCGCGTGCGTGGTGAAGAAGGTGCTGCCGAACCTGGTGGCGAACCGCGCCTTTGTGGGCCGCTTCCTCGACGAGGCGAAGGTGGTGGTGCGGCTCAAGCACCCGCACATCGCGCGCGTGTACGCGATGGGCGACGTCGACGGCGAGTACTACCTGTCGATGGAGTACGTGCAGGGCAAGACGGTGAGCCGCTTCACGCGGCGCCTGCGCGACCGCAAGGTGGAGATGCCGCTGGGCATCATCCTGCTGCTCGGCGAGAAGGTGTGCGAGGGCCTCGAGTACGCGCACCTCGCGAAGGACGAGAACGGCAACCCGCTGCACCTGGTGCACCGCGACCTGTCGCCGGCGAACGTGTGCATCTCGTACAAGGGCGAGGTCAAAATCATCGACTTCGGCGCCGCGCAGTCGACGCTGAAGGAAGAGCAGACTGCGCCGCGCGTCGTCATCGGCAACCTGACGTACATGGCGCCGGAGCAGGCGAAGAAGCAGATCGTCGACGGGCGCGCGGACGTCTACTCGTGCGGCGTGATGCTGTGGGAGCTCATCGCCGGGCACGCGCTGCCACAGAAGGGCGACCCCATCGAGCGCTGGCGCAAGGCCGCCAACCCGAGTTGGGAAGCGCCGTCGTCGTTCAACCCGTCGGTGCCGAAGGACGTCGACGAGGTGGTGCTGAGGGCGCTCAAGAAGAACCCCGAGGACCGCTACCCGTCGGCGGCGGCGTTCGGCGAGGCGCTCAAGCGCCTGCGGCAGCGGCACGCGCCGGACGTGTCCGAGCGCGACCTCGGCGACCTGTTGTCTCGCGTCTTCTCGAAGGAGAAGCAGGGCGAGGACGCGGTGCTGTACGAGGCGGTGTACGGCAAGACGCTCATCGAGCTCAAAGACAAGACGCGCAAGGTGCAGGTGGTGCCGCCGACGGCGCTCGCCTTCGAACACACTGCGGTGTTGGCGCCCGCCGACTTCCTCCCGCCGGACCAGGAGATTACCGACCCCGGCCGGCCCGACCCGACGGTGGCGGACGACGGCACGCCGACGCCCGCGAGGGACCCGCGGTTGGCCAGGCCGCTCGAGTTGGGGCCCGCCGTCAACGCCACGCGCACCAGCTTCGGCGTCACCTTCGAAGAGGTGGCCGAGCCGAAGGTGGAGATTTCGCTCATCCAGGAAATCGAGGCCGTCGACGGGCCCGAGGACGTCCACTCGGACCCCGAGGCCGACACCAGCGCGTACGGCACCGGCGCTTCCCCGTGGAAGCGCATCGCCCTCTTCGGCGGCGTCTTCGTCCTCGCCACGGGGCTGGGCTTTCTCGGCGTGTGGCTCGCGCTGCGGTAGTCACCCGCGCGCGACAGCCCGCCAGCGCCCCTTGCGATCGCGAGGTGATGACGGGCCTGCTGACGCTGGTGGACGACGGCGTCGCGCAGCACGCGCTGCTGCCCAACGGCGAGTACACCTGCGCGGTGCAGCACCCGCGCACGTTGCTGGGCCTGTCGCGCGACAAGAAGAAGCTCTTCCTGGTGGTGGTGGACGGGCGCGCGCCGGCGGCGGGGCGGCGGGGCATGACATGCGGCGAGGCGGCGGACTTCATGGTGTCGCTGGGGGCGTGGTGGGGCTCAACCTCGACGGCGGCGGCTCCTCGGAGATGGTGGTGGGCGGGCGCATCGTCAACGTGCCGTCGGACGGGCGCGAGCGGCCGGTGCCGACGCACCTCGCGGTGGTGAAGACGCCGGGCGCGCGTGGGCACTGCGCGGTGGCGCCCCCGCCGATGCCGGCCACGCCTCCGGCCACCTGCGGGCGCCTCGGGGTGAACGCCGCGCTGGCACCCAACCAGGCGGTGACGAGTTGCAACGGCCGCTTCACCTTCGTGCATCAGGGGGACGGCAACGTGGTGCTGTACGACGGCGGGCGCGCGCTGTGGAACACGCGCACCAACCGGAAGGCGACGAGCGCGCTGGTGATGCAGGACGACGGCAACTTCGTGCTGTACTCGCCGGCGTCGGCGGCGCTGTGGAACACGCGCACGGCGGGACACTCCGGCGCGACGTTGGCGGTGCAGGACGACGGCAACGTGGTGCTCTACGGCGGCGGGCGTGCGCTGTGGAATACGGGGACGTGTTGCCGGTGAGGGGGCGCGCGTTGGGCACGCGCCACGTCCTCACTCCACCCAGGGCCCAGGCGCTGGCGCGCGGCCCGAGCGCGCCCCTCACCGCAATGACGGCGGCCCGTACCGCACCTCCCGCTCGAAGGTGAGGCCCTCCACCGGACCCCCGACGATGGCCGTGAGGAGCCGGTCCGCCTCCGCCGCGTCCGCGCCCGGCACCCCCAGCATCAAGCGCCCACCGGTGATGGCGTCCTGCACCAGCGGCGCGAACAGCACCCTGTCATCAAGCAGGACCAGCAGCGGCCGCCCGAGGCTCCTCCTCGTGAGCGCCTCGAGCTCGCGCGCGCTCCGCGCGTCGAACGTCACGCTCACCGGGAAGGCCCCCGCGATGCGCTCGTCGCCCTTGCGCTCACCTGCCGTCAGGTGAAACAGGCGGGAGCTTACGCAAGCGTCGGGACGGGCACGTCGTAGCCGAGGCTGCGGAGGCGACGAACGAGGCCCCGGGCGAGGCGTTCGCGGTCGCGGCCGTCGAAGTGGTGTGG
>JBFMAB010000047.1:0-55300 GCA_040755835.1 Myxococcota bacterium
TCGCAGCCGCCGGGACGTCACCCTTCACCGACTCCTCCTTCGACTCGACCTTCTGCTTTCTCGCCATGGGTGCTCCTTTGCAGAGCCACCCCGGGGCGAAACACCGAAATCAGGGCACTCCCGTCGGCGGAGACACGGTCCGCGAGCAGGACAAGATCCAGCTGGTGCTGGCGTACCTGAGCTGCCTCGCGCTCATCCCGCTGCTGACGGTCAAGGACAGCCCCTTCGTGCAGTGGCACGCCAAGCAGGGCCTCACGCTGGGCATCGGCTCCTTCATCGTCCTCACGGTCTTCTCGTTCCTGGGCCCGCTGGCGCTCATCAACTGCGCGCTCGGTCCCGGTGTGCTGGTCCTCGCGATCCTGGGCATCGTGAAGTCGCTCAAGGGCGAGCGCTGGCGCATCCCGCTCGTCGCGGACATCTCCGAGAAGTTCTGACCGGCGGAACCCCATTCCAGCATCGAAAGCCCGGCAGCACCCTGGGAGGGGGGGCCGGGCTTTCTCATGGGCCGGGGCCGGATGGACGAAGGCCCCGCGGCTCGCCGTCGAACGGCGCGCGCACGGGGCCGGCGGGCGGGACGCGAGCGTCAGCGCTCGTCGTCTTCGAAGTCCTCGTCCTCGTCGAGGTCGTCGGCGTCATCGTCATCGTCATCGTCGTCGTCGAGGTCGTCTTCGTCCTCGTCCTCGTCCTCATCCTCCTCGGCCTCGGAGACGGACTCGGAGTCGAACTCGACGGTCGCGGTGAACTTCTTGGAGATCGCCGCCAGCTGCGCGATGAACTCACCGACCGCCGCGGTGAAGTCCTCGGCCGCCGCCTTGGACAGCTTGGCGTTGCAGTGAGGGCACTCGAGCTCCTCACTGCCGTCCACCAGGTCCTGCGCGTCGATCTCGAAGTTGCCCTCGCACTTCTGACAGGTGAACTCGAAGGTCGCCATGGGCGGCCGAGATAGCGGCGCCACCGTTGACCTGTCAACGACGTTGGTGGACCCTCGGTCCCTCGATGATCACCGACATTCCCCGCACCATGGTGCACCAGCTGCACGCGCAGGCCGAGCGCCTGAAGGACCGGCCGGCGCTGTGGTCGAAGCGGAGCGGCACCTGGCAGCCCACCTCGTGGCGGCAATACGCCCAGCGGGTGAAGGACTTCGCCCTGGGCCTGTTGTCCCTGGGTTTCGGCCCGAAGCAGGCCATGGTGGTGATGGGCTTCAACCGCGAGGAGTGGGTGGTGGCCGACCTCGCGGCCATGGCCTGCGGCGGGGTGGCGGTGGGCCTGTACACGACCTCGAGCCCCGAGCAGGTGGCCTACGTCGCCGGGCACTGCGAGGCCCCGATCGCGCTGGTGGAGAACGAGGCGTACCTGGCGCGCCTGCTGTCGGTGCGGGACCAGCTGCCGGCGCTCAAGCACGTGGTGGTGATGGAGCCGCCGGCGAAGCGCGTGGAGGGCGTGCTGACGTACGCCGACGTGCTGGAGCGGGGCGCCCGCGGCGATGACGCGGAGTACTACGCGCGCCTCGAGAAGCTGGAGCCCGGCGCGCTCGCGCAGATGATTTACACCTCGGGCACCACGGGGAACCCCAAGGGCGTCATGTTGACGCACCGGAACCTCACCTGGACCGCGGTGCACCTGTCGATGTGCCACCCGACGGGCGAGGACGACGTGCTGCTGTCGTACTTGCCGCTGTCGCACATCGCCGAGCAGGTCTGCACGATCTACGGCCCGCTCTTGAACGGCATCCAGGTGTACTTCGCCGAGTCCTTCGAGAAGCTTCCGGAGAACCTGCGCGAGGTGCGGCCGACCGTCTTCTTCGGCGTGCCGCGCGTGTGGGAGAAGTTCATGGCGAAGGCGCAGGCGGGCCTGGAGAGCCAGCCGAAGGCCCGCCGGAAGGTGGTGGCGTGGGCTCGGGACGTGGCGCTGCGCTACCACCACGACGTCATGGCCCACCGGCAGCCGCCGCTGGCGGTGCAGGCGCAGTACGCGCTGGCGCAGCGACTGGTGTTCCAGAAGCTGAAACAGCGCATCGGCTTCGAGCGCACCCACGTCTTCGCCACCAGCGCGGCGCCGATCGCCCGTGAGGTGCTGGAGTTCTTCGCGTCGCTCGACATCGTGATCGCCGAGGTCTACGGCCAGTCGGAAGTGACGGGTCCGACGTCGGTGAACACGAAGGATGCGATCAAGCTGGGCACCCTGGGGCGTCCGATGCCGGGCGTCGAGGTGCGCATCGCCGACGACGGGGAGATCCTCGTGCGCGGCGACAACGTGTGCGCCGGCTACTTCAAGGACGAGGCAGCCACGGCCGAGCTGCTGCACGACGGCTGGCTGCACTCTGGCGACGTGGGACAGCTCGACGAGGACGGCTTTCTGCGCATCACCGGACGCAAGAAGGAGATCATCGTCACCTCGGGCGGCAAGAAGACGGCGCCGGCCAACATCGAGGGGATGCTGAAGGGCATCGATCCGGTGGGCAACGCGCTCGTCATCGGCGAGCGGCGCAACTACCTGACGGCGATCCTCGCCATCGATCCCGAGAAGGTGGGGCCGTTCGCGAAGAAGCTCGGGCTGCCGGCGGACCCGAAGGCCCTGGTGGCCAGCCCGGCCTTCCGCGCGCACCTGGAGAAGGCGATCGAGACCGAGGTGAACCCCCGCCTGGCGCGCTTCGAGACGATCAAGAAGTTCGAGGTGCTGCCGCACGACTTCACCGTCGAAGGCGGCGAGCTGACCTCGACGCTCAAGGTGCGCCGGAAGGTGTGCGAGCAGAAGTACGCCGACCTCATCGAGCGGCTCTACGCGTAGAGAAGACGACGGCCGGCCCGGTGGCCCGAGCCGGCCGACCGCTCGAGGAGGGACCGCCGGGTCCCTCCGGGGGAATGCTCTCTAGCCGCGCTTGTCGATCGGCACGTACTGGCGGCCGCGCTGGCCGGTGTACACCTGGCGAGGCCGGCTGATCTTCTGCTCGTTGTCCGTGATCATCTCTTCCCACTGGCTCACCCAGCCCACCGTGCGGGGGATGGCGAAGAGCAGCGTGAAGAACTCGGCCGGGAAGCCCATCGCCTCGTAGATGAGGCCCGAGTAGAAGTCGACGTTCGGGTACAGCTTGCGCTGCACGAAGTAGTCGTCCTGCAGGGCGATGCGCTCGAGCTCGACGGCGATGTCGAGCAGCGGGTTGCGGCCCGTCACCTCGAACACCTCGTCGCAGGCCTTCTTGATCACCTTCGCCCGCGGGTCGTAGTTCTTGTACACGCGGTGGCCGAACCCCATCAGCTTGGTGCCGTCGCCGGCCTTCACGCGCTTGATGAAGTCGGGGACGTTCTTCTTGTCGCCGATCTCGCGCAGCATGCGGAGCACCGCCTCGTTCGCACCGCCGTGCAGCGGGCCGTAGAGGGCGGTGATGCCCGCGGCGACCGCCGAGTACGGGTCCACTTCAGAGCTGCCCACCACGCGCGTCGACGTCGTCGAGCAGTTCTGCTCGTGGTCGGCGTGGAGGATGAAGAGGATGTCGAGCGCCCTCACCAGCGCCTTGTGCGGCCGCCAGTTGTTCGTGCCGATGGACTTCACCATCGTCAGGAAGTTCTCGGTGTAGGACAGCTCGTTGTTCGGGTAGACGTACGGCAGGCCCTGGCTGTGCCGGTGCGAGAACGCCGCGAGCGTGGGCATCTTGGCGATCAACCGGTTCATCTGGATTCGGCGGACCTCCTTCGACCGCACGTTCTTGGCCTCGGGGTAGAAGCTGGACAGCGCCGCCACCGTCGACGCGAGCATGGACATCGGGTGCGCGTCGTAGCGGAACCCGTCCATGAAGCTCTTGATGTTCTCGTGCACGTAGGTGTGCAGCGTGATCTTGTTCACGAAGTCGTCGAGCTGCGCCCGGGTCGGCAACTCACCGTTCATCAAGAGGTAGCTGACCTCGAGGTGGCTCGACTTCTCGGCGAGCTGCTCGATGGGGTACCCGCGGTACTCGAGAATGCCCTTGTCGCCGTCGATGAAGGTGATCGACGACTTGCAGTTGGCGGTGTTGAGGAACGCCGGGTCGTACGACATGAGCCCAAAATCGTCGGCCCCCGTCTTGATCTGGCGGAGATCCATGGCGCGAATGCAGCCATTCTCGATCTTCAGTTCGTAGGTCTTGCCGGTGCGGTTGTCGGTGACGGAGAGGGTGTCAGTGGGCATGGGGCGGAGTATTCACGCGGACCGAGCGCCTTCAACGAAAAAGAGTAGAACCACCGGCGTGAAACGGCGACTCCTCCTGCTCGCGCTTCTCGGAGCATTCATCGCCGCTGCGCTCGCCCTTCGCCAGGTCTTCGGCGACCGCTTCGAGCCCCGCGTCCTGGTGCAGTTTCTGCGGGAGCTGGGCGCGGAGGGCTGGGCGATGCCCGTCTTTGTGCTGGGTTTTGGCGTGGCGACGGCGTTCTTTGCGCCGGCGCTGAGCCTGGTGGTGGTCGCGTGTGTGACGTGGGGCTTCGGGCCGGGGCTCCTCATCGTCTGGCTGGCGGAGAACCTCTGGGCGAACGTGGGCTTCCTCGTTGGGCGGCTGCTGGGCCGCGAGCGGCTCAGGGGCGCGCTGGCGCGGCGGGGGCTGACGCGGGTGCTGCGCGAGCTCGAGCACGGCGGCGTGCTGGCGACCGTGGTGGTGCGGCAGCTGCCGCTGCCCTTCGTGGGCGTCAACGTCGCGGCGGGGGCGACGCCGATGCGCTGGTGGCGCTGGGCGGTGGGCAACGCGATCGGCCTGTTGCCAGCGGGGCTCGTCGTCGGCCAACTGGCCGCGAGCCTCGCCGACGGCGTGGAGGGGGCGCGCGAGGCGGCGGGCCGGCAGGTGGCGATCGGCGCGGCGCTCGTCATCGGCCTCGCGGTGGGCACGCGGCTGCTCCTCGGATGGTGGGCCCGGCGGAACGCCGCCGCGGCCGACGGCGCGGGAGAGGCCTGAGCGATGGCCGCCTTCCGTTCCAGACTCACCACGCACCGACTGCCGATGACTCGGCGGCGCCTCCTGGCGATCGGCGCGGTCGTGGCGGCGTTATGGGGCTGCCGCAGCGCCAGCCCGGCGAAGGACGCCGGTCCGCCGGGCCACCTGCGGCTCCTCCCGGCGCCTCCGAGCGCACCGGACCAGCTCGCTGGCATCGTGGCGCAGCAGCGCCTGGCCTCTGCGGCGCTGGGGCGGACGCTCATCGTTTACGTCGGGGCGCCCTGGTGCGAGCCGTGCCGCCGCTTCCACGAGGCGGCCGAGCAGGGGCGGCTCGACGCAGACTTCGGCGACGTCGATCTCCTCGTATTCGACGCCGGGCCCGATGCCGAGCGGCTGCTCCTGGCCGGCTACGAGTCCCGGCTGATCCCGCTGCTCGTGGTCCCCGGCGCCGACGGCCGCGCCACCGACCGCCGCATGGAAGGATCCGTGAAGGGCGACGCCGTGGCCGATATGACGCCGCGCCTCAAGGCGCTGCTTGGCCGATGAACGCCCCGAGTTCCCGGCGGCAGGTGTCAGCGCTCCGAGGTACAACGCGCCAACCCCTCGCGATGAGAAAGCCCACCGAGAGATCGCTCGCCAACGTCGCGCTCCTCCATCTGCGCCGGCACTCGGCCAGCGTGAAGCAGCTCGAGCGCATGCTCCTGCGCCGCGTGCGGAAGGCCGAGCGTGAATTCGGCGAGCCCTTCGACCTCTCTCCCGCCATCGCGCGAATCGTCGCGCGCTTCGTCGGGGCCGGGTACCTCGACGATCGCCGCCTGGCCGTCGCGCGCACCGGCAGCCTCCGCCGCGCGGGCCGCTCGACGCGCGCCATCCGTCAGAAGCTGCGGGCGAAGGGCCTCGCCTCCGCGCTGGTGGACGAGGTGACGAAGGCGGGCGATGGGGACGAGCTCGCGGCGGCCTTCGTGCTCGCGCGGAAGAAGCGGCTGGGCCCGTACCGCCGCGCCGCCGTCGACCGCGAGGGCCGCGCGAAGGAGCTCGCGCTGCTGGCCCGCGCGGGCTTCTCGTTCGGCGTGGCGAAGCGGGTCGTGGACGCCTCGGCGGACGACGCTCAGCGCACCGTGCCCACGTAGATCCACGCGAGGCCGGACATCAGCGGGTGCGCCTGCACGTCGCTGAAGCGCTCGGTGGACCGCATGAGCTCGACGAACTTCTCGCCGCAAGGGAACGCGGCGGCCGTCTCCGGCAGGTACTCGTAGGCCGCCTTGTTGCCGGTGAGCAGCCTGCCAAGCTGCGGCATCACGAAGCGCGCGTACGGCCTGTACGCCGCGCCGAAGACCCCCTTCGGCTGGCCGAACTCGAGCACCACTACGCGGCCGCGCGAGCGCACGACGCGCGCGAGCTCCGCGACACCCGTCTTCGGCTCGTCCACGTTGCGGATCCCGAAGGCGATCGACGCGACGTCGAATGTGCAGTCGTCGTACGGCAGCTTCATCACGTCGGCGACCTCGAACGTGACCTCCAGACCCCTGGCCTTCGCCTTCGCCGGCGCGAAGGAGAGCATGTCGGCGTTGAAGTCGGTGCCCAGCACACGACCGGCCGGGCCCACCGCGCGCTTGAAGGCCAGCGCGAGATCGCCCGTGCCGGTCGCGCAGTCGAGCACGTGGTCGCCCGCCTTCGCTCCCGAGCGCTTCACCGCCTCGCGCCGCCACAACCGGTGAATGCCCATCGACATCACGTCGTTGGTCGCGTCGTAGCGCGGGGCGATCTGCGAGAACATCTGGTGGACCTGCGCGCTCACCGCGTGCCTCCTACCGCGTGCAGCGACTCGGCGCGCGCCAGCTTGCGGCCCGCCGCGCCCAGGACGCCCGGTAGCGCGCGCATCAGCCCCTCGAAGAGGGCGGGGGTCAGCGCCTGGCGCCCATCGCACAGCGCCTCGGCCGGGTTGACGTGTACCTCCACCAGGAGGCCGTCCGCGCCGGCCGCCGCGGCGGCCAGCGCCATCGGCGTCACCAGCGACTGCACGCCGGTGGAGTGCGAGGGATCGACCAGCACCGGCAGCCTCGACTTCTCCTTCACCCACGCCATGCCGGCGAGATCGAGCGTGTTGCGCAGCGTCGTGTCGAACGTGCGGATGCCCCGCTCGCACAGCACCACCTGGTCGTTGCCGCCGTCGAGGAGGTACTCCGCCGCCAGGAGCCACTCCTCCAGCGTCGCCCCGAAGCCGCGCTTGAGCAGCACCGGCCGGCCCGACTTCGCCGCCGCGCGCAGGAGCGTGAAGTTCTGCATGTTCCGCGCGCCGATCTGCAGCACGTCCACGTAGTCCAGCATCAGCGGCAGCTGCGAAGCGTCCATCACCTCCGACACCACCGGCAGCCGCAGCTTCGTGCCCTGCTCTGCGAGCAGCTTGAGGCCCGGCTCGCCCAGCCCCTGGAAAGCGTACGGCGAGGTGCGCGGCTTGAAGGCGCCGCCCCGCAGCGCGTGCGCGCCCGCGTGCTTCACCGCCACCGCCGTCTTCTCCACCTGGTCGGCGCTCTCGAGCGCGCAGGGGCCCGCCACCACCACGAAGTCGCCGCCGCCCACCTCGAGGCCGTGGCCCAGCCGCACCCGGGTCGTCTCCTCGCCGCTTTTCCTCCACACCCGGGTGGCTCCCGTGCCCGCCATGAAGCGCTCCTGTTCAGTCAGTTCAAGCTGTTTTGAACTGAGTGATGCATCTATAGCGAGGTTGGCTTAGAAGACAACGGGTCCATGACGCCATCCCCTTTCAGCGCGGCGTTCGAAGGCCTGGCCCGGCCAGCTCGACTGGGGGCGCTGTTGCGCCTGGGGCCCGAGCCGCTGTCGGTCGTTTGGGCCAACCCGTCCCGGGGGTTGCACTGCGCCGGGCTGGGGATCGCCGGTGAGGGAGGGGGGCCGGTCCGCTGGCTGTCCGGGGCGCCTCCGAAGCCTCCGCCGGGGCCCTGGTTCGGCGGGTGGGCCTTCGACGCGAGCCGCCCGTGGGACGGCTTTCCGGCCGAGCGCTGGGTGCTGCCCGAGGTGCTGGCGTGGTGGGACGGGCGCGCGCCGTGGGTGGCGGCCTTCGGCCCGGCCGGCGTGGGCGCGGCGGCGCTGGAGCGGCGGCTCGAGGCCGTGCTCGAGACCGAGCCGCACACCTCGGGCCCGCGGGCGCGTCGCCTGGCGTCGGACGCGGCCCAGTGGCGCCGGCTGGTGGACGGCGCGCTGTCGGCGATCGACGCGGGCCGCTTCGAGAAGGTGGTGTGCGCGCGCGTCATCGACGTGGCCTCCGACGAGCCCTTCTCCGAGCGCGCGGTGCTGAAGGCGCTCGAGGCGCGCCACAAGCAGTGCTGGACCTTCCTGGTGCGCGGCACCGATGGGCGCGCCTTCGTCGGCGCCTCGCCCGAGGTGCTGTGCGAGGCGCGGGGTGACGTCCTGTGCGTGGACGCGCTCGCGGGCACGGCGGCGGTCGGGCAGGGCGCGGCGCTCATGCGCAGCGAGAAGGACCGCCGCGAGCACGACGCGGTGGTGAAGGAGATCGCCCGCGTGCTGGCCCCCTTCGCCGAGTCCGTCGAGCGGCCCGAGGGGCCGGCGGTGAAGGTGCTGGCGAACGTCGATCACCTCCACACGCCGTTCCGCGCGACCTTGAAGCCGGGCGTCGATCCGCTGCTCGTCGCCCGCGCGCTGCACCCGACGCCGGCGGTGGCGGGGCTGCCGCGGGACCCGGCGCTGGCGTTCCTCAAGGGGCGCGAAGGCTTCCACCGCGGCTGGTATGCGGGCGCCGTGGGCGCGATGGGCGACGGCGGACTGACGCTGGTGGTGGCGCTGCGCTCCGCGCTGCTGGGCGGCGCGCGGGCGCAGCTCTTCGTCGGCGCGGGCGTCGTCGAAGGCAGCGACGCCGAGGCCGAGTGGCTCGAGACCGAGCGCAAGGCGCGGGCGCTGTTGCCGGTCCTGGGCGTGCACGACGACGTCGTCCCACTGGACGCCCGCGCGGCGCCGCGCAATGGGGGGCGCCTGCGTGCCTGACACCCTCAACCAGCGCTGGGCCGCGACGCTCGTGGGGGCGCTCGCCCGGGGAGGCGTCCGCCACGCGGTGGTCGCGCCGGGCAGCCGCTCGACGCCGCTGGCGCTCGCCTTCGCCGATCGCCCCGACGTGAAGACGTGGTCCATCCACGACGAGCGCAGCGCCGGCTTCTTCGCGCTGGGGCTCTCGCAGGCGGACGACGCGCCCGTCGCGGTGGTGTGCACTTCGGGCACCGCGGGCGCCCACTTCCTCCCGGCGGCGATGGAGGCGCACGCGGCCGGAGCGCCGCTGGTGCTGCTGACCGCCGACCGTCCGTGGGCGCTGCGCGGCTTCGGCGCGCCGCAGACGACGGAGCAGGCCGGGCTGTTCGGCCGCTTCGCGGTGGACGCGGCGGAGCTGCCGGACCCGGTCGATCGCCCGGAGGCGCTGGCCCACCTCGCCGCGGTGACGGCGCGCACGCTGGCGCGCGGCCTCGACGCGCGGGCGCCGGTGCACCTCAACGTGCCGTTCGACGAGCCGCTCGCGCCGGCGAGCGCGGAGCGGGGACCGGTGATCGATCCGCCGGCGACGCGCTTCGTACCCTCGCGGCGCGTGGTGGAGCTGTCCCTCGTGCGGGACGCGGTGGCGAAGGCTCAGCGGGGCGTGATCGTCGTGGGCCCCCGCGCGCGGGCGGATGGCTTCGGCGCGGCCGTGCACCGGCTCGGAGCGCGGCTCCACTTTCCCGTGCTGGCCGAGGCCGCGTCGAACGCGCGCTATGGCTTCGACGGCGCCGTGGCGATGGTGGATGCGCTGCTGCGGGCGCCGGCGTTCGCGGACGCGATGCGCCCCGACGTCGTCCTGCGCTTCGGCGGCGGGCTGACGCCGAAGGGCCCGCAGGCGTGGCTGGACGGCTCGGGCGCGCGCACCTTCGCCTTCGCGGAGGACGAGCGCTTCGTGGATCCGCTCCACCGGGCGGAGGCCTTCCTCGTCGGCGACCTCGTGGACGCGTGCGATCGGCTGGAGACCTCCTCGACGCCCGCGGGCTGGCGCCAGCGCTGGCTGGATGCGGAGGCTCGAGCGCGGCGTTCCCTCGCCCTTTGGAGGGAAGGGGGTTGTCTGACGGAACCGTCGGTCGCGCACACGGTGGTCGCCTCCTTGCCGCCCGGTGCATCGCTCGTCGTCTCCAGCTCGATGCCGATCCGCGACGTCGACGCCTTCGCGCCCGCCGCCGCGCCCATCCGCGTCTTCTCCAACCGAGGCGTCAACGGCATCGACGGCGTCACCTCGACGGCGCTGGGCATCGCCGCGGCGACGAACACGCCCACCGCGCTCCTCGTCGGCGACGTCGCGCTGTTGCACGATCTCTCGGCCTGGGTGACGGCGAAGCGGCACGGCGTGCCGCTGACGGTGGTGGTGCTGAACAACGACGGCGGCGGCATCTTCCACTTCCTGCCGGTGGCCGATCGCACGCCGCACTTTGAAGCGCTGTTCGGCACGCCGCACGGCGTGGAGCTCTCCGCGGTCGCCGCGCTCGGCGGCGCGACGCTGCACCGGCCGACGGACGTCGCGGGGCTGAAGCGCGCCGTCGCCGCCGGGCTCGAGGGCGGGCTGCACCTCGTCGAGGTGCGGACGCGCCGTGACGAGAACGTGACCGTCCACCGGGATCTCCTGGCGACCTTGGCCCGGGAGGTCGCGTGAAGCTCCCCGTCGAGCGCTGGGGCCGCGGGCCCACCCGCGCGCTCTTCCTGCACGGCTTCACCGGGAGCGCGGAGAGCTTTTCGCACCTCGAGCGGCTGCTCGGCGACGTTCTGACCGCAACGTGCGTCGATCTCCCCGGGCACCGCGGCGCGCCGCTGCCGAAGGCGGCAGGCCCCGAAGGCTTCGCGGAGGTGATCGAGTCTTTGGGCGAACTCTTGCGCGAGTCCCCGGTGTTGATCGGCTACTCGCAGGGCGCGCGGCTGGCGCTCGCGACGGCCGCGCGCTTCCCGGGGCGGGTGGAGCGCCTCGTGCTGGAGAGCGGGGCGCCGGGCATTCGCCGGCGGGCCGAGCGCTCGCGGCGGCGTGCCGCCGACGAGGCGATGGCGTCGCTCATTCGTGAGCGCGGCGTGGACGCCTTCGTCGAGCGCTGGGAGAAGCTGCCGCTGTTCGCGGGCCTGCAGGCGCTGCCGGAGCCGGATCGCGCGGCCCTGCGCGAGCGGCGCGCGGGCCACACCGCGGACGGGCTCGCGGGCGCGCTCACGACGCTGGGGCAGGGCGTGCAGCCGGATCTCTGGCCGGCGCTGCCGGGGCTGCGCGTTCCGACGCTCGTGCTGTCGGGCGCGAAGGACGTGAAGTACACGCGGCTCGCCCGGCGGATGGTCGCAGAGCTGCCGCTCGGCTGGCGCGTCACCTTCCCGGGAGTCGGGCACGCGCCGCACCTGGAGTGCCCGGAGGCGTATGCGGGCGAGGTGCGCAGCTTCCTCGCGGCGCCGTGGCTCGTCGAGCCGGTGGAGGCCGGACCATGAAAACCCCGGCGGCGCAGCGCCCCTCGGCGGTGGGCGCGTGGTTCATGGCGACGCGGCCGAAGACGCTCGTCGCGGGCGTCGTACCGGTGGCCGTGGGCTCGGCGGTGGCGTCGCGCGAGGGGCACTTCCAGCCGCTCGTGGCCTTCGCGGCGCTTTCGGGCGCGCTGCTCCTGCAGGTCGGCACCAACCTCGCGAACGACTACTACGACTTCAAGCGCGGAGCGGACACGGCGGATCGTCTCGGCCCGCCGCGCGCGACCCAGCAGGGCTGGCTGGCGCCGGGCGCCGTGCTGGCCGGTGCGCTCGCCTGCTTCGGTGCGGCCTTCCTCGTCGGCACCTACCTGGTGGCGGTCGCGGGGCTGCCCATCCTCGTCATCGGGCTCGCGTCGATCGCCGCGGGCCTCGCCTACACCGCCGGGCCGTTTCCGCTCGCGTACAACGGTCTGGGCGACGTCTTCGTGCTGGTCTTCTTCGGCTTCGTGGCGGTCGGCGGCACGACGTACGTCCAGGCGCAGGTGGTGAGCTCGCTCGCGCTGTGGGCCGCGGTGCCGGTGGGGCTGCTCGGCGTGGCCTTGCTGGCGGTGAACAACACGCGCGATGCGAAGACGGACGCGGCGGCGGGCAAGAAGACGCTCGTGGTGCGCCTCGGCACCGGCTTTGGCCGCGCGGAGTGGGTCGCTTGCGTGGCGTTGAGCGCGCTCGTGCCCGTGGGGCTGTGGCTCTCGGGCCAGGCGTCGGCGTGGGTGCTGCTGCCGCTCGCGTCGCTGCCGCTGGCGGTGCCGCCCGGCCGCCTGGTGCTGCGCGCCGAGGGAGCCGTCCTCAACCGGGCGCTGGCCGGCACCGCGCGGCTGCAGCTCGTCTTCGGTCTCCTCCTCGCGACGGGGCTCTCCCGATGAAGCTGGCGCTGGCCCCGGTGCGGCTCAAGCTGACGCGGCCCATCCAGACGGCCCGCGGGCTGATGGACGTGCGCATCGGCTGGCGCGTGGTGCTGGAGGCGGACGGCGTCGTCGGGCGCGGCGAGGCGATGCCCATGGCGTCCTTCGGGACGGAGGCGCCGCACGCGACGGAGCGCGCGCTGCGCGAATTCTCCCTCGACGTGCTGCCCGACTCGCTGGAGGCGATCGCCCGCGCGACGGCCGGGATGTGGGAGACGCCCGCGGCGCGCTTCGCCGTGGAGTGCGCGCTGCTCGAGCACCTCGCGCGGCGGCGGCGGGTGCCGGTGGCGGCGCTCTTTGGCACGCCACGCAAGCAGCTGCGCGTCAACGCGCTCATCGAGGGCGACGACGCCGCGGGGCTCGCGAAGGCGGCGGAGGCGGCAGCGGCCGAGGGCTACCCGGTGGTGAAGGTGAAGGTGGCGGCCCGGCCGCTCGCCGTGGAGGCGCAGCGGCTGCTCGCGGTGCGGCGCGCCATCGGCCCGAGGGTGGGCCTGCGGCTGGACGCCAACGGCGCCTGGAGCGAGGCGTCGGCGCGCTCGGCGCTGCGCGGGCTCGAGGCGCTGGACGCGGAGCTCTGCGAGCAGCCGGTCGCGGCGGCGAACGTCGAGGGCCTGCGGCGGATCCGCTACCACGTGCCGTGCCGCATCGCCGCCGACGAGTCGATGCTGCTGCCGCAGGTGCTCGATCGCATGCTGGAAAAGGATCCCGCCGCGGCGGTGGACGTGGTGGTGCTCAAGCCCACCGCGCTGGGCGGGCTGTTGCGCTCGCTGGAGATCGCGCGAACGGCGCACGCGGCCGGCGTGGGCGCGTACGCGACGACGTTGATGGACGGGCCGCTCGCGCGGGCCGCCGCGGCGCACCTCGCGGCCGTGCTGCCCGGTGATGACGCGTGGGCCCATGGGCTCTCCACCGTCGAGTTGTTCGGCGGCGCGGAGCCCGACGCCTTCACGCCGGTGAAGGGCGTCATTCACCTGCCGGACACGCCGGGGTGGGGCGTCACGTGATCGTCCCGTGCCCGGTCGCGGTGGCCGCGCGTCGCTGGCCCACCGCTCCCGCCATCATCTGGCAGGGCGAGGCGATCCCCTGGGCCGCGCTCGACGGGATGGTGCGCGCGTCGGTGGCGGCGCTGCGCGCGCGCGGCGTCGGCGCGGAGGACCGCGTCGCGGTCGCATCGTGGAACCGGCCGGAGCTGGTGGCGCTGTTCTTCGCGTGCGGCCGGCTGGGCGCCGCGCTGGTGCCGCTCAACATGCGCCTCTCCGACGCCGAGCGCGCCGAGCTCCTCGCGATCGCGCGACCCGCAGCGGTGGTGGATCTGCCACTGGCGTGGCCCGTTGGCGGAGAGGACGAGCAGCCGGACGTCGTCGCCGAGCGGGTGGCGGCGGCGCTCTTCACCTCGGGCACCACCGGGCAGCCGTCCCTCGTCGAGCTGACGCACGCGAACTTCATCGCCTCGGCTGACGCGAGCGCGGAGAACCTCGGGGCCGCGCCGTCGCACCGCTGGCTGGCGACGCTGCCGCTCTTCCACGTCGGCGGCCTGGCGATGGCGGACCGCTGCGCGCGGGCCGGCGCGACGCTGGTGTTGGAGCCGGGCTTCGTCGCGGCGCGCGCCTCGCGGCTCTTCGACGAAGGCGTGACGCACGCGAGCCTCGTCCCGACGACGCTCGAGCGGCTGCTCGACGCCCGCGCCGGGCGGCCCTTCGCGGGCGTGGAGGCCGTGCTGGTCGGCGGCGGCCCGATGACGCCGGAGCTGCTCGCCCGCGCGCGCTCGTTGGGGCTCCCGGTGCTGCAAACCTACGGGCTCACCGAGGCGTGCTCGCAGGTCACGACGGAGCGCCTCGGCGAGGCGGACGGGCTGACGGCGGGACCGGCGATCGCTGGCGTTCAGCTGCGCGTGGTGGACGAGGCCGGCACGCCAGTGCCCGAGGGCGTCGTTGGCGAGATCGAAGTGAGTGGCCCGACGGTGGCGCGCGGCCTGGGGCCGTGGCTCAAGACGAAGGATCTCGGGAGCCTCGATGCGCGGGGCCGGCTCAGCATCGCGTCGCGGCGGGTCGATCTCATCGTGACGGGCGGCGAGAACGTGTACCCGGCGGAGGTGGAAGCGGTGCTGCGGCAGCACCCGGCGGTTCGCGACGTCGCGGTGGTGCCGCGGCCGCACGCCACCTTCGGACAGGAGCCGGTCGGCGTGGTGGTGCTGGCCGAGGCCTGCGAGGACGCCGAGCTGGCCGACTGGGCCCGAGCGCGGATCGCCCACTTCAAGGTGCCGAAGGTGTGGGTGCGCGTCGACGAGCTCCCGCGAAATGCCGGGGGGAAGCTGGAGCGCCGGAAGATCCAGGCCCTCGCAATCGGTTGATCCGTGCCCCGTACGAAGGGGCATGAACGACACCACCACGAAAAGCTGCCCGTCGTGCTTCAAGGACGTCGATGCTCGCGCCGCGCGGTGCCCGTTCTGCGCGCAGCGCCAGCCGGACGCGCCCGGCCTGCACCGCGACGTGCCCGGCCGGCTGGTCGGCGGCGTGACGGCGGCGCTGGCCATGCACTTCAACTGGGACGTCACGCTGATGCGTGTGGCCTTCGTCGCCAGCCTGGCGATCACCGGCGGCGCCGCGCTTGGGGTCTACGCGCTGATCTGGTTCCTCACGCCGTTCGAGGTGCGGGGCCGCGCGCCGGCGGCGCGGGCGCTGGACTGGCTCGGACGGCTGTTCGCGAAGCCGGCGACGCCGCAGCCGGAAGGCCCGCCGACGTCTTCGGTGGAGTGACCGCGCCGTCGCCCCGTCACCCGGCGGGGCAGAGGGTCGGGGTGAGGCGCTAAGTCATGTGCTCGTTGCGAGGCATCGTGGCGCCGCCGGGCACCTTCCCCTCGAGCCGCGCGCGCATCCGGCGGAAGCCTTCGCGGTGCCACTCGCGGTACTTCTCCTTGCTCCCGAAGCGGTCCGCGAGGGCGGCGTACTCGGCCTCGGCGGCGTCGAGCTCTGCGCGGCTCGGCTCGCCGGGGCCTCTCCCGTTCAGCGCGCGGAACACCCACGGCGATCGAAGCGCGCCGCGGGCGATCATCGCGCCGTCGGCCCGCGTCTCCCGCAGCATCCGGGTCCAGTCGTCCGGCGTGACGACGTCGCCGTTGCCGATGACGGGGATGCTCGCCCGGGCCTTCACCTCGGCGATGGCGCTCCAGGTAGGCTTCTCGGTGCTCTGCTGCCGCGCGTGCCGGGCGTGGACGACGAGGTAGTCCAAGAGCTCGTTCGCCAGCTCGACGATCGGCAGGTAGACCTTCTGGTCCTGCTCCATGCGGTTGAGGCCGAGGCGGATCTTCGCGCCGACGGCGCCGATAGGCAGCACGGTCGTCTTCTTCCACGCCGCGAGGACCTCGAAGATCGCGCGCAGCTTGGCGCGCCGCTTGAGCAGGGCAGGGCCGGCGCCGACGCGGATCACCTCGGGCGACGGGCACCCGAAGTTCAAGTCCACGGCGGTGAGGTTCTTGAAGTGCGGGTGGGTCGACTGGCTGAGCGCGTCCAGCTTCGAAAGCGCCTCGGCGAGCTCCCGCTCGTTCACCACGAAGAGCTGCACGCCCGTCGGCACCTCGGGATCGAGGGCGTCGATCAGCTCCAGCGTGCTCTTGTTGTTCCGCACGATGCCGCGCGCCCGGATCATCTCCGTCCAGGTGAAGCCCGCGCCCTGCCGCCAGCACAGCCGGCGGAAGGCGGCGTCCGACACGCTCTCCATCGGGGAGAGGATGAACGGGCTCTCGAGCTCGAGGGATCCGAGGCGCAGGGCCACGGCGGCTACCGGCGGCGGTAGACGCCGTCCTTCTTGTAGGAGCTCGTTGCCCAGATCCTCTCGCTGCCCGGCTTGTAGCGCGGGTACTTCGAGAAGGCCGGGTGGAAGCCAACGTCGGCGAACGCGAGCGGCGCCGTGAGCAGGTCGCCGTTGGGGAGCGCCAGCTCGCCCATCTCGCCGACGCTGGCCTTCGCGCCCTGCACTCCCACCGGGTGGAACGCGGTGACCCACCACGCGCCGAAGCCGTCGGACGCGTCGGGTGGGGTGATCTCCAGCGCGAGGCCGTCGATCTCGATCTCCTTGCCGTCAGGCAGCGTATCGAGCGGCTGGCGGTCAGGCTCGGGGAGCAGGCCGCTGATGAACGAGCGGATCTGCGCGCGGAACTCCGGCGACTCGCTCCTGGTGCCGATCTCGATGCCCGCGGGGGGCGCCGGATCGCCGTAGACGTTGAGCTCCACGTCCGTGCCCGCGAAGGACATGTACGGCACGGCCGCCAGATCGCCGACCTCGATCACGGTCGCGGGGATCTGCTTGAGGTCCGGGCCCCACGGCTGCGCCCGCGCGGCCTTCACGACGTCGCCCAGCACCGGCAGGCGGGACTCGAAGCTCGAGCTCCCCGAGGGGGTCGAGGCACAGGCACCAAGCATGACGGACGCGGCGGCGAGGAGGGCCTTTCTCATGAGGCACGAAAGTGAAGGCGGAAAGTGGTCCGACTTCAAGCGCGCCGTCAGGCCAGCAGGACGATCGTCACCGCGTCACCGCCCTCGGAGCCGTCGCCCGCGCGGAACGACTTCACGTACGGCGAGGCGCGGAGGTACTCGCGCAGCTGGCGCTTGATCGCCCCGGTGCCGTGCCCGTGGAGGATGATCGCCGCCTCCTCGCCCTGCCGCGTCGCGCGGTCGAGGAAATGCTCCACCATCCGCAGTGCGTCCTCGGTGCGCTCGCCACGCACGTCCAGCGTCGGGCTCGCCAGGATCAGCGGCCTCGCCGCCGCCTTGTCGGCCTTCTCGAGGCGCGCGGTCTTCGCGTCGGCGCCGGGCGGGCGTGACGGCGCCTTCCCCTTGCTCGACGGGCCGAGCTCGGCCACCGCGACGCGCATCTTCAGGACGCCGGCGGCGACGGTGGCGAAGTCGCCGGCCACCTCGAGGACCTCCACCTCGGCGTCGAGGCCCTTGTGGCGGACGCGGGCGCCGGGCTTGAGCTCCAGCGGCGCCAGTCCCCGGATTTCACCCTTGAGCTCGGCGCGGGCGGTGCGCTCGGCGACGGTCTGCTCGTTGATGCGCTGGGTCAGCTCGCCTGCCGCGGTCTGTGCCGCCTTGAGCGCCCTGTCGGATTTGTCCTTCTCCAGCGCTTCGACCAGCGCGCGGATCTGCGTGCGCGCGTACTCGAGCTCGGCCTTCAGCGCGCTGCGGAACTTCACCTCTTCCTCCTTGCGCGCGCGGGCGGCGGCCTGCAGCTCGGCCTCGGCGCGCTCGCGGGCGGCCTTCGCCTCGCGCGCGTCCTTCTCGGCGGCGTCGCGCTGCTCGTAGAGCTTCCGGCGCTCCTCTTCGGCGGCGGCGATCGCCCTGGACAGGGCGCCGCCCGCGTTCGTGGCGAGTTCCGCCGCGCGGACGCAGATCGACTCCGGCAGCCCCACGCGTCGCGCGATGTCGATGGCCGACGACGCGCCCGCGAAGCCGAGCTGCAGGCGGTAGGTGGGCGCCATGCGCTTCGGATCGAAGCCGACACGCGCGTTGACGAAGCGCCTGTCGAGGTGCGCGAGCGCCTTGAGCTCCTCGAGGTGCGTGGTGACGAGCACCACCGCGCCCTTGCCCAGCAGCTCCTCGAGCACTGCGGTGGCGATGGCCGCGCCTTCGCGCGGGTCCGTGTCGGCGGCGATCTCGTCGATGAGCACCAGCGAGCCGTGCCCCGCCGACTGGACGATGTCGCGCAGCGTGGTGACGTGCCCGCTGAACGAGGACAGGCCCTGCTGCAGGTCCTGTTGGTCGCCGACGGCGGAATGGACCTGGTTGAACAGCGGCATCCGCGAGCCGGGCTCGGCGGGGATCGGCAGCGCCGCGCGGGCCATCAGCGCACACAGCCCGACGCCGGTCAGCGTCACCGTCTTGCCGCCCGCGTTGGGGCCGGACACCACGAGCGCGCGCGCGTCGTGAAGCTCGACGTCGTTGGCGATCACCTCGCCGCCCTTGAGCATGAGGCGCGGGTGGCGCAGGCCGTTGAGCACCAGCGCGCCGTCGGCGTTCTCGAGGGCCGGTATCACCGCGCGGAGATCGGTTGCCAGGCTGGCGATCGCCTCCAGCTCGTCCAGCGCGGCGACCGCCTCGATGCCGTCGGTGATGCCCTTCGCCTCGCGGCCGACGAGCCGGGACAGATCGAGGAGCACCTTGCGCTCCTCCTCCAGCACCATGGACTGGGCGATCGCCAGCTCGTTTCCGAGGCCGATCATCTCCGTCGGCTCGACGAAGAGCGTCTGGCCCGTCTGGCTGGCGTTGTGGACGATTCCGGCCACCTCGCGCTGGTGGCTCGACTTCACCGGCACGACGTACCGCTCGTTGCGCACCGAGTAGTACGTCTCCTGCAGGTTCGATGAGAAGCGCTCATCGCGGATCAGCTCGTCGAGGCGGGTGCGGATGCGCTGGTGCAGCGCGCGCGCGCGATCTCGGGCCTCCTTCAGCTCGACGCTGGCGCGATCGCTGATCTCGCCGCTGGCCTCGATGGAGCGCTCGAGGCGGGCGGCGAGCTGGCCGAGCAGCGGCAGCCGGCGGCCCAGCGCGGCGAGACCGGGCAGGCGCTCGGCGCGCTCGGTCAGCACCTCGTTGCCGCGCTCGAAGGCGAACAGCGCCGCGGTGATGGCGAGGAGCTCGCGCGGCTCCAGCATGCCGCCGCGGGCGGCGCGGTCGACGGAGGTGCGGATGTCGGTGAGGCCGCCGATGGGGAGCGAGAGGGGCTCGCTCTTGAGCAGCCGTGCCTCCTCCACCAGCGCGTACGCGGCCAGCACCTCGGCCTTCGAGTCGAGGAAGGGACGCACGCGGGCGCGAACGCGTCCCAGCTCGGTGCGGCAGCGCCCGGCGAGCGCGGCGCGCAGCTCGTCGAAGCCCAGGGCGTTCAAGGTGCGCTCGTTCACGTCCATGACGCGCACCGGTCGGTGGAGGCAGGGGAGACCTGACGGAGGGCGTTCAGCATTCGGCGCCTCCATGGCCCTGGGCGGGGCGAATTGCGAGCGGAAACGGCGCCGTTGGATGTCAGACCCCCCGTGTAGGAGGGGGCTTGGCGGAGCGACTGGGCGCTCCAGTACACTGGGAGGCGGAATGGCAGCAGAAGTCACACTGGAGTCGTTGGCGGCCGGGCAGGAGGCGCTCGCGCGCGGGCAGGACAGGCTGCGCCACGACGTCGATGCGCTGAAGCAGGACGTGTCGATGCTGAAGCAGGACGTGTCGATGCTGAAGCAGGACATGGTCGAAGTGAAGCGGGACATCGTCGAGCTGAAGGTGCAGGGCAAGCGCGCCGAGGGCGACATCGCCGAGATTCGGGAGCTCCTGCTGGCTCAGGTCGCGCGGACGGATCGCCTCGAGGAAGCGATGCTCGCGGGCTTTCAGGAGATGCGCGTGGCCTTCGCCGGGCTCGCGACGCAGCAGGCGAACATGATGAGCGTGCTGAACACCTTCATCGCCGAGCACGTGCAGTGGCGTTCGCACGAGCAGCGCATCACGAGGCTCGAGCAGGCGGTGTTCGACAAGCCGCGTTCGTAGGCACCAGGGCGGTCCACCCACCCGGTCGATGACGCAGGCCGATGTCGGGCGAGAAGCGCGTCTTCCGGCGGGCCAGGACGCTACCGGGACATCGTGGAAAGGTGATCTGCATGTGGACGCTTCTCCTCCTCGCCGCCGCGGCGGACGGTGCGCTGCAAAAGGCCCAGGCGCTCGAGGCCTCGGGGGACGACGCCGGCGCGGCGCGGGTGTTGGCGCGCGCGGTGGAGGCGGACCCGACCTGGGCGATGGCGCGCCTCGAGCTCGGGCGCGTGGAGCTCAAGCTCGGTCAGCGCACCGCGACGGCCCTGGCGCACCTCGACATCGCCCGCTCCCTGGCGCCGGAGAACCCGCGCGCGCACTACCTCTACGCGCTGGCCGCGGATGAGCAGGGCGCCCGCCGTCACGCCCGGCAGGCGCTCGAGGTGGCGCTCAAGCTGCGCGACGACTACTCCGACGCGCGCTATCGCCTCGCGGGCCTGCTGTTCGCCGACGGCGATTTCCCCCGGGCCGTCGCCGCCTACTCCAGGTACGTCATCAACCACCCCGAGGCGACCGGAGCCCGGCTGCAGCTCGCCACCGCGCTCGAGCGAGCCGGGCAGGCCGTCGATGCCGAGGAGGAACTGCGCAGACTGATGCAGGTGCCGGCCTCGAGGCAGATCGCCGGGCGGCGCCTCGCCGAGTTGCTCGAGCGTCAGGGCCGGAAGTCCGAGGCCGCGAAGGTGCGCGTGGCCATTGACCCGCCGAAGAAGTCTCTGAGACCGCTCAAGCCGTCCCGCCGCTGAAGGCCGGCCCGGCGGAATCGTGGCCACCGTCGCGCGTTTGGCTACAGTCTCCCGCCACGCCATGCTCCGTGCGTTCGCCGCCTTCGCCGTGCTGACCGCGCTGTGTGTGCACGCGGCTGCGCCCACTCCGCTGCCGCCCACCAGCGAGGTGATGAAGGAACTGCTGCGGCTCGAGGCGGCCGGCTACCACGGCCCGCTCGACGCCGAGCGCATCAGGTACTCCGAGCAGGCCCGGCAGCGGCCCGGCGACCCGATGCCGCGCGTGTACCTCGCGTGGCTGTCCCTGCCGACCGACGCCTCGTGGAACGAGCTCAAGGCGATCGCTACCATCTTCCCGGACAACCCGTGGGTGCACTACGGCATGGGGCGCATCTACGCGACCTGGAAGATGCGCGATCTCGCCGAGAAGGAGATCGCCCTCGTCCTCAAGTCCGATCCGCGCTTCTACCCGGCGCTCGTCGTTCGCGGCGATCTCGCGCGGCAGAAGGAAGACTGGACCGCCGCCGAGCTGTCGTACCGCGCGGCGCTTGGCATCGCCGACGATCCCCTCGCCCGCGCCGGCCTCGGCCTGACGCTGCTGGGGCAGGGCAAGAAGGACGAGGCGCGCGCCGAGCTCAAGAAGGCGACCGCGCAGTACCCGGAGCTCCCGGTCGCCCTCGGCGCGCTGGTGAAGCTGTCCGTCGAAGCGAACGATCCCGACGTCCTGCAGTCGGCCGAGGCGTTCGCCACCCTGCGCCCGAAGGATCGCGAGGCCCGCAAGCTGCTCGCCGACCTGCGCTTCGACTCCGGAGACAAGGCGGGCGCGGCGAGGGAGTACGAGCGCCTGGTGCGCCTCGGCAACACGGAGATCCCCGTGCTGCAGCGCCTCAGCGCGCTGTACCGGGAGCTGGGCGATGTCGAGGGCGAAGTGCGCACCCTGCAGAACCTCGCCACCATCGATCAGCAGGACGCGGGCGCCTGCGTGCGCCTGGCCGAGCTGGACGAGGCGAAGCAGAACCACGAGGGCGCGGTGGGCCACCTCCTCGAGGCGCTCGCGCGCGATCCGAAGCTGGTCGACGCTCACGTACGCCTGGGCAAGGTGAAGCTCGCCATGGAGTTGCCGTGGGAGGCGCTCGACGCCTTCCGCGCGGCGCTGGCGCTCGACGCCTCCGCCCAGGCGGCGAAGACCGAGGCCGAGCGGCTCGAGGCGGAGTTCAAGCTGCCCAGGCGCAAGCCGAAGGGCAACGTGAACACCGTGTACTGGTCCGTGTCGGCGTCGCTCGACAAGCTCTTCAAGGAGCGCGTCGCCGCGAAGGGGCCGATCGCCGGCAAGCTGCGCGTGCGCGTGCGCATCGACGCGGCGGGCGTGGCCGAGGGCGTCGAGGTCCTCGAGGACACGGTGAAGGACCCGCCGCTCGTCGGCCACGTGTACTTCGGCCTCAAGGACGCCACCTACGAGCGGAAGCGGAGCGAGCCGGTGTTCGAGTTCGAGCTCGGCGGGAAGAAGAAGTAGGGGCGCCCTGGAGACGACGCATGGTTCGCACCGGACTCGACGTGTGGGCAGCGCAGGGCTTCTCCGCGCTGAAAGGGCGCCGCGTGGGCGCGATCGTCAACCCCACCAGCGTCGACGCGCGTTTCAACCACCTCATCGATCTCTTGCACGCGGCGCCGGGCGTCACCCTGAAGGCGCTCTTCGGCCCGGAGCACGGTTTGCGCGGCGAGGCGCAGTACATGGTGGCCGTCGAAGACGTGCCCCGCGACCGCCGAACCAACGTCCCGATCTACAGCCTGTACGGGAGCACCTTCGAGTCGCTGACGCCGAAGCCCGAGTGGCTCGAAGGCCTCGACGTGCTCGTCTTCGACATCCAGGACGTCGGCAGCCGCTACTACACGTACGTCTACACGATGGCGCTCGCGATGAAGGCCGCGGCGAAGGCGAAGCTTCGCTTCGTCGTGCTGGACCGCCCCAACCCCCTCGGCCTCACGCATACCGAAGGCAACCTGGTGCGCGACGGCTACTTCAGCTTCGTCGGCCTCTACCCGCTGCCGAACCGCCACGGCCTCACCGCCGGGGAGATCGCCCGGCTCCTCAACGACACCCAGGGCTTCGGCGCCGAGCTCGAGGTGGTGACGTGCGAAGGCCTCACCCGGGACCAGTGGTGGAGCGACACCGGGCGCGCCTTCATCCCGCCGTCGCCCAACATGCCCACGCCCGACACCGCGCTCGTCTACCCGGGTATGTGCCTCGGCGAGGGCACCAACGTCAGCGAAGGCCGCGGCACCTGCCGGCCCTTCGAGCAGTTCGGCGCGCCGTACCTCCGCAGCCACGAGGTGGCCGAGCGGCTCAACCGCTTCGGGCTGCCGGGCGTCACCTTCCGGCCGTGCAGCTTCACGCCCACCTTCGACAAGTGGAAGGGCGAGTCCTGCGAAGGCGCCTTCATCCACGTGACTGATCGCAGCGTCTTCCGGCCGTTGCTGACGGGCATCGCCGTCGTCAAGGTGTGCCGCGAGCTGGGCGGTGACGCCTTCGCCTGGCGCGCCGACGCCTACGAGTTCGTCGAGGACGTGCCGGCCTTCGATCTCCTCTGCGGCACGGACCAGGTGCGACTGGGGCTGGAGGCGGGCTGGCCGCTCGAACGGCTGGTGCAGGGCTTCGACGCCGACTTGCGGGCTTTTGAGCCGCTGCGGGAACGCTATGCTCTGTACCCCTGAGTCATGGCGGCGATCGGCGTCCTCTCAGACAGCGAAGGCGATCTCGAGCTCTTCGACGCGGCGTTGAAGTTCCTGGCCGGGAAGGGGGCCCGCCGCTTCCTGTTCGCCGGCGGCCGCTACTCGGATCTCGACGACTGGGTGAAGTGGAAACGCGAGGAGGTCCGCGCGAGCTCGGACTACAGCGACGCCGACTTCCTCGAGGACGTGGAACGCTTCCTGATCGGCCTCGAGCAGGTCGATCGGCCGGCCGCCTTCGGCACCGCGTACGAGGCGGTCCGCGCGATCGAGGAGCTCACCCGCCTCAAGGACAAGATCCTCCGCACGCCCGAGCGGGGATCGCTCGCGTACCAGGACTCCGCGGTGCCCAACAAGGTGATGGACCTGCTCGGCGATACGCTGTGCTGCCTCGTTCACGACAAGGACGACCTCAACAAGGAGGACATGGTCAACGCCGTGGTCCTGGTGCACGGGAAGGAGCCCGAGCCGAAGGTCGTGCAGATCGGCCCGCGCACGTTCGTCAGCCCCGGGCGCCTCAAGGGCGGCAAGCAGCCCATCGTCGGGCTGATCAACGTGGTCGACCGCCAGCTCACCTTCTCGGCCTTCACGCTCGACGGGAAGACGCTCATCGACAGGCAGGTGTTGTCCACCGGCGGCAAGTCCAAGGTGTCGGTGAGGTGATGGACGTGGCGCTCCTCGGCGGGAGCTTCAACCCCCCGCACGTGGGCCACCTCATGGCGGCGCTGTACCTTCGCAGCGTCGTGGGCTGCGACGAGGTCTGGCTGGTGCCCAGCTTCAACCACCCCTTCGGCAAGCCGCTCGCGCCCTTCGACGATCGCGTGAACATGTGCCGGGCGATGGGCCGCGATCTGGGGCCGTGGTTCCGCGTGAGCCGCGCCGAGGCGTCGGTCGGCGGGGAAGGGCGCACCATCGAGTTGCTCGAGTACCTGATCCCCCGCCACGAGGGCGTCAGGTTCCGCTGGGTGATCGGCAGCGACATCCTCGCGGACCTCCCGAAGTGGAAGGCGTGGGATCGCATCCAGCAGCTGGTGACGGTGACGGTGCTGCACCGCGCGGGCTACCCGGCGCCCGAGGCGCTGGGGCCGCCGCTCGCCATGGTGTCGTCCTCGGAGATCCGCAGGCAGCTCGAGGCGGGCCAGGCGCCCGTCGGGCTCGTGCCGAAGCCCGTGCTGGACTACGCGCGAGCGAAGCGCCTGTACGGCCTCGCGCGCTGATCGGGCCCGCCGTTCCAGTCGGCGTTCGGCCGTGCTACGCGAAGGACCATGTCGCGTCGCCAGATCCGAGTCGTGGGAGCGATGCTCGAGCGGGAGCCGGGCCGGTACCTGATCACCCAGCGCCAGAAGACGGCGTCGCTGCCGCTGTTGTGGGAGTTCCCCGGCGGCCGGGTGAACGAAGGGGAGTCGGACGAGCAGGCGCTGACCCGCGAGCTCA
The DNA here is from genome assembly GCA_040755835.1 of Myxococcota bacterium. Lineage (GTDB taxonomy): Bacteria > Myxococcota > Myxococcia > Myxococcales > Myxococcaceae > JADLDB01. The sequence continues at coordinate 24,767 of JBFMAB010000047.1, forward strand.
AAGAGCGCCTCGGCCTCGACGTCATCGTCGACGAGGCGGCCGGCTCGACGCACCACGAGTACCCCACCTACGACCTCGACTTTCGCGTGTTCCACTGCCGGCTGAAGGACCTGAAGCAGGACGTGAGCCACGCGAAGGTGAACGACCACCGCTGGGTCGCGCTCGAAGAGATGAGCCAGTTCAAGTTCCCCGACGCGGACGCCCGCACCCTGGCCAAGTTGCTCGACCTGGACTCGTGATGCACCAGTTCCCGAAAGACATCGGGTGGATCGAGGTCATCTGCGGCTCCATGTTCTCGGGCAAGACCGAGGAGCTGATCCGCCGGCTGAAGCGCGCGTTGTACGGCAAGCAGCGGGTACAGGTCTTCAAGGCGAACATCGACAAGCGCTACGACGACCTCGCGGTGGTGAGCCACTCGCAGCTGAAGATCGTGGCGACGCCCGTGGAGCGCGCCGAGGAGATCCTCCAGCAGCTCAAGCCCGACACCGAGGTGGTGGGGATCGACGAGGTGCAGTTCCTCGGCCCCGACGTGGTGCGGGTGTGCGAGGCGCTCGCGGCCAGGGGCATTCGCGTGCTGTGCGCCGGCCTCGACCAGGACTACCAGGGCCGGCCGTTCGAGCCGATGCCGCAGCTGCTCGCCGTCGCCGAGTACGTGACGAAGGAGCTGGCGATCTGCGTGGTGTGCGGCAACCCGGCGAATCGTTCCCAGCGCATCCTCGACTCGTCCGAGCGCGTGGTGGTGGGCGCCGCCGGTGCCTACGAGGCGCGCTGCCGCAAGTGCCACGTCACCACGCCCGTCGAGGCGACCCCGCCGCAGAACCTGGATCTCTTCAAGTAAGGGCAAACCCCATGCGCGACACGCTGTACGAGAACGTCCCCTTCCGGCTGAGCGAGCAGAAGCACTTCTACGGTCCCACGGTGCACCTGGTCGGCAACCCGTACCTGCTGTCGCTGCTCGCGAAGCTGTGCGCGAAGGACACCCAGCAGCCCGAGGTGAACACGCTGGTGCGCACGCTGTACGCGGAGCTGGTCACCATGTCGGTGAACAACGAGTTCCCGCGGCGACAGGCGGCGATCCCCACGCGGATGATCGAGCACACACCGCGCGGCATCTACCAGGGCGAGGTGCTCGATCCGTCGGTGCGGGCGGTGTCGGTGAACATCGCCCGCGCGGGCACGTTGCCGTCGCAGGTGACCTACGACCTGCTCAACACGATCCTCGAGCCGCGGCTCGTGCGGCAGGATCACATCATCATGTCCCGCGAACTGGACGCCGCCGAGCACGTGATCGGCTCCAACATCGGCGGCTCGAAGATCGGCGGCGACGTCGACGGCGCGTTCGTGCTCTTCCCGGACCCGATGGGCGCGACCGGCAGCTCGTTGTCCACGGCGATCAAGATGTACAAGGAGAAGGTGCCCGGGACGATCCGCCGGGTGATCTGCCTGAACCTGATCGTCACGCCCGAGTACGTGAAGCGGCTGACGACCGATCACCCGGACGCGGTGATCTACGCCCTGCGCCTCGACCGCGGCCTGTCGCCGCCCGAGGTGTTCGCCACCGCGCCCGGCGAGCTGTGGGAGAAGGAGCGCGGCCTCGACGACCGGCAGTACATCGTCCCCGGCGGCGGCGGGATGGGCGAGGTCATGAACAACGCCTACGTCTGACCTTCAAGGAGCGAACGATCTCCCGCATGGCCTTCTACGAAAAAGACGTCGAGGTGATGATCAGCGCCGACGCGGTGCAGGCGAAGATCAAGGAGCTCGCCGCGCGGATCTCCAGGGACTATGCCGGCCAGGACGTCACGCTGATCGGCGTGATGAAGGGCTCGGTCTTCTTCCTGGTGGACCTCGCCAAGGCGATCGACCTGCCCGTCACCATCGAGCTGATGGGCGTGTCCAGCTACCACGGCGGCACCGAGACGACCGGCGAGGTGCGGATCACCCACGACGTGTCCAAGCCGCTCCACGGCCGGCACCTGCTGCTCGTCGAAGACATCGTCGACACCGGGCTCACCATGCAGTTTTTGCTGGAGAACCTGGGGGCCCGGCACCCCGCGTCGATCAAGGTCGTCGCGCTGCTGGAGAAACCGGCGCGCGCGAAGGTGAGGATCCCGATCGACTACAAGGGCTTCGTCATCGAGGACAGGTTCGTCGTCGGCTACGGCCTCGACTACGGCGAGAAGTACCGGAACCTGCCGTTCATCGGAGTGATGAAGAGCAGCTGACGCGTCAGGGCGACGGCGCCGGCGTCGTCGGCGTCGGCGTCGGGCCGTCCACCTTCGGCGGCTCCGGGGCCTTCGGCGCTTCGGCGGGGGAGGGCGCGTCCGGCTTCAACGGTGGCGCGCCGTTCTTCAGTGCCTCGAACATCGACTGCAGCGTGGGCTCGAGCGCCTTCGACAGGCTCTTCATGTCATTCTGCGTGGTGGCGCGCAGCGTGCCCGACAAGAGCTTCACCTGCGGCTCCACCGCCAGCAGCATCAGGTTGGCATCGTCCTTGTGGCGCGAGTCCGACTCCGCAGCCAGCTTCAGCTGGGCGAGCGCCTCCTCGAGCTGCCGGCGCGCGTCGTCGAGGCGCACCCGCGCGAGGAAGAAGGCCAGGTCGACCTGCGCCTTTTTGAGCTGCGCGCGCTGGTCCTCCGACAGGCCCGACAGCCGCTCGGCCCGGCGCACGTAGCCCAGCGCCTTCTCGAAGTCCTTCGGCGCGTCCGAGGCGATGCGCGGCGCCGCCAGCATGTACAGCACGCTGAACATCGCCCGGTCGAGCTCGTCGCGCTCCTGGTACTTCTTGTCCACCACCGTCAGCGCCGTGTTGCCCTCGAGCTCGATGGGCGCGTAGGTGTCGGCCAGCACCGGATCCCCCGGCAACCACGGCTCAGCGCCCGTCGGCATCATGCGACCCTTCAACACCACCAGCTGCCCGTTTCGCACTTCGAGCGAGTAGGTGCGGCTGTTGAGCAGCGACATGGCGTACACGGCGGCCCCGGCCGCGCCCACCACCAGGCTGAACACCACCAGGTTGCGGAAGGCGCGGACCAGGCGGGTCGCGAATTTCGGCTGGTTGTCCATGGGGGGGACGAGGGTAGTACGTCCGGGCGCCCACCTCATGTCCCGATGGGCGGTTTCCTTGGGGCTTTTGGCGGCCGGGCTAGAGTCGTCAATGTCGTGACCTCGACCTTCAAGCGGCTGGGACAGAGTGAGCTGCTCCCGCGCTACATTTTCGCCGAGAGCCTGTACGCGCGGCGGCGCGTGCTGGAGATCGGCGCCGTCGCTTCGACGCTGGGGCAGTCGGCCCGCTTCCTGGCGACGCGCGGCGCGCGCATCGTCGTGGCCGCGGACTCCGATCTCGAGGCCGTCCAGCAGGCGCAGCTGAAGCTGGCCGGGCCGAACCTGCGCTTCCGGCCGACCGTCTTCGACGACTTCGAGTCCGGCAGCTTCGATCTCGTCATCGTCGCGGACCTCGCGCCGTACGTGCGCGCGCCGGAGCTCTTGAAGGAGCTCGCGCGGCTCGTCTCGAAGTCGGGCTACCTGATGGGCGGCCTGCGCAACCCCGCGGGCCTCGCGCTCTCCACCGTCATCGAGGGCGACGGCGAGGAAGCGCCGCCCACCTACGGGCAGCTTCTCGACGCGCTGTCCACCTGGTTCAACTCCATCGAGGTGGCCACGCAGTCGCCGGTGTTGGGCTACCAGCTGGCCTTCGAGCGCGGGGAAGGGCTGCAGGTCGACGGCACGCTCGCCGGCATGAGCGAGGCCGCCTACTACGTGGTGCTCGCCGGCCAGGAGCCGGTGCGGAACTTCGACCCCACCTGGGTCCAGCTGCCCCCCGAGCCGCTCGCCTTCACCGGCGGCAAGCTGGAGGACGCCGCGCAGCGCGCCCGCGACTGGCGCGAGCGCACCGAGAAGCTCAAGGACGTCCTCACGAAGAAGACGGCCGAGCTGACCGCGCGCGAATCGGAGCTCAAGGAGACGAAGCAGCAGCTCGAGGCCGCGAAGGACGCGGTCAGCCGCCTCACCGCGCAGCTGGAGTCGAACCGCGAGCGCCCCGAGCTGGTGCGCGACCGCGAGGAGCTCGCGATGCGCGTTCGGAAGCTGGAGGCGGAGCTGACCGTCGCCCGCGAGCGCGCGCTGGACGCCGAGGCCCGCGTCGCCGCCGCCCGCGCCGAGCTGGACGCGGTGCAACGCGCCCAGAAGGACGCCACCGTGCAGGCGCTGGCGGCGCAGGAGCAGGTGCGCCTCGACCGCGCCCGCCGCGAGGAGCTCGCCACGCAACTGGAAGACGCGCGCGCCCGCCTCGCGAAGGCCTACGAGGAACTCCGCCTGGTGCAGGACTCCGCCGCCCGCGAGCGCGTCGAGCACGAGCGCACGAAGATCGAGATCGAGCGCCTCAAGGAGGCCGTCCTCTCGAAGGCCAACGAGCTCGAGCAGGCGAGGGCGCGCGAGCTCAAGCTGGCCGACGCGCGCACCGAGGCGCTCAAGGCGATCGAGCACCTCGAGAACGGCTTCCGCGAGGTCCGCGAGCAGCTGGCCATCGCACGCCGGGAGGCCGACGAGAAGGAGGCGGACCGTCTCTCCGCGCTCCGCTCGGCGGACGTGGTGGCGAAGGCCCGAGCCGACCTCGAGGCGGCGCTCCAGCGGGAGCAGGCGCGTGCCGAGCAGCTCACCACCGAGCTGTCGCAGAAGAGCGCCGAGGCCGCCGGGCTCGAGACCGAGCTGCAGGCCGCGAGGGCCGCGCACACCCGCGCCCTGCGCGACATCGAGACGCTGGCCAACAGCGAGCGCACCTGGCGCGAGACGGCGAAGCAGTACGAGCAGCAGCTTTCCGGCAGCGCGCAGAACGTCCAGGCGCTCTCGGATCAACTGGCCCAGGCCGAAGCCGCGCGCGACGCCGAGCAGGCCCGCGCCCGCCGCCTCGAGCTCGATCTCGGCACCACCATCACCGCCGAGCGCACCGCCCGCGAGCAGGCCGAGGCGGCGCTCGCCGCCGCGCAGGCGCGGGTGAAGGAGCTGAGCGACGACCGCGACGCGCTCGTGGTGAGCCGCGACGAGCTGAAGGCCGCCCTCGGCGACCTCGAAAAGGTGCGGGGCGGCGATCTCGCGCGCATCGAGGCCGACGCCGCGCGCCTCGCGGCGCTGGAGCAGCGCCTGGGCCAGACCGAGGCCGCGCTCGCCGCTGCCCGGAGCGAGCTGGAGCGCGTGTCGTCGACCGCGTCGTCGCAGGAGAAGGCGCTGCGCGGAGCGCTGGAGGAGCGGGCGAAGGACCTGGCCCGCCTCGAGGCGTCGCGCGCTCAGGTGGAGGCTGACCGCGAGGCGCTCGAGGCTCGCGTGGGTGCGCTCGAGCCCGAGTTGGAGCAGTCGCGGGCCGAGCTGCGTGCCGCGGCCTCCGAGCGCGACGCCGCGCGGCAGCAGGCCCTGGCCCTCCAGGCTGAGCTGGACGCGGTGCGCGCGCAGTTGGACGCGCAGCGCCAGGCCACCGAGGCCGCCCGCGCCGAGTTCGAGCGCCGCGAGCGGGAGCTGGCCGCCAGGCGCGACCTCATCGAGCTCGAGAAGCTCGACCTCGAGAAGCGCTACGCCACGCTGGAGGCCGACGCGCGGCTCGTCAGCCAGCGCACCGAGGAGCTGGAAGGGCAGATCCGCGGGCTGTTGGGCGATCTCCGCGAGACGGAGGCCCGGGCCGAGGCCGAGCGCGCCGAGCTGAAGGGCGCTCTCGAGTCCCTGCGCGGGGAGCTGCGGGAAGCCCGTGAAGCGCTGGAGCGCGGCGGGGCCGAGAGCGCCGAGCTGCGCGCCGAGCGCGACGCCGCCCGCCAGTCGCTTCAGGCCACCGCGGCCGAGCTGGAGCGGGCGCGCGCGAGCGCCGGTGACGCCGGCCGGGCGCTCGAGGCCACCCGCGCGGAGGTGCAGGCGCTGGGCGGCCGGCTGGCCGAGGCCGAGGCCGCGCTGGCCGCCGCGCGCGCGGAGCTGGACAGCCGCGCACAGGCCCTGGCCGCCGCCGAGGAGCGCCTCGCGGACGTGTCCCGCCGCTACGAGGCGCTCGCCTCCGACGACGCCGCCGTCAAGGCCGAGGTGCAGCGCCTCGAGGGCGAGCTGTCCGGCGCGCGCGAGCAGATCCGCGGCCTGGAGGTGCAACGCGCCGCACTCGAGGGCGAGCTCTCGACCGCGCGCGAGCAGCTCGCCGCGCTCGAGGCGCAGCGGGGGGCGTTCGAAGGTGAGCTCTCCGGGGCGCGCGCGCAGCTGGGCGCCGTCGAGACCCAGCGGACCGCGCTCGAGGGTGAGCTCGAGGCCGCCCGGGCGCAGCTCCGGGCCCAGGAGGGCGAGGCCGCACGGCGCGTCGCGGCTCTCCAGGCCGCGCTGAGCGAGGCCCGGGCCGCCGCCGAAGCGCGCGCCGAGTCGGAGGCGGCCACCCGCGCCGAACTCGATCGGGTCGCTGCCGAGCGCACGCGGCTGGAGGCGCAGCTCGCGGAGGCGCAGGCCCAGCTGACGAAGCTGGGCGAGGAGCGCACGCAGCTGGCGGCCTCGCTGGGCGCCGCGATGAGCGAGGCCGAGCACGTCCGCGCCGAGCTCGAGGAGGCGATGGCCGCCCGCGAGATCGAGCTGCAGATGCGCGCGACGCTCGAGGCGGACCTCGCCTCCGCGCGTGAGGCCGTGGCGAGCGGCGCCGCGGACCGCGACGCCCTGGACGCTCGCCTGCGGGCCCAGGACGCCGCGCGCGCCGCGCTCGAGGCCGAGCTGGACCGCGCGAAGGAAGAGCTGGTCCGCCTCGGCGAGGCACAGGCTGCGCTCGGGCAGGAGAAGGACGCGCTCGCCGCGCAGCTCGCGGGCGCGCAGGCGTCGCTCGAGAAGGAGCGCGCCAGCTGGAAGGGCGAGCGCGAGTCGCACCAGGCGCAGCTGGACGCCGCCACCCAGGCCGCCACCCGCGCGCTGGAGGCCAAGGCCGCCGAGCAGGAGATCCGCGTGCAGGCGCTGCGCGACGAGCACCAGCAGGCGCTCGAGCAGCAGGCCGCCGCGTACCGGCAGTCGCTCGAGGCCCATCGCCAGGAGGCGGACAGGGCGCTCGCCGCGAAGGATGACGCCTACGCCCAGAAACTGGCCGCCGCCGAGGCCAGGGCCGCCGACATCGAGAAGGCGCGGCAGGTGCTCCAGAAGGATCTCGAGAGCTCGCGACAGCTCTTCGAGCAGCAGCGGCAGGCGAACCAGATCCAGATCGATCTCCTCCACCGGCAGCTCGGCGAGGCGAAGTCCGCCCTCGAGCGCAGCCAGGGCGAGGTCAGGAGCGCGGCCGAGGCGCGCAGCGCGCTGCAGATCGAGCTCGACACGGTGCGCGAGGAGCTGACGGGCCTGCGGGCGTCGCTCGCGCAGGCCGGCGGCGAGACGCGGGCCATGGCGGAGGCCCGGGCGCAACTCGAGGCGGAACTCGAGCGCCTGCGCCAGCGGATCCCCACGCTGGAGACCGAGCTGGGCCAGCTGAAGGGGCTCGCCCCGGAGCTGGAGCGGCTCAAGGCCCGGGTCCCCGAACTGGAGACCGAGCTGCGCAAGGCGCAGCAGGCCGCGGAGGAGGCGGCGTCCGCGAAGGCCGCCAGCGACGCGAAGCTGGTGGATCTCGAACTCGCCGCCGAGCAGGCCCGCGCGCGCGCCGCCGAGGCGGACTCGATGAACCAGGACGCGAGCCAGAAGGCGACCGCGCTGCAGGCGGCGCTCGACGAGGCCACGCAGAAGGCCGCCAGCGCCGAGGCGCTGCTCGCCGGGCTGCGCGAGGCGCGGCTCTCGGGGGACGCGGAGCTGGCCGAGGCGCGAAAGCGGATCGCCGTGCTCGAGGCGCAGCTCGCGGAGGCCGGCCGCGACGCGCCGCAGAGCGCCGAGGACATCACCCTGCTGCGCCGGCGGATCCCCGAGCTCGAAGCCGAGCTGGAGATCGCCCGCGTAGGCGCGAAGAGCGATCTCGAAGCGGCCACGTTGGCGCGCCGCCAGGCCGAGGAGCTGCTCCTCGCCTTGCGCGTGAAGTACGGCGACCTCCAGCACGAGGTCACGGTGCTGCAGGAGGATCTGCAGGAGGCCCGCGCCGAGAACGAGTTGATGGACCAGGAGCGCGAGCGGCTCGCCGAGAGGCTGGAGGCCGCCGAGAAGGCCTCGGCGGAGCTGCCGCAGCTGCAGCAACGCATCGCCGAGCTCGAGAAGGAGCTCGCGGCGGCCCGCGCCCGCGCGCCGCGGCCCCCGACGCCTGCCGCGCGCCCGTCGGCACCGAAGCCCGCGCCGCCAGGCAAGCCCTTCGTCCCACCGCTCACCACGCCGGTGACGACGCCCGCGGTGCCGATCGCTCCGCCTCCGTCGCCTCCGGTGGAGGTCTTCGAACTCGAGGTCGAGGTGCCGGAGAACGGCGACGACGCCGAGGAGATCGTGCTCCTGGAAGAGGAAGCGACCGATCCGGGCAGCAAGGATCCGCGCTCGAAGTAATACTTGGGCGCCGTGAAGCGCCTCCTCGTCCCCCTCGCCGTGCTGCTCGTCCTCGCCCTGGGCGTGTGGGCGCTGTGGCCGTCGGACGAGGCGGTCGACGCAGGCACCGCCGACACCGCCGCGGACCGCCCCGAGCGCGCGCCGCAAGCGCTGGCGCCGCCCGCGCCGCCACCCCGCGGTCGCGTCTCGGGCCACGTGGTGCGCGATGGGCAGCCCGCCGGCGGCGCGCGGGTGACGCTCCGCACCACCGGGTCCCGTGTGGCGGTCGCGCTGGACGACGGCGCGTTCCTCTTCGACGAAGTTCCCGCGGGCCTCTTGTACCTCTCGGCGTCAGCGGAGGGCGCGGCCTCGGAGGTGATCGGGCCCCTGGAGCTGCCCGAGGGCGGCCGGCTGGAGGGCCTGACGCTGGTGCTGGCGCCGGCGGTGCGCGTGGAGGGGCGCGTCGTCGATCTCGTCAACCGGCAGCCGATCGCCGGGGCGACGGTCATCGCGCCGGCGCAGGTGCTGAAGACCGACGCGGCCGGTCGCTTCACGTTGGACGGCCCGCGCGCCCAGACGTGGATCGACGTCACCGCGCCGGGCTTCCTGTCGCGCGCCGAGTGGGTCTCGCTCGAGCTCGCGCGCGCCGGCGGGCACCTCGAGCTGGTGCTGACGCCCGCCGGTCACCTCGAGGGGCAGGTGCTGGAGTCCGGCGCGCCGGTGCCGAACGCCACCGTCTGGGCCGAGCACGCCGACGGCCCTCGCCGCGGCGAGCGGACGCTGACGGTCTTCACGGACAAGGCCGGGCGCTTCGTCGTGGAGGCGCCGGCGGGCGGCTTGCAGCTGACGGCGGTGACCCCGCGCGGCACACGGGTGAAGGGCCCCTTCGTTCGCCTCGCGGTGGGCGAGCGGAAGCAGGGCCTCGTGCTGGAGGCGGGGGACGCCGCCTCGGCCGAGGGGGTGGTGCTGCGCGGCGGCGTGCCGTTGCCGGGCGCCCAGCTGGCGGCGGTCGACGCGTCCAACGAGGAGGTGGCGGCCTGGGCGACGAGCGGTCTCGACGGGCGCTTCCGCTTCGACTCGCTCCTCTTCGGCAACTACCTCGTGCAGGTGCGGCTCGCCGGCTACGTCGCGCTCGCCGGGCCGTTCGAGCACCAGGGCGATGGGCGCGCGTGGACGGTGACGGTGCAGGCGGGCGGCGTGCTGGACGGCCGCGTGGTGCCGCCGTCCGCGGGCGTGCGCGTGCGCTGGCGCAGCGGCGACTGGTCGGGCCCCGCGGCGGAGACCGTCACCGACGCGCAGGGCGCTTTCCACTTCGAGGGCCTCCCGGCGGAGCTCGTCTCCGTGGACGCCGAGGGGCCAGCCGGCGCGGCGACGACGCGGGCGCGAGCCGGGGACGCAGTGGTGCTGACGCTGAAGAAGGGGCCGGTGATCGTCCGGTTGATCGACGACACCGGCGCGCCCGTCACCGACGGCCTGCTCCTCGCCCGCAGCGGCGAGACGGGCGCGGTGCGGCAGCAGCTGGTGCTCGCGCCCGACGGCGTGACGCGGCTCGAGCTGCCCAACGGCCCGTGGGAACTGATGCTGGAGGTCGCCGGCCGCGGCCGCAGCCCGCCCGTCACCGTCAACGTCACCGAGGCCGGCGCCGACGTCCGGCTGTCGCTGGAGACGTCCGTCACGGTGCGGGGTACGGTGCGAGACGCATCGACGCAGCTGCCGCTCGAGGGCGCGCGCGTGGACGCCTACAGCGGGCCGATCGGCCGCGGCAGCCGGGTAGGGGTGGTGACGGACGCGCGCGGCGAGTTCCAGCTGCCGCCGGTGCCGCGCTCGGCCAACCTCGTGGTGCACCGCGACGGCTTCGGGCAGCAGTGGCGTCGGGCCGCCGACGGCGATCGCTGGGACGTCGCCCTGCAGCCGATGCCGAACGCGCGGCCGCAGCCCGACGCCATGCAGTTCGAGGGCGTCGGCATGGTGCTCGAGCCCACCTCCTCCGGTGCGCGCGTGTCGGAGGTGAACGAGGGCGGTCCGGCGGAGCGTGCCGGCGTGCTGCCCGGCGACCAGATCCTCGCGGTCGAGGGAATCCCCGTGGCCGGCGTGCCGCTGCAGCAGATCGTCAACCGGATCCGCGGGCCCGCGGGGACGCCGGTGCGCCTGCGCTTCGAGCGGGGCGGGCAGCCCTTCGAGCTCACGATCCGCCGGCGGCTGTTGACGCTGTAACGGTCAGCTCGCCTTCCGGCGGCGCTTCTCCCGGCGGGATCGCTTCTCCTCGGCGGCGCGGACCGGCGCGGCGACCGCGCCCGGCATCGGCGTACCCTCGGCCGGCGGCGGGGCGGGCTCTTCGCTCTCCGCGGCCAGCGCCGGCAGGCGGATCACGAAGGTGGTGCCTTCGCCCGCGCGGCTCTGCACGGTGATCGTCCCGCCGTGGTTCTTCACGATGCGCTGGCAGATCGCGAGCCCCAGGCCGGTGCCCTGCTGCTTGGTGGTGAAGAACGGCACGAAGATGTTCACCTGCTGGTCCGCGGGGATGCCGGGTCCGGTGTCGGATACCTGCAGCTCCACCATCTCGGGCGAGCGGAAATCGCCGAAGCGCTCGGGCTTCGTCGTGCGGATGGTGATGGTGCCTTCCTCGTCGCCGAGCGCCTGGACCGCGTTCTGCACGAGGTTGATCAGCACCTGCTTGAGCTGCTCCGCGTCCGCGTCGACGCGGGCGAGCCCCTCCGTCAACTCCTCCCTCACGGTGACGTGGCTCGGCAGCCCGGTCTGGATGAGACGCAGCGTGCGCTGCACGACCTCGTTGAGATCGGTCGGTCCGAAGTTCTGCTTGAGCGGGCGGGCGTAGTCGAGGAAGGCGGTGACGACGCCGTTCAGGCGGTTCACCTCCTCGACGATGACCTCGATGAACTCGCGCTCCTCGGGGGGCAGCTCCTTCGGATCGAGGCACTGCGCGGCGCCCTTGATCGCGCCCAGCGGGTTGCGGATCTCGTGCGCGAGGCCGGCGGACATTTCGCCGAGCGCAGCGAGGCGGTCGCGCTCGCGCATCTTGTCGTAGAGCTTCGAGTTCTCGACGACCGTGGCGAAGTGGTCCGCGAGCGTGAGGATGACGGCGATCTCGTCCGACGCGAAGGCCTCGGGCACGCGCTCGTCCCAGAGGTTCAAGAAGCCCAGCACGCGATCGTTCCCGACCAGCGGCACGGTGATGCCCGCGCGCATCTGCTGCATCAGCTGGCGCACCTCGCTCAGGCGGCGCAGCTCGTCGCGGGACTTGCGGGCCTCCGTCGGCTGGGCCTTCAGCTCGGCGATGCGGCGCTCGACGGTCTCGAGGAGCTGCGCGCGCTCGCTGCGGCCGACCAGCGCCCGGGCGGTGCCCGCGTCGACGAAGAGCGCCGGCTGCGGGCCGCGGCTGTCCAGCAGGCGGAAGCCCGGGCGGTCCTCCGCGAGCAGGTAGATGGAGGCATGCGTCACGCGGCGCGTCTCGTTGAGCCCGTCCAGCAGCATCGCCGCCAACGCGGGCGGATCGATGACGTGCGCGGTGCGGCGCGCGAGCTGCCGGGTCGACTCGAGGAAGGCGAAGCGCTGGCGGAAGAAGAGCGCCACCACGCGCTCCTCGACCCACTCAGACAGCGGCTCGAGCAGGATCAGCATCACGAAGGCCGCGACGATGGTGTTGAAGAGGTAGAGGCTGGCGTTGCGCTCGACCCACGCGGTCAGCACGACGAAGACGACGGCGAGGATCGCCGCCAGTACCGCCTGCGAGGCGATCTTCCCCAGCAGCTCGTGCAGGTCCATCAGCCGCAGGCGCAAGAGCGTCTGCGACAGGAAGAACAGGTACAGCGTGGAGACGATCGGCCCCAGCGTGGGGAAGGGGATGTCGAAGCGCCCGAGGAAGTCGAGGCCGGAGAAGACCACCGACGCCGCCGCGCCCACCGCGAGGTAGAGGAGCCGGATCCGATCGATGCGCGACTCCGACTTCCGCATGCGCGCGAGGATCAGCGAGACGGAGAAGGACAGCGCGAGCAGCACCCACGCCGAGACGGCGACGCGTGCCCACAGCATCTCGGCGAGCGGCGTCGCGCCGACCGCGAGGCCGAGCAGCAGCGAGAAGAGCGACGCCCGCTGGCCGTAGCGCGCCGCGCGCGGGCTGAAGGACAAGAACTCGAGGAAGAAGGAGAGGGCGGTCGACGGCACCAGCGCGCCGAGGACGATCGTCGCGCCCATCGCGATGCGCCCCGAGGTGAAGCCGGTGGAGAACGGGAAGATGCCTTCGAAGAAGCGCGCGAGGTGGAAGCCGCCCACCGACAGCGCGAAGACGCCGAACAGCGACAGCACCCGCGCCCGCTGGGGCCGCAGCAGCATGGACACGCCCAACGCCAGGCCGACGATGGCCGCGAGCAGGCTGGACTGGGTGCGAATGTCCATGAAGTTGACCCACATCCTAGCCGTGTACGATGCGGTTCGTGCGGCTCCCCCCGATGTTCGCCCTGGCGCTGTGCCTGAGCACGGCGGCCCTGGCGCAGGAAGACCCTGACGACGTGGGCGGTCCCCCGGCGGCCGACGAGGCCGAGGCGGCCACCGAAACCGAGCTGCTCCGCGTCGCCAACCCGGCCTTCCCGGCGCTGCCCGCCGCGCCGCAGCCGAAGGATCAGGGGCCGACGCTGGACCGGACCGACCTCGCGCCGTACTTCGCCGAAGGACGCCTGGCCGAGGCGAAGGCCGCGTTCGACGCCGGGAAGTACTCGCAGGCACGGGCGATTCTCGACGAGGTGGCGCCGACGCCGCCGGTGCGCTTCCTCCGGGCGCTCGCCGCGCTGCGCGCGCGCGACGACGCCTTCGCCGGCCCCGAGTTCGAGTCGCTGGCCGCCGACTACCCGGCGCTGAAGGACCGCTGCCTCGTCCACGCGGGGCAGGCTTTCGAGGCGCGCAGGGACTGGACGGCCGCGGAACGGGTCTACGCGCAGGTGTCCCCGCAGTCGCGGCTTGCGATCGACGCGAAGCTGGGCCGCGCCCGCGCGCTCACCCGCCTCCAGAATCCCCGCGAGGCGCTCGAGCTGATCGCCCCGTGGATCGATCGCCCCGCGCCGCCCTGGGGCCGCGACGTGGGCGCCGAGGCCCTCATGGTGCAGGCCGACGTCTTCGCGTGGAAGGGCGACAAGAAGCGCGAGCGCGAGGCGCTGCTCAAGGTGTGGTCGGCGCACCCGATGGCGAAGCGCGAGGCGGCGCGGGCCGAGGGCCGGCTGGGCGACCTGTCCGAGGTCGGCACCGACGCGATCGTCACCCGCGGCGAGGCGCTCATCGACGCGCACCGCAACGCGCAGGGCATCGCGCTCATCGAGCCCCTCTTGCCGGCGCTGGCGCTGCCCGACGCGACCGCCTGCCGCGCGCATTTCGCGGTGGGGAAGGGCTACCGCAAGCTGCGCAAGCACCAACTGGCCGTGCAGACGCTCGCGCCGGTGGTGAAGCACTGCAAGGACCCGGAGATCCGCGCGAGGGCGCTGTACACGCTCGGTTTCAGCCAGGGCATCAGCGCGCCCGCGCTCGCCAGCGGCACCTACACCGCGCTCGCGAAGGCCTACCCGTCGCACCCGCTGGCGGACGACGCGCTCTTCTTCGCCGCCGACGTGCACCTGCGCCGGGGCGAGGTGGATCGCGCCGTCGAGCGGCTGATCGACGTCGTCGATGATTACGCGTCGGGCGACTTCGCCGCGGAAGCGCTCTTCAAGCTGTTCTGGGTGCGTTGGCAGGAAGGGAAGCTGGACGAGGCGCAGATCTTCCTCGAGGAGCTCGAGGGCCGCTACGCGAACGCCGAGGAGGGCTCCGAGGTGGAGCGTGCGCGGTATTGGCGCGCCCGCGTGCTGGAGCAGTTGGGCAAGCGCGACGAGGCCGTGTCCCTGCTGGCGCAGAACGCGCTCGGGCACCCGGCGACCTACTACGGGCTCATCTCCCGCGAGCGCGTCGAGGTCCTGGATCCCGAGCGCGGCGCGAGCCTGCGGGCCGAGCTGCGGGCCGCGCCGGAGGCGGCGGATCCGTTCCCCGCGCCGCTCGGGCCACTCGCCACCGACAGCCGCTTCCGCGCCGCGGTGGAGCTCCTGCGCCTGGGCTTCGGCGAGCTCGTGCCGAGCGAGGTGCTGGCGATCGATCGCTCGGCGCTCCCCCGGGAATCGGTGCGCGTCCTGGTGCTGGTGCTGTCGCAGTCGGGCATGGAGCGGCAGGCCCATGGCCTCGCGCGGCTGTGGCTTCGCGGCGATCTCGCGGGGCCCATCACCGCCGAGCGGCGCGCCGTCTGGGAAATCGCCTACCCGAAGGCCTTTCGCGACCTCGTCGTCACGCACAGCGCCGCGGCCGACGGGCTGGATCCGGACCTCCTGCAGGCGCTGATGCGCGAGGAGAGCGCGCTCGACCCGAAGGCGCTCAGCTGGGCCGGCGCGCTGGGCCTGTGCCAGCTCATGCCGGCCACCGCCGCCGAGGTGGCCTCGAAGCTGAAGCTGAAGCGGCCGTCGCAGGCGCAGCTGCTCGAGCCGGATCTCAACATCCGCCTCGGGGCGCGGTACCTGTCGGACCTCCTGCTGCGCGCGCACGGTGTGAAGCAGTTCGCACTGGCCGGCTACAACGCCGGCGAGTCCGCGGTGGGCCGGTGGCGCCGGGAGTACGGGGACGAGGACCTGGCTGCCTGGGTCGAGCAGATCCCCCTGCAGGAGACGCGCGGCTACGTGAAGCGCGTGCTGCGCAGCTACACCACCTACAAGCTGCTCTACGCGCCGGCCGACGTGGCCCGGACGGTCGCCCCATTCGAGCCGGTCCCAGCCACCAAGGGCTAGCGCAAGAGACGGTGCGACTTGCCCACACAGGCCTGTCGCTCGTGTGATCCGTTCAGGAATGGCGGGCGGGTTCGTCCGTCCGTCGCGGAGCACGACTCGAAGGCCGGCCTGGCCGGGGAAAGGAGACCGACACCATGGAAACGCTCGTCCTGAACGCTGGCTGGCAGCCGGTCGCCCGCATCCCCTGGCAGCGCGCCATCACCCTCCTGTTCCTCGGAAAGGTGGAGATCGTCGAAGAATACGAGGACCGGACCATCCGCTCGGTGACCTTCGAGGTGAAGATGCCGTCGGTGGTCCGCTTCCTGCGCATGCTGAAGCGCCGCAAGCCGGTGATCCGCTTCAGCCGTGAGAACGTGTACGCGCGGGACCACGGCGAGTGCCAGTACTGCGGTCAGAAGCTGGCTCGCAGCGAGGCCACGTACGATCACGTCGTGCCGCGG
This sequence comes from Myxococcota bacterium, assembly GCA_040755835.1. GTDB lineage: Bacteria > Myxococcota > Myxococcia > Myxococcales > Myxococcaceae > JADLDB01. The sequence continues at coordinate 40,437 of JBFMAB010000047.1, forward strand.
TCTCAGGGCGGTGGGACGCACTGGGAGAACATCGTGATCGCCTGCGTTCCCTGCAACCAGGCGAAGGGCGGCAAGACGCCGGCGCAGGCTCGCATGACGCTGCGCACGGCGCCGGTGAAGCCCACGAAGCTCCCGGACACCCTGCGCCTGACGTTCACCTGGTCGAAGGGCATGCCCGACACCTGGAAGAACTGGCTGAGGGATCTCACGTACTGGCACGGCAGCCTCGAGGAAGACTGACTCGGGGTCGGCTGTTCAAACGGGTGATGGGCGCCTGCTCGTCGGGCGCGCGTCGTCGAGCGACATGGAGCACAGAGGGCCACCTCTCACGGGGTGGCGCTGGGCGCTGGTCCACGGAAGCACAGGACCCCGGCGCCCCATGTTGCCCGGCCGATGCGCGCGCGGCGAAGGCGTTTCCAGCTCACCACGGAAGGAGCTCCCACGCGCCGCCGGGTCGCGCTCCACGCCTGGGACAGCACACCCTCGCTGCCCGTGCGAACCCGGTGTTTGTCTTCCAAAGTCGCTCTCGCGAGGGGGGTTGGCTAGACTGACGTTCAGTCGTCATGGACGAGGCGAGACGCATGGAGCGGCTGCGCGCGCTCCCTTCGATCGACGAGCTGTTGGCTCGACCGGCCGTGTCGTCCCTGCTGGCCCAACAACCCCGGCCCCTCGTGGTGCGTGCGCTGCGGGAGGCGGTGGCGGCGGCGCGCGCGCGCCTGCTGGGAGGGGAGGAGCGGGGCTTCGACGACGCCGATATCACCGACGCGGTCTCGCGCCTCACCCGACCCCGTCTGCGGCCGGTGCTGAACGCGACCGGCGTGGTGCTGCACACCAACCTGGGGCGGGCGCCGCTGGCCGAGCGGGCGATCGAGCGCCTCGCTGCCGTCGCGCGCGGGTACTGCAACCTCGAGCTCGACCTCGACGAGGGTGAGCGTGGTAGCCGCTACGCGCACGTGGTGGACCTGGTGTGCGCGCTCACCGGCGCCGAGGCGGCGCTGGTGGTGAACAACTGCGCGGCGGCGGTGCTGCTGACCTTGAGCGCGCTGGCGAAGGACCGGGAGGCGATCGTCTCCCGAGGCGAGCTGGTGGAGATCGGCGGCGGCTTCCGCGTACCCGACGTGATGAAGCAGTCCGGCGCCCGGCTGGTCGAGGTGGGCACCACCAACCGCACGCGGCTGCGCGACTACGATCAGGCGCTGGGACCCGGCACGGGCCTGTTGGTGAAGGTGCACCGCTCGAACTTCGCGGTGGTGGGCTTCACCGAGGAGGTCACCACGAAGGAGCTCGCCGCGCTCGCCCGGGAGAAGGGCGTGCCGCTCTTCGAGGATCTGGGCAGCGGTGCGCTCGTGCCGCTCCACGGCGAGGGGCTCACCAGCGAGCCGACGGTGGCGTCGGTGGTGGCCGCTGGCGCGGACCTCGTCTCGTTCAGCGGTGACAAGCTGCTCGGTGGGCCGCAGGCGGGCCTCGTGGTGGGGAAGAAGGCGCTCATCGCGCAGCTCGAGCGGCACCCGCTCAACCGCGCGCTGCGCATCGACAAGCTGACCGTCGCGGCGCTCGAGGCGACGCTCGAGCTGTACCGCGACGGGCTGGACGCCGCCGAGGTGCCGGCGCGCGCGATGCTCACGGCGAAGCGCGACGTTCTCGAGGCGCGGGCACGCAGGCTCGCAGCGGCGCTGCAGCGCGCAGGCATCGAGCCGCGCGTCGTCGAGGTGAAGGGACGGGTGGGCGGCGGCTCGATGCCGCTCGCCGAGCCCCCGTCGTTCGCGGTGGCGGTGGTAGGCGCCCCCGCCGCGGTGCTGCACGAGCGCCTGAGGGCCGGAACACCACCCGTCGTCGCGCGCATCGCGGACGACGAGCTGTGGCTGGACGTGCGGTGCCTGCCGGACGCCGACGTCGACGTGGTGGCCGGCTGCGTGGCCGCAGCCAGGGGGGACGCATGGTGAACGCCGCCGTCCTGGTGCTGAACCGTCACTACCAACCCGTTCACGTGACGAATGTGAAGCGGGCGATCACGCTGCTGTACCAGGGGGTCGCCCGCGCGATCGACGAGCAATACCGCCTGTACGACTTCGCTGACTGGGCGGCGCTGTCCGCGGCCGTCGAGGAAGAAGCGATCGGCACCGTGGACCGGCGGATCCGCGTTCCGCGGGTGCTGGTGCTGACGGCCTTCGAGAAGCTGCCGAAGGTGCGCGTGCGCTTCTCGCGCCTCAACATCTACGCGCGTGACAAGGACACCTGCCAGTACTGTGGCCGGCACCTGAGGCGCAGCGAGCTCAACCTCGATCACGTCGTGCCGCGCGCGCAGGGCGGGCGGACCTGTTGGGAGAACGTCGTCTGCTCGTGCATCGAGTGCAACCTGCGGAAGGGCGGTCGCACGCCCGAGCAGGCCGGTATGAAGCTGGCGCGCGCGCCGGTTCGCCCGAAGTGGACGCCGCTGCTCCGCGGCACCGCGCGGAAGGACACCGTGCGGGCCTGGTTGCCCTTCCTCACGCTGGCCGATGCGTCGTATTGGAACGTCGAGCTGGGAGAGGATTAGAAGAGCGCCATGACGCAGGAGAACGAGGCCCGGGTCATCGACCTGGTCCGCGCGAGAGCCGAGGGGCCGAGCCGCAAGACGCGCGCGCGGCGGATCATCGCGATCGGCGGAGGGAAGGGCGGCATCGGCAAGTCTCTGGTGTCGGCCAACCTGGGCATCGCCCTGGCGCAGCGCGGCGCGCGCGTGGTGCTGGTGGACGCGGACCTCGGCGGCGCGAATCTGCACACGTGCCTCGGCATTCCCCAGCCGGCCGTGGGTCTGTCGGACTTCGTCGAGAAACGCGTGGCGCGCGTCGAGGAGCTGCTGGTGCCGACGGGCGTGGACGGGCTGTCGCTGGTGTCGGGCGCGTCGGATGGGCTGGACGCGGCGAACCCGAAGCACTCGCAGAAGGTGAAGCTGTTACGGCACCTGAGGACGCTCGACGTCGACTACGTGCTGCTCGATCTCGGCGCCGGCACCAGCTTCAACGTGCTCGACTTCTTCCTCGTCGCAGACACCGGCGTGGTGGTGATGCTGCCGGAGCCGACGTCGATCGAGAACGCGTACCGATTCATCAAGGCGGCGTTCTTCCGCCGGCTGCAGGGCACCTTGCCCGAGGACGAATTCGCGCAGCGGGTCGGCACGGCGATCGCTCCGCGCGACGGCTCTCCAGCGCGCTCGCCGTGGGACGTGGTGGCCGACCTGCGGCTGACCGATCCGGCGGCGGCGACCCGGCTCGAGCACGCGCTGGGTGGGTTCCACCCGTGGATCGTTATCAACCAGGCGAGGACGCGGGCCGACTTCGACGTGGGGCCGACGGTCGCGTCCGCGTGGAAGAAGTTCTTCGGGCTCGAGCTCGGCTACCTCGGCAGCGTGAGCCACGACGACGCGGTCTGGCAGGCGGTGCGGTCCCGCAAGGCCCTCATGCACGCCTTCCCCGAGAGCGCCGCCGCCGGTGGTGTGTTGCGCCTCGCGGAAAACCTGATTGCATTGGATCGGTGAAGTCGTTCCAGTCCCAGACGCACTACGAGGTGCTCGAGGTGTCCGTGGGCGCCGACGCCGCGGAGATTCGCAGCGCCTACGCCCGGCTGACGCGGCTGTACGCGGAGGAGCAGGTGGCCCTGTACGGGCTGGTCGATCCGGCCAGCGCCGAGCTGCTGCGGCAGCGGCTCAAGCAGGCGCTGGAGGTGCTGACCGACGAGGCGCGGCGGGATGCGTACGACGCGACCATCGGGCTCCCGCCGAGGGATCGCCCAGGTGCGCCGAAGGCCGCGGCGGTGCCACCGAAGCCCGTGTCGCCCGCGACCGTCGCCAGCACCGGCGGGTGGACGCAGGGCTTTGCGTGGGTGTCCGCGCCGGCTCCGGCTCCGTCGGCGCCCACCGCGAGCGTGTACTCGGTGCCGGCGCGGGTGGCTTCGGCGCCTTCGCCCAGGCCGGCGGAGCCATCCGCCGCGCCGACGCCCGTCTCGGTCGCGCAGGCAGCCAGCGCGGTGGGCGCCTCCACGCCGGCCTTGTCGTCGGCGCCCGTTTCGGTGACCGTCGTTCCTTCGAGCCCCGATGCACACGAGTCGCCTGCGCCGGCCGCGGGGTCGGCTCCGACCGTTTGGGCGGCGCCCCGGACACCCTCACCGCCGACGTCTGCCCCCGCGACGCCGGAGGCGCCCGCGCCGCCCGGGGAGTCCGTCTCCGCGCCGGCTGTGGCGGCACTGGCTGCGCCCGCGAGCGAGGCCTCCGCGTCGACCGCTGACGTGGGCGTCCGGGACGAGACGAGGCCAGTTGCCCTCGCGCAGGCGGAGGCCCCTCCGGAGCCGGCGACCTCCATGGAGTCCCGCCCTGCGCTCGGGGCATCGGGGCCGAGCGCGCCGGCTGAAGCGGCGGCGAGTGCCGTGGACGCGAAGCCCGCGCCGGACAGGGCGCCGGCAGAGGCGGGCGCGACGGACCCGCGGCTGGACGCTGCGCCGGTGCCCACGCCCACCGCGGCGGATGCGGCCGCCGACACCGACGTCAGGCGGCACTCCGACGACGCCGAGGTCTCGATCGTCCCCGCCCGCGCGACGCCGCGGGAGTACCGCGCCGAGCCCCGGCCGCGTCCCTACGAGGTGCCCGCGGGCGTCGAGTTCAACGGCGACCTCTTGCGCCAGGTGCGGATGGCCCGCGGCCTCACGCTCCTCCAACTGTCCGAGCGCACCCGCATCAGCGTGCGACATCTCGAGAACGTCGAGGGGGATCGCTACGAGGCCCTCCCTGCGCCGGTGTACCTCCGCGGGATCCTGATGAACCTCGCCCGGGAGCTCGGGTTGGACGGGCTGCGGGTGTCCAGGAGCTACCTCGCCTTCGTGGACGCGCGCCGCGCGAAAGGTTGACCCCACGGGGCCAGCACAGAACAATACGAGATCGCGATGACCGAAGAAGAAAAGATGAAGGCGATGCGGCTGGCCCGCGCGATCGCATCCGACATCAGCTTGTACAACGAGCGGAAGATCGTGCAGGGGATCGAGCAGGACAACCTGTTCGAGATCCTCAAGGACGAGATTGAAGAGGGCCGAGAGCTCTTCAAGAGCCGCGTGAGCGCGGAGATCTACGGCGGCACCAACTTCTTCGACCGCGCCATCTGCGACATCATCATCAAGCCCAAGGGGCACGTGAAGTCGAAGATCTGGTGACGAAGTCCACCGGCGGCGCAGGCTCCTCGCGCGTCCAGGCCTCCGAGGCCGATCGCGGCGCGCGGCTCGATCAATTCCTCGCCGCTCACCTCCCATCGTTGAGCCGCTCGCGCGTACAGGCGTTGATCGCCGCCGGGCAGGTGTCCATCGACGGGCGGCCGGCCCGGGCCTCGCAACGCATCAAGGGCCACGAGTCCGTCCTCGTCGAGGTGCCGCCTCCGGAGCCTGCCGAGCCCGCCGCCGAGGATCTGCCGCTCGCCGTCCTGTACCAGGACGCGGACCTGCTGGTGCTCGACAAGGCCGCGGGCATGGTCGTGCACCCGGCGGCCGGGCACCGCGGCGGGACGCTCGTCAACGCGCTGCTGCACCACGTGAAGGATCTGAAGGGCGTCGGCGGCGCGCTGCGCCCGGGGCTCGTCCACCGGCTCGACAAGGACACCTCGGGCGTCCTGGTGATCGCCAAGCACGACGAGGCGCTCGCTACGTTGCAGGCCGCCTTCAAGGCGCGGGAGGTCGAGAAGGTGTACGTCGCCCTCGTTCACGGCCAGCCGGCCGACGAGGGCACCTTCCGCACGCTGCACGGCCGCCACCCGACGCAGCGGCGCAAGTTCACCGGCCGCGTGGTGCGCGGAAAGGAAGCGGTCACCCACTGGCGGGTGACGCGGCGCTTCGCGCACGCCGCGCGCGTCGAAGTGCGGCTCGAGACGGGCCGCACGCACCAGATTCGCGTGCACTTCGCCGAGGCGGGACACCCGCTGGTGTCCGACGATCTGTATGGCACGCGCGCCTCGCGCCGGCCCGAGGTCATCGGCCGACAGGCGCTGCACGCGTGGAAGCTCGTCTTCCCGCACCCGCGGACCGGGCGCCGGCTCTGCTTCACGGCCCCGGTGCCCGCCGACTTCCGCGCCGCCGAGGACGTGCTCGCCGCCGAGGAGTAGCCGCTACAGCATGCCGATCGTCAGCGACTGCTGGCGCTTGGTCAGCACCTTGATGGGCGCGATCGCCATCACGCGCATGAAGACGCGCAACAGATCGGGGTCGAACTTGTTGCGCATCTCCGTCCACATCAGCATCAGCGCGACCTCGGGGCCGTACGGATCACGGAACGGGCGCTTCGAGGTGAGCGCGTCGTATGTCGCGCACATCGAGATGATCTTCGCGTACAGGCCGAGGTTGGCCTTGGGGATGATCATCTGGATGTTGCCCTGCGCGTCGCGGACGGCGGTGCCGAAGTCGACCTTGTGTTCGAACGTGGTGACGAGGCGGAGCAGGGTGCCGCGGTTGATCGACTTCTCCCGGAGGATGTTGCGGACCGCGACGAGGGGCGCCTTGTTGATCATGGCGCGCTCCTCGGCGGACAGCGCGCCGCGCTTGTTCAGCACCTCGTCGGGCACCGTGCCCATGCCGGCGTCGTGGAACAGCGCGATGTAGCCGAGGTCGCGCAGCTGCGGCTTGGTGAGGCCCATCTCGGCGCCGACCACGATCGCCATCAGGCAGGTGTTGACCTGGTGGTAGCTCAGGTACTCCGAGTCCGTGCGTGTGGTGGTGAGCCCCAGGAAGTGCTGGCGGTGATCGAGGGAGATGTCCACGAAGTCCTGGATGATGCGCAGGGACTTCGAGGTGTTCAGCGGGGTCCCGCGTCGCAGCGACTCCATGTACTTGCGGATGAAGAAGATCGCGCGGCCGTAGCAGGTGAGCGCGTACTTCTTGCGGTCCAGCTTCGCCTCGGACTCGTCCTTCTCGTTCTCGAGCTTGTCCTTGAGCTTGGACCACTTCGCCAGCTTCATGGACATCAGCTTGCGGCCGTGCACGCCGTCTTCGCCGGCGTCATCAGTCTGGTCCTTCGAGAAGATCCAGATGAAGTTCTTCAGCTCGGGCACGGTGACCGACCGCATCATCGTCAGCCCGCCGACGTCCTTCGCGCGCATCTCCTCGAGCAGGTAACGGACGTTGTCGAGCGCGGCCATGTCGACCTTCACCAGCATGCCGTTCAGGTAGAACGACTGCTTGACGCCCATGAGCTCCAGCTTCCCGTCCTTGCGGATGATCTGGTTCATCGTGTCCTGGAGCTGCGCGAGCGGCTTCTCGAACACGTTGTTGTCGGGGTCGTACATCTTCACCGAGCGGACCAGCATGTAGAGCGCGGAGACGAGTGACTTGCCCAGTGCCTGCAGCTTCTCGTTGCTGTCCCGGCCGAAGACGTCGATCTTGGCGTCGTCGGCCTCCGCGCTGCGGGTGATCTGAAGGTTGTCCGCCATGGGTCAGCCCTCGTGATGTTCCGCGGTGCCGAACAACTGCTTGCGCACGCGCGCGAGGTGAATGCGCGCCGCCTTCACCACCTCGGCGGGCTGCGACTTGTCCTCGGCGACCTCTTGCAGCAGCTTCGCTGTCTGGATCGTCCCGGCGCCGCCGAGGCCCGCGACGGCCAGCAGCTTGTCGTCGATGACCCGCTGCTTGTTGAAGAGGCCCGCCTTCGTCTGCAAGAGCTGGCTGAAGTAGGCGATCGCGCCGCCCAGGCCGGTGGAGCCGATGGCGGCGTAGAGCGCCTCGCGCTCCTCGGGCTTCTTCGCCTCGAAGTTCTTTTCCTTCACCAGCTTCATCAGGTCGACGAAGGCCTTCTCGCGGTCGAACTCGGGCAGCACGCGCGCCGCCTGGATCCGCACCTGCATGATGGGATCGTTGAGCAACGACGCGATCATGTTCCGCGCCTCGCCGGTGCGGCCCTTGGCGATGATCGCCATCACTTCGAGCTTGAGCGCCAGGTTCTTGGACTTGAGCAGCGACTGGAAGAACTTGAGCTTCTCCGGGTGCCCAGAGCGGTCGAGGATGTAGACGAGGTCGCGCTGCAGCTGCGGCCGGTCGGTCGAGCGGATTCGGTCGACGAAGGGCTCGGGGTAGTCCTTCGCGACCGGCACCAGCACGTCGCACACGAGCGTGCGGTTCTCGGGGATCTCGAGCACCTCGAGCACGTCGAGCAGCAGCGGCGCCGCCTCGCGGCCCAGGTTCGACAGGTAGCGCACCAGGTCCTGGGGATTTTTCAGCTTGGAGAACTTGAGTACGTCGCCCACCCGGTTGACGCGCTGCTCCTCGCCCATGCGCGCGATGAAGGAGGTCAGCAGCTGGCCGATGGCGCTGTCGGTGCCGGAGCGCTGCTCCATCGCGCGCAGCTTGAGGACGACCTGGTTGATGAGCGCGAAGTCCTCCTGCAGGAGCATCGCGTCGAGCAGCTGGGTGAACATGTCGGTGAGCAGCTCGGCGTCGTCGATGCCGGACTCGACCACCTGAAAGACGGCGCTGATGAGCTTCGGGAAGAGACGCACGTTCTCTTCCTCGTGAATGTCCTTTTGCAGCCGCGCCTTGAGGTCGGGGGTGGCGGTGACGCCGGTGATCACCAGACCGCGCATCTGCTCGACGTCGTCCAGCTTGATCTCCAGGTCGGCCTCGGTGAGGCGGGCGAAGCGCAGGTAGTCCTCGTTGTTCGACCTCAAGCGGCGCTGCAGGTAGTCGACGACCTTGTCGACCTCGACCTGGATCTCCTCCTCGGAGAACTCGTCCATCTTGAAGCCTTCGACCATGATGTATTCGAAGTGCGGCATCTGGGCGCGCCAGAGCTGGTGGTTCAGGTCCTCGGCGCCGCGATCGGGATCGGACAGGGCGATCACCGTGAAGATCGTCAGCTCCTCCACCGTGAAGCCGGGGCGGAAGATCAGCTGGCGAATGCCGTCCTTGTAGAACTTGTAGGGGATCGGGTTGTCCTCGCTGAACAGGTCCTGCTTGTGCAGCGTGAAGTTGGTGAGCTCGACCTTGAGCTGCAGCGCGCCGTACTGCTTGTGGTACTCGGCCAGCGCGTCGCACGCCTTCTGCAGGTACTCGCCGTACTTCGCCTCGTTGTGGCGGTACATGCCGATCACCTTGATGCCCTTGAGCAGGTGAAAGGCGACGCCGCGCGCGGCCTCGACCTGCTTCTTCAGCTCCGGGTCCGACATCGGATCCGCGTTGGGAGCCTGGGCGTTGGGCGACGGAGCGATGCTCTTGTGCGGAGGTGCCGGGGCGCGACCAGCCATGGGAGCGGAGTGTACTCGCGAGGCGCCGACCGCGGGCCGCGATGTCTCCGCATTGTCCCACCTCGGCGTACCCTTAGCGGATCGCGTCGCGCAGGCGCCGGGTCAGCACCTGGATGATGCCCTGCGCGATCTCCGGCTTCTCGGACATGATCTCCTGGAAGTCCTCGCGGGTGATCTTGAGCAGGCTCGTGTCCGTGACGGCGGTGACGGTGGCCGAGCGGGGCGCCGCGTCGAGAATCGCCATTTCGCCGAAGCACTCGCGCTCACCGAGCTCGGCGATCACCCGATCGGCCTTGTGCACGCGGACCTTCCCGTCGATCACCAGGTAGAGCGCGTCGCCGGACTCGCCCTCGGCGAAGATCTCGTCGCCCTGGTCGCGCTGCTCCTCGGTGGAGATGAGCGCGACCGCGGCCAGGTCTTCGCCGGGGATCTGCGAGAACAGGTCGATCGACTTGAGGAACAGCACTTTCTCGACGGTGGTGATCATTCAGACGGACGGTGGCGATCCTCGGCCCGATGGGCGCGCGTGTCCACAACCGAAGCTTCCAGCCCGCCGGGGACTGTGCTTTCCAGCGCCCATGGACTGGAAGCTCGTCGCGACCACCTTTGCCACCGTCTTCGTCGCCGAGCTCGGGGACAAGACGCAGCTGGCGACGCTGTCTTTCTCCACCGCGGGCACGTCGCGGCTGTCAGTCTTCGTGGGCGCGGCGCTCGCGCTGGTGACCACCACGGCGATCGCGGTGGTCGCCGGCGAGGCGATGACGCGGTTCATCTCGCCGCGGACGCTGCAGCGGCTGGCTGGCGTGCTGTTCCTGGTGATCGGCGGCTGGGTGCTGTGGTCAACCCGTGCGTGACGCCTGCGCGGCGAGGCGGCTGGTGATCAACGCCGCCTGGCGCCGCACCATCGGCGCGTCGTCGCGCAGCTTCTGCTCCGCCAGCGGGCCCACCCGGTGCGGGGCCTTGCCGTCGAGCGCCACCAGCGCGAGCTCGCGCACCACGGGGCTCGGATCCGACACGGCGCGCTCCAGCAGCGCTTCACGCCCGGGCGCCTCGGAGACCGTCTCGGCGATGCACCACAACGCGCAGGCCCGCACCCAGGCGGCCTCGTCCTTCGCCAGCTCCGCGAGGACCTGGGGGGCGTCGAGCTGCGGGGGCGGGTAGAGCGCGGCGACCTGCGCGAGGCGCTCCGCGCGCGGCAGCTCCTCGAGGAGCGGCAGGAAGCGCTGCTTGAGGCCGCGGTCGAGGAGGTTGTCGAGCAGCTCGACGGCGTTCCCACGCCGGCGCGCCGCGTCGCTGGCCGAGGCGTCGTAGATGCCGGCGGCGATCTGCTCCATGTCCGCGTCGGGGTAGAGCACCGCGAGCAGGAGGAAGACGCGGCGCTCGACCTGCGCCACCTTCTCCTCGAGCGCCGAGCACAGCAGCGCGCGGGCGGCCGCCTCGCCGTTCCGGGGCGTGTCCGGCCCGGGCCCGGCCTTGAGCCCCAACAGCTGCGCGTGATGAAGCGCCCGGTAGGCGCGCTCGAGCTCGGCCAGGAGCGCGGCTCGCACCGGCGCCAGATCCTTCAGCAGCAGGCGCTTGCCCTTCACCGCGCGCGCGAGCGAACGGTACAGGTTGCCGCGCAGCTCCTCGTCGCGCTCGTCGAGGTGCTGGGCGATCACCTCGACGGCCTCGCTGGTGCCCAGACGGCCGAGCACGCGGGCCACGGCGCGGCGGATGCTCGGGTCCTCGAGGTGGTTCGACAGCACCTTGTTCAGCGTGGGGATGATCTGCGACCCATACTGCGTGAGGGCCTGGGTGGCTTCCCGCAGGGTGTCGCGCGACTGGGTGCGGTAGATGAGCGGGATCACGAACTCGGGGCTCCTGAGCACGCCGGCGGCGGTGATCGCCTCGCGCCGCACGCGCAGGTCGCCGTCGTTCATCAACGTCAGCACCGGCTGGTAGAAGTTCTTCACCCCGATCGCGCCGAGCACCCGCGCGGCGTGCTGGCGCATCGCGGGGTCCGGGTTGTCGATGAGGCCCTTGAGCGCCTCGGCCGCCACCAGCACCCCGTCCAGGCCACCGAAGCGGATCATCCCCGTCACCGCGGCGCTGCGGATCCGCGGATCCGGATCGTCCAGGAGGTGGCGCACGCTGCGCACGGCCTTGTCGCGGCCCATGGCGCAGAAGGCGTCCACGGCCGCGGCCCGCACCGCAGGGTCGGGATCCTCGAAGCGTCGGAACACCGAGTTCGCGAAGCGCATCGTCTGCCGGTGCGCGTAGTACTCGAGCGCCTTCTCCCGGATCCGCGGCGAGGGGTGCTCGAGCAACGCCTCGACGCGCGAATCGAGGCTCAGCTTCTCGAGGTGGGGCAGGAGCGACAGCGCGTTGAAGACCTCCTGCTCGTCGTCGCTCGACAGCGCCCGTTCCAGCACCGAGTTGGTGTTGCTGTCGATGACGCGGTGGCGCGCCGACTCGAGGTCGAGGCGCCGCTGCTTCAGGTTCTCCTGCAGGCTCTTCAAGTACTTCCCCCGCAGTCCGAGGACGACGGCGATCCACGCGACGCAGAGCGAGAGCGACAGCCACGCCAGCCGGTACGGGTCGCCGCCCCCGAACGCCCGGTACGCCGCGAGCAGCACGCCGGCGAGGCCGATCGCCATCGGCTTCACCACGCCATCGATGAAGGCCTTCGCCGCGACGCGCACCTGCGACGGCACGGGCAGGTAGAGGATCTGCGTGGTGGCGTCGTTCACCGAATAGCGGAACAGCGTGTCGGCGCCCTTGGCCATCGACGCGGCCCACAGCGCGGGCACCAGCGCGAGCGCGGCGCTGCCCATGGCCAGCGACACCGGCAGCACGGCCAGCGAGCCGATCACCCCCACGCGGTTGAGGAGCCGGCTGGTGCCGAACAGCTGCAGGCCCAGCGCCAGCACGCCCACGACGGCGCTGAAGTATCCAAAGAAGGCGGCCAGCGCATCGCCGGACACCTTGTCCGCGGCGACCACCTTGAACTCGAAGTCGATGATCGTCGTCGTGAGGAACGTGACCGCGGACAACAGCGCCACCGCGCGCAGGTGCGAGTCGCCGAGCACCCGCTGCGCGCCACCCGCCCGCTTGGTCGCGCCCGACCTTCCTGACGCGGCGCGCGCGAACAGCCGCTGCCGGCCCAGGCGACCACCCGCGTAGCTGGCCGCCGCCGCGCCGGCGAGCAGCACCGCGCACATCAACAGGAGCGCCGCGGTGCCCAGCGCGGTCGCCACCCGCGCCGCCAACAGCCCGATGAGGATGTTGGCCATCGTCCCACCGGCGCCGATGAAGCCGTACAGGCGCTTCGCCTCGCGGGCGTTGAAGAGCTCGTTGGCCAGCGTCCAGAACTGGACCAGCACCATCGCGCCCATCACTTCGACGTAGACGTACAGCGCGGCGTACAGCCAGGTGGCGTGCACCAGCCGCTCGAGCACCCAGATGGCGACGAAGAAGGCCGAGAAGAGGCCCGCCGTCGACAGCGCCATCACGTCGCGGCGCAAGCGGGTCGCCAGCCGCGTGTACACCAGGCCCGCCGCCGTCACGCCGAGGGCGGAGGCCACGTACATCCATGCCAGCGTGGCGCGATCGCAGTTCGCGAGGAACAGCGCGTCGCGCACGGTGCGCCCGGTGAGGAACGCGCCCACCGCGAAGAGGCTGTGCAGGAACAGGGTGAAGGTGAGCCGGCGCTCCCCCCGTCGTACTGGCAGCAGCATCTCGATGATCCGCAGCAGCACGGCCGCAGACTCTACCAGCTAATCCCGTCGCTTCTCGTGGCCTGGGTGGGACGGGCCCAGGCCGCGATCGAGCGCCTCGAGAAGCGCCTTGCGCTCGCCCTTCGCCAGCGGCTTGGGGCCGAAGCGGGCCTCGAGGTACCGGCGCGTCGTCCGGGCGATCACCGACGCGGCGGGGTGCTGCACCGCCGACAGCCGCCGGGACAGCTCTTCGAGCAGTTCGCCTTCCTGTCGGGCGATGTGGGCGCGCGCGAGCCGCTGTTCGATCTCGTCCAGAAGCGCGGTGGCGGGGTGGGGGCGGCGCCCCGGCCTCTGGCCCCGGCGGCGCCACAGCCAGGCGGTGACCAGGCCGGCGGCGACCGCGACGGCGAGCCTGCGCAGCGGCACGTCGCCAGACGGGAAGCCGGGCGCTTCCTCCGACGGTTCGCCCTGCGGGGGCGGACGCACGAGTCCGCGGACGAGATTCACCTGGTCGAGGAGCGAGTAGTCCACCACGCGGCTGCGCCACAGCTCCTCGAGTTGCTCGTAGAAGTCGACCAGGCGCGCCAGGAGCGCGGGCGGCTGACTGCCGCGACCCGCCTCCGGCGTCGCGTCGAGCATCACCCAGCCGCGCCCGTCGAGCCAGGCCTCGACCCACGCATGCGCGTCGCCGGCGCGCACCACGTACCGGTCGCCCGTGCGCTCCCCGCCGAAGAAGCCTCCGACCAGCCGGGCCGGGATTCCGCGCGTGCGGAGCATGACCGCGAGCGCGGTGGCGAAGTGCTCACAGTGGCCCGCCTTCCGGTCGAAGAGGAAGTCCGTCAACGGGTCGTCGACGTCGCCCGGCAGGTCCAGCGTGTACGAGAGGTTCTTCTTGAGCCAGGTTTCCAGACGGCGCGCGGCTCCTTCCGGATCCGTGGTGGAGCCGGCGACGCGCTCGGCGAGCGCGGAGACCCGGGGATCGAGGGCGGCCGGCAGCGAGAGGGCGCGCTGACGGAGCTCGGGGTCGATGGTCGCTCCTTCGGACGGATCCTCGCTGCTGCTCGCGATGTACCGGTAGGCGTTGGCGTCGACCGCGAAGTGCACCTCTTCGCCCTGGACCTCGATGAGCTGCGCGGCCGCGCTGCCGCTGGTGCTGAGCGCGACGGCGCTGCCGAAGGCGACCGGCTGGGCCAGGGCGACCAGGGTGCTGGAGTCGTAGGCCGGGAGCAGCTCGATGCGTTGGACGATCCGGGTCTGCCCCGGCCGGCCCACCACCACGTGCGGAGCGGCGCTCCGGGCCCTGCCGGCGCCGCGCCATTCCCGGCCGTCGAACGAGTCGAAGTGCCGGCCCACCCAATAGCGCTCGAGGCGCGCCACGGACGGGTCGGGCTCGATGGTGGCGCGCATCACGACGCGCGCGCTGGTCTTGATGCTGCCGCCGCCGCCCAGCCGCACGCGGTCGGTCATGCCGGTCGTCCCGCCGAGCAGCGGCGGCGTGGCCCGGCGAGCGGCGACGTTCCACGACAGGCGCGGGAAGAGGACGAAGAAGGCCACTCCGCCGGCCAGCGCGAACGCGACGCCCAGGCTGATCTGCCGCAGCACGGGACCGAGCGGCAGGTCCTCGTCGCGCTCGACCGGCCCCTCCGCCACCGAAAGCCCCAGCGCCAGGCAGGCGAAGACGCCGAAGAACAGCAGGCACGCCGCGTACCAGAGCTCGCCGGCGAGCGCCGCGGCCCCGGCGACGAGCAGCAGCGACGCGAGGAGCACCTGCCGGTCCGTCGACGGGTCCGGGGCCGACAGCATGCGGTGGGCGGTCACCAGCGAGGCGAAGGACACCGCCGCCACCACGAGGTCGAGCAGGCCGCGGAACGCCATGCCGAACAGCGCGGCGGCGATGACCAGCAGGACGACGACGGCGCGCGCGCGC
>JBFMAB010000048.1:0-59356 GCA_040755835.1 Myxococcota bacterium
GCCGACGCCACCGCCGACGCCACCGCCGACGCCACCGCCGACGCCACCGCCGACGCCACCGCCGACGCCACCGCCGACGCCACCGCCGATGCCGCCACCCGCGCCGCCGCCGATGCCACCGCCACCACCGTCGCCACCCGTTCCTCCGTCCATGAAGTCGTTCGGGACGGCGCGGCCGCAGGCCAGGAGAGAGAAAAGGGAGACAATGAGGAGCGCTCGCATGTGCGTTGATGTGAGCAAGTCGCGTTCCACACTGAAGCCGAGGAATTCCGCGCGGTCCGGGGGCGCGACCCCTCAAGAATCCGACGAAGTGGCTACTTCTTGCCGCACGCGTCCTTGCACGCGAGCGTCTTCGCCTCGCACTGCCTGAGGCAGTCCATGAGCTTTTGACCGGCCTCGGGCTTCTGTGCGTCCTTCGGGTCGCCGGTGCAACGCTTGAGGCACTCCGACGCCTGCTGGTTGCACTTCGCTTCGCACACGCTCTGGGCCGCGGCGGGCGACGCGCCAAGCACGAGCGAGAGGAGCGCCAGGGAACGGAGCATGACCCCAGTATCGCTCTCTCGCCGCCGCGCGGAAACCACGACATGCGGACCAGACGCAGGTTGCCAACGGGTCCAAAGGACTCGTGGGAGGGAGCTTCCACTGGGTGCGGGCCTTGGCTACGAAGCGCGCGGTCGCGCCCGGAAGAGAAGGGGCCGGGGCGTGGCTGCGGGGTACTGGGAGATGCGTCTAAAGGCAGTGCTGTTGGCAGCGGTGTTCTTCGGTTGCGAGTCCGGCAACGGCGCTTCGCAGCATGTGTCGGGCGAGCTGAGCATTCGCCAGGCCTCCTCGACGACGCAGGCCATCCAGGGCGGCACCGTCGACACGGGCGACCCGGCGGTGGTGGGCATTCTGATTCACGCGGGCGGCGGTGTGGCGGTGTGCACGGGCTCGCTCATCGGGCCCAACCTGGTGATGACCGCACATCACTGTGTCGCGGACATCCTCACGCAGAACCTCACCTGCAACCCGAACACGTTCGGTAACCTGTACCCGAACTCCGCGTTCGCCATCACCACCAGCTACAACGCGGCGGCGACGTACTTCAATCAGGGCGCGTTTCCCGCCATCAACAACTCGACGTGGTTCGGCGCGAGCGCGGTGTGGGTGCCGAACAACAACATCTGCGGCGGTGACATCGCGATGATCAAGCTCTCCGCGCCCATCTCCGGTGTGTGCCCCATCGTCCCGCGCGTTGACGCGCCGGTGACGGTGAACGAGCCGTACCGCGCCGTCGGCTTCGGCATCACCTCGCCGCGTGGGCAGACGGCCGGCACTCGGTACACGGTGAGCGGCCTGTCCGTGCTGTGCGCGTCGAACTGTGCGTCGGACATGCACCCGACGCAGGAGTGGGAAGGTGGCACGACGCTGGCGAAGGGTACCTGCGAGGGCGACTCGGGTGGCCCGGCGCTCGACTCCGCGGGCCGCGTCATCGGTACCGTCTCGCGCGGGCCCGTCGGCGCGTGCAACGACACCGTGTACGAGAGCGTCTACGGGCTCGCGGCGTGGATCAAGGCGCGCGCGCAGCAGGCGGCGACCGAGGGCAACTACGCGGCGGCGGGCTGGGTGACGGGCGGCGCGACGTCGGACCCGGCGAACAGCTACTGCCCCAACGGCGGGATGGGCGGTGGCGCAGGCGGTGGCGCAGGCGGTGGGACGGGCGGTGGGACGGGCGGTGGGACGGGCGGTGGGACGGGCGGTGGGACGGGCGGTGGCTCCGGGAGCCAGTGCGCGGACCCGAGCCTCACCTGCATGGATGCGAGCGGCGCGGGCGACTACGCGTGCGTCGACCTGAGCTCCGGCTCGCCGGCGTTCCCGGCGAACGCGCCGGTGTGCAACTCGTCGACGCCGTGTGCGACCGGCTACTCGTGCTGGACGAGCAGCTCCGGCGCGACATCGGGGCGCTGCCTGCAGGACTGCACTGTGGGGACCGGTGGCGGCGCGGGCGGTGGCACGGGTGGCGGCGGTGGCGCGGGTGGCGGCGGTGGCGCGACGGGCGGGCCGTGCACCGACACCTCACTGCAGTGCACCGACGCGACGGGCGCCGGCGACTACGCGTGCCTCGACCCGAACACGTCGACGGGCTTCCCGACGAATGCGATGGTCTGCACCTCCAGCGCCGGGTGCCCGGCGAACTACGCGTGCTGGCGCGCGTCGCGCTTCAGCTCGACGGGTCGTTGCCTCCAGTGGTGCACGCCAGGCGCGACCGGCGGCGGCGCGGGTGGTGGCGTCGGCGGCGGCACGGGTGGCGGCGGCAACAGCGCCTGCGCCGACCCGTCGCTCCAGTGCGTCGACGCCAGCGGCATGGGCGACTTCGAGTGTGTCGACCTGAGCAG
The DNA here is from genome assembly GCA_040755835.1 of Myxococcota bacterium. Taxonomy (GTDB): domain Bacteria; phylum Myxococcota; class Myxococcia; order Myxococcales; family Myxococcaceae; genus JADLDB01. The sequence goes on from JBFMAB010000048.1 coordinate 2,376, forward strand.
CGGGGCCCCGGCGTTCCCGGCCAACGCGCCGCAGTGCCAGGGCAGCAGCCAGTGCGCGGCCGGCTGGTCCTGCTGGTCCAGCGGCACGTCGACGACGGGCTACTGCCTGCAGGACTGCGGTCCGGGCACCGGTGGTGGCGCGGGTGGTGGCTCCGGTGGCGGCGCGGGCGGCGGCGTCGGTGGAGGGACTGGCGGTGGCGCGGGGGGCGGCGTCGCGACGGGCGGTGGCGCCGGCGGCGGCGCTGCGACCGGCGGTGGTGCTGGTGGCGGCGTCGCGACGGGCGGTGGTGGCGGTGACGCCGATGCTGGCGCGGGCGGCGGTGACGCCGATGGCGGCATGGGTGGTGGCGGCGGCGGTGACTTCAACCCGGGCACCGGCGGGGGCTTCGCCTTCGGCGGCGGTGGCGGCGGTGCGATGCACGTCGCCAGCACGGGCTGCAGCTGCGCGGAGATTCCGGCCGGTACGATGACGGGCTGGTTCGGACTCCTCGCGCTCGGCCTCGTCGCGAATCGTCGCCGGCGCGCGGCTCGGCGCTGAGGGGGGAAGCAACGGGTAGCGGCGGCTCGTGGTGTCAACGGCCGTCGCGGCGCGGCCTGGGCGTGCTGGCGGGGCTCTTCGTGAGGCAGCGGCTCGCGCACGGGAAGTTGCAGCGGCCGTACGGCGTCATCGGGCTGTCGATGGTGGCGTACGTCGTCCTCCCGATGGCGTCGTCACTCGAGCCGGCTGCCCGCGCTTTCGTGCCTGCCGGGCGGGAGCGCTCCCCCCGACTGGGGAGGCGAATCCCCCACCCGGCGGACCGGCTCTCGGGAGTCGGACCGCCGGACGGAGCGACTTGCTCCCGACGGCTCGCATTCCCCTTCGGAGGCCATCTTCATGGAGCTCACCGCCCACCCCACCGGCGTCATCGACATCTCCCCCGACGAGCTGCGCGCCTTCCAGGCCGCGCACCCCGAAACGCAGTACCAGCTCATCGACGTGCGCCAGCCCGAGGAGTACCAGGCCGAGCACATCCCCGGCGCGAGGCTCCTGCCGCTGGGCGAGGCGGAGAAGCGCGTGGGCGAGCTGCTCGAGTCGGACGCGCCGTTCAAAATCATCTACTGCCGCAGCGGTGGCCGCTCGGCGCGCGCCGCGGCCTTCTTCGCGCAGGCCGGTGTCACCAACGTCTTCAACCTGCGCGGCGGCATGCTGGGTTGGAACGGCGAGCGCGTCAGCGACTTCCCGAAGCTGCGCGCCTTCGACGAGGCCACCACCGTGAAGGACGTGCTGCTGCAGGCGATGAACCTGGAGAAGGGCGCCGACCGCCTCTACTCCGCGCTCCGGCCCGTGGTGCAGGGCACGCCGGCCGAGCGCACCGTCGATATGCTCGCCCGCGCCGAGGAGGCGCACAGCCGCGCGCTGTACGGCGCGCTCAAGAAGCTGGGCGACGAGCACGTCATCGAGGACTTCGAGGTGCTCTCCGGGAAGATGTCCGGCGAGCTGCTCGAGACGGGCCACCGCTTCGAGGACGTGGTGGGCGTGGCGAAGGGCGCCGCGGGCAGGGGCGCGCAGGCGCTGCTCGAACTCGCCGTGGAGCTGGAGTACCGCGCGTACGACCTCTACCGGAACCTCGCGACGCTCTCGAAGGACCAGGCAGTGCGCGGCACCTTCCTGCACCTCGCCGACGAGGAGAAGAAGCACGCCCGCGCCGTCCTGAAGGCGCTGGGCGAAGCCGCGACGATGGTGCACTGACGTGACCGTCCCGCACACCGCGTCGGCGCTCGCCGAGGTGGTGGCGCGCCACGACGGCGTGGTGCTGCTCCTCACCGAGGACGCGTGCCGCGTCGCCGAGGCCGTCGAGCCGCGCCTCGAGGCCATGCTGGCCGAGCGCTTCCCGAAGCTGGAGCGCCTGGTGGTGTCGAAGGGCGAGGCGCCCGAGCTCGCCGCGCAGCTGGGCGTCTTCGTCTTCCCCGCGGTGCTGGCGTACTTCGGCGGCAAGGAGAGCGCGCGCTTCGTGCGCGCCTTCTCCCTCGACGTGGTGGCCGACGCGCTCGCGCGGCCCTACGGCATCGTCTTCGGCTGACGCGCGGCCGCCTTCCGGAACACCAGGTCCGCCGCCTTCGAGGGTGGCGTCGTCAACCGCAGGCCCGCCGTCTCGCGCTCGGCCGCCGCGCGCACCGCCGCGCCCAGCGCCCCGCCGTCGAGGCGTGTCCCGTGCGCTCCGTGGGGCGGCGGCAGCGCCTCCAGCAGCCGCGCGCCCTCGAGCGGCTGGTAGCCGGCGAACGCGGCGAGCTGCACCGCGGTCTCCACCGTGTCCGCTTCCCACGCCTCCGCGTCCTGCGAGTAGAGCAACGACGTCATCGCCTTCGCGAGCTGCCGCTCCGCCTCCGAGGGGAGGCCGTCGGTCCACGGCACGCCCGGGACGACGTGCAGCAACGACTTCTGGACGGCTTCGTTGAAGGTGCTCTGGAGGCACGCCACCTTCCGCGCGCGCTGCAGCACCTCGGTGGTGTGCCGGCGGTCGACGCGCGCGATGCCGAGCGCCAGCACGGTGGCGAGCTGCGCCTCGTTCTCCACGCGCGAAAGCAGCCCGGCGCTGACGAAGACGGCGCCGCCGCCCACCGCGAAGAAGAACGGGCGCTCGAGGTCCACCACCACGAAGGTCCATGGCAGCCCGGGGCGCCCGGAGAACGCGGCGAGCCCCTTTCCGAGGTGGTTGACGTTCTCGTCGATGGGCGCGAGCTCCTCCTCCGTCAACTCGAGCCACGGTGGTGCGCGCGCCACGCCGCCATCGGCGCCGGACACGTCCTTCGACGCCGCGTCGAGCAGCAGCATCGCCGCGCGCGCACCCAGCACCGCCTCGTCGGGGAACGCCAACGGTCGCGCCCCGAGCGCCTCGCACGCGTCGAACTGCGCCTTCGCGCGGCTGAAGTCCGCCGCCGAACCGAGCGCCGAGCCCACCGACGGCGCGGGCACCTCCGTGCGCACCATCGACTGGCACGCCATGAGCGCGAGCAAGAGGCCGGTCGTGACGAAGCGCATGGGGCCGCGCATCCTCGGGCGCCCGAAGCGCGCAGACAAGCGTGGCGCGCCGGCCGGTGGGCCTCTTCCAGCCCATCACGCTGTGGCCGTTCCCCATCGACGCACTCCTGCCCGGGCGGCGGGCACGGGCTGGCGCACAAGTACCTCGCTGGTGGAGTTGGGCGCGGCGGTGCGCGCGCCGGCGTCAATGCGAGGACGCCGGTCGCTCCGGCGGGAAGTCGATCCGCCATACCGTCCTGGCGACCTTCGCCAGCTGCTCCTGACGCGTTCGAATGGAAGCCGGCGTCCACTCGCCTGCGGTGATTCCAGTCGAGAGTTTGTAGCCGCTCGCCGCGAGGACTTTTTTCTTCTCGTCGTAGGGCATCCGACCGAGGTCGTTGTTCTGGCCGGGCTTGAGGATGGCCAGGTTTCCGAGCCGACCGACGAAGCGTTCGTGGTCCTCCGACGAGAAATCGCGCTCCCACTCAGGCGTGAGTGAGCGCGGCAGGACGTGCTCCACGGTCTCCTCGGCAGTCTCGAAGTCCAGGTCGGGCCCCCCCAATTGCCGTTCGAGCGCGAACAGCAGGTACTTCGTCAGGCGCGCGTTGCGCCCGCGCGTGTGCGCCGAGTACGTGGAGAACTCTGCGGTGAACTCATCGTCATCGACGTAGAGCCGCCGGAGCCGGGAGATGGCAGCGCCCGCATCAGGCGGTTGGATGCGCTCGAGTTCCATCGCGGCCTCGTTGTAGGAGGCCTCCGCCTGGTTGGGGTTGCGCTTGCCGATGACGTGGTACCGCACGGAAACCATCACGCACGCGCGGAGAATGCGCTCCAACTCCGTCGGGGGGAGGTTCGTTCGTATTGCCGCGAGGACGAGAGGTTTGAACTGCTCCACGCCGAACAGGCGAAGCACCCGAACGTGTTCACGACACGCTTCCCTCGGGCCACGCCAGAACTCGTCGTTCCAATCGTCGAGCGCGCGATACCAGATGGCGTGCCGCTCGAGCTCGTCGAGCAGGGAAAAGGCGTCCTCGCGCGTCCGCACTTGCTGTCGAAGCTCCTTGAAGAGTCGCTCCGTACGGACGAGGGGCTGTCGGGAGGCGAGGTAATGCCGCAGAAACGTCGGCATCATCTCGAATTCGACGAAGGAGAGCACCCGGTTCCACTGTGACTTGCCCTGGGCCAGGTCAGTGACACCCGTCTTGAGCAGAGAGAAAAGGTAGTTCTTGAGCAGATCCGTCGACGTCAGCCGGAGGCTGCGTGCATTCAGCGTCTCGAAGACCGTGTAGGCGTTCAATTCGTCTTCGACTGTGATCTGCGTGAACGCGAGCCGCCGCGCGACGGTCTGAAAGAAGCGTACGAGCTCCTCTCCTGCAGTGCTCGGGCCGAACTTCTCATCGAGCTTCGCGGCGAGGAACGCATGCGCAGACCACAGACGCTTCTCTGACGCACGGAGCTTCGCGACGTCTGCTGGCTGTCGATGGTTGACGAGCGTGCCCTGGAAGAAGGCATCGTCGTTCTCGTTGAGTGACAGCTTGCTGGACCACCGCAGCGATGCGGGATCCTTCGCGCCGACGAACTGACTTTTCAGAAGTTCGTAGCGCTGCTGGTCTTCCGGTGTCTGCAATTTCTTGAGGCGCTCGAGGACGACGAGGCACAGAATGGTCAGCGTCGCGAGGCGCTGTTGCCCGTCGATGACCTTCAGATGATCGGCCTCCCGCAGCAGCACCAGCGGACCCATGTAGTGCGGCAGGCCTGTATTCGGGGCCTCTGCGAGGTCGAGCCACAGGTCGTCGAGTTGCTCGTCCCTCCACGAATAGTCACGCTGAAATGCTGGAACGACGTATCGCTTGCCGTTTCCAAGCAGCTCTTCGAGCGTCACCGTTTCGGTATCGAGGAATCGGACAGTCGACATGTTTCGTCCACTCTAGTCTCGTTCTCGAGGCGACGCCGCGGGGACGCTGGACCTTCGCGCTTCAGGCGCCCTGAAGTCCGAGCGCGCCTTCCAGGCCATGTTCGGCATGAAGAAGCTCGACATCGCCGCGCTCGAGCGCGCCTGACGCGTCAGTGCACGACGACGAACGGCAGCCGCGCCACGCCCATCGGCTGCGCCGTCTCCGCGTCCACCAGCTGCACCTCGAGCGTCACCGCGCTCTCGCGCTCCACGCGCTGGAAGTAGAGGAAGCCCGACACCTTGCCGCCCGGCTCCAGCACGCCTTCGGGCAGCGCGTGCTCGAGCATGTCGTGGCTCGGCAGCGCCGCCGGCCAGCTCGCGTACAGCGCCGGGTAGCGCACGTCCACGTACCAGGCGTGCGGCCACACCACGATGCCCGGGTACCAGGCCACGTACGGCGGCGCGATGGAGAAGCGCGACGGCGGTGCGCGCGGGTGCACCGGCCGCGGCGGCGGGCCTCTCTGCACCGGCTTCGCCGGGTGGTAGTCGGCCAGCACCACTTCACCCGGTCGCTCGACCGCGCCCACCGGCGTCGCCGTCGGGAAGGGCGGCAGCGCCGCAAAGCGGAAGCCCGAACTGCCGACGAGCGCACAGTCGCGGTACGTCACCCGCAGCGGTCGCGCCGAGCGGTTCTCGAAAGCGACGTGCACCGGCGTCAGCACGTTCGACAGGTCGGGTGGATCGCCCGTCCACGGGCCACCCGCCCACACGCGCACGCCTGCCACCTCGGCGTAGATGACGTCGGGTTGCTGCGGCACCACGACGGTGCCCGGCGCCGGCCGCAGCACGGTGGTGATGACGCACCCGGAAACCAACACCGCCATGGGCCACACCCACCGCCACGGAGCGTTCCGTTTCATGCCGCACCTCCACGAGCGTGCTTGCATCAGCAGGGCCAGCCGCGGGTCGCGGAATCGCGGCCCTTCCCGTCGTGCGCGCGAAGGAAATGCGCCGCGTCATCCGAAGCGGTGCGGTCGCGCCGCGGGTGACGGGCGTCGCCCGCGCGCGCCGTGACGCGCCCCTCCAGACGAGGAGGGCGTGCGTCGCGCGGCTCCCCCACGCAGTCCGTGCGGCGCCGCACCGCGTTGCCGGCCGTCCCCGGCCGCACGCGCGTGGCACACGTGGTGCGGTTTTCCTGCGTGTTTCTGGTCGTGCTGGAGAGAGTCGTGAAACCTGTCCGAGAAGGCGCTCCGGTCGCTGACCGGGCTGCGACGTCACCGGGACGCCATCGACGCGCTCCACCTCGCGTCGCGCCGGCCAGGCCCCTTCAGCACCTTCAAGTACCTCGAGACGTTCCTCGCGCACGACGAGTTCGGCGCGCGCGAAGACGAGCTGTCCGCGCTGCCGGCCTTCGACACGCGCGGCTCGTCGGCCACCTCCCGCTGCGTCGGCACCGCGGCGCGTACAGTCGGTGCGCGGGCAGGACGAGGCGGGCTTCACGTGGGGCGGTGCTGGACGGCGGCGTCAACGTGGCCGAGCCGGTGCCGCAGCACGAGACCTTCCAGCTCTTCCCGGTGCGCGTCCGCGCGCGAAACGAGGTGCTGTACCGCCTCACCGGCCCGTGCTGCTCGCTGGGCGAACTGCTCTCCTCTACCCGGTGTGGATGCTGGACGGCGCGCGCCACGACGTGCCTCTCGAAGCGGCAGGTGCCGGGGCTGGGCGTACTGGCGCTCGTCGGTGGAGCGCGGGCGGTGTCGCCGATGGCGCTGCTCGCCGGCGGCGGGCTGGTGGCGCGCCGCCGGGCGCTGCCGCCGACGGGGCCGGGAGACCGCCGCACCTTCTTCGTCTTCCTCGTGTTGCTGGTGGGGCTCCTCGCGCTGCGCCTCGGCGCGCAGCTCGCCACCACCCGGGGCGCCGCGCCGGGTTGAGCGGCCGCCGGCAGACGTGCGTCGCTGTCGGTGCGGGTGGCAGCAAATTGGTCGAGCCGGAGGGATTCAGTAGCTTCGTCTTCACGCGGCGCACCTTCGCACCGCGCCTGACGCATGCCCGCGCTGATTACCCTCCTGGCCGTGCTCGCCGCCGAAACGGCCGCCGGCCACGCGCTGTCCCCCAACCGCACCTGGGAGCGGCTGCGTCCCGCGTCCACCGACGCGGAGCTGCGCCAGGCCTACGCGGAGGCGGGCGCGCTGCTCGGCGACTGGAAGCTCGAGTTCGCGGGCCGCGAGCTGGACGGGCCCGCGCTGCAGGCGCTCGCGGCGCAACAGCCCGGCGAGCCGTTTACCCGCGTGGTGCGCGAGGCGCTGAAGCGGCCCGTCGACGTCGAGGACTTCGCTCTCTTCCTGGACGACCTGCTGGAGGCCGGCGCCAACGGCCTGCGCGGCGTGCCGGTGTGGGTAGGGCCGGGGCGCGCCCGGGCGGCGGGCCTCCTGGTGCACCCCGACGACGTCTTCGCCGACAAGCCGCGGCGCTACGGCGAAGGGTTGGCTCGCCTCGAGCTGGACGAGCCGGAAGACCAGTCGTCGCTCGAGCCCGCCGCCGACGGTGAGCCGCTCGGCCCGCGGTGGACCGCGCGGTACCGGAACCCGGAGGGCGACGAGCAGCTGATGGCGGCGCTCAAGCGGAAGTCGCCGCAGTTTGCCAGGCGCCTGCACCACCTCGTCGGGCAGCTGCGCGCGCAGGGCGCCGACGTCGAGCTGGCCTCCACGGTGCGCAACCGAAAGCGCGGGTACCTCATGTGGGGCAGCTTCGCGCTCAGCCAGGCCACCAACGCGAAGCAGGTGGACGCGACGGTGAAGCTGCTCGAGCGCCTCAACAGGCAGTGGAAACACAACGTGCCCATCTCGTGGCGTGCGGAGGGCGACTGGGAGAACACCGTCGAGGCAGCGCGGCAGATGAGGGAGACGTACGACGTCGTCTACGCCACGCGGCGCGGGGCGCAGTTCTCGGACCACTACGACGGCCGGGCGGTGGACGTCGTCGTCGTGGGGCTGCCGCGCACGTTGAAGCTGAAGGCGCCCGACGGCGCCACGCAGACGTTCGACCTCTCCGACCCGAACGAGACGCGCGACCTCTCGTTGACGCCGGCGCTCGTCGACTGGGTGGAGCAGCACTACGGCTTCAAGAAGCTGCGCGCCGACTACCCACACTGGAGCGACGCCGCCCGCGCGAGGTAGGCGGCTCCGCCTCCGGGACAGCGCTTCTTCGCGGCGACGGTGCCCTCGAGGTGACACGCGGGCCGTCGAGGTGCACCCGCTCGGCGAGCTCGTGGACGTTCCGGTTCCCGTACCAGTGCACGTTGACGACGGTGGGGAGGCTGAGCGCCTGGCCCGCCAGCCGGGCAGACGCGGGGCGTCCGGTCGGTTAAGTCGTGGTGCGCCGCATGTTGCTCGACGCCCAGATGTTGTCCCGCCTCGCCGGGGTGAAGGTGCGCGCGCGCGCCGTGGTGGAGGGCGTGCTGTCGGGTCTCCACAAGTCGCCGCACCAGGGCCAGTCCGTCGAGTTCGCCGAGCACAAGGAGTACGCGCCGGGCGACGAGCTCAAGCACCTCGACTGGAAGGCCTACGGCAAGTTCGACCGCTACTACGTCAAGCGCTACGAGCACGAGACGAACCTGCGCGCGCTGATGGTCGTCGACGCGTCGGGCAGCATGGCCTACGGCACCACCGGCCTCTCGAAGCTGGACGTCGCGAAGGTGCTGGCGGCGACGCTCTCGCACCTCCTGCTCCGCCAGCAGGACGGAGCGGGCGTGGCGCTCGTCGCGGGCGGGCAGCTCCACGAGATTCCGCCGCGCGCGTCCGCGACGCACCTGCAAGTGCTGCTGGACACGCTGGAGGACGCGAAGGCGGGCGGCACCACCGACCTCGCCACCACCGCCGACACGCTGGCCGAGAAGCTGCCGCGCCGCAGCCTGGTGTGCGTCTTCAGTGACTTCTTCGACGACCGGGCCGACGCGCTGAAGCGCATCCTCGCGCTGCGCGCCCGGAAGCACGACGTCGCCGTCTTCCACCTGGTGGACCCGGCGGAGCTCACGTTTCCCTTCGACGACCCGACGCTCTTCCTCTCGATGGAGGACGAGCGCCGCATCGAGGTGAACCCGCGCGAAATCAAGCAGAGCTACCTCGAGGAGTTCGGCCGCTTCCTCGACGAGGTGAAGGACGGCTGCACCGCCGCCGACTGTGACTACGAGCGCGTGCGCACCGACGAGGCGCTTGACCAGGTGGTGCTGCGCTGGCTGGCGCGCCGCGGAGGCCGGCTGTGACGTTCGCCCACCCGCTCTTCCTGTGGGGCACGCTGGCGGCGCTCATTCCCCTTCTGGTGCACCTCTTCGACCGCCGCCGCCCGCGGCAGGTGCCCTTCGGCGCCATCAGCTTCGTCTTGAAGAGCCAGCGGCGCACGGCCTCGCGGCTGCGCCTCAAGCGCCTGCTCCTCTACCTCCTGCGCACGCTCATCCTCCTCGCGGTGCCCATCGCGCTGGCGCGGCCGCAATTCGCCCAGGCCGACACCGCCATCACCGCGCGGGGGCTGGCCGCGACGGCCGTCGTCGTCGACACGTCGCTGGCGATGCGCTGGAAGGACGGCCCGTCGCTCTTCGACGTCGCGAAGGACGAGGCGAAGGCCGCGCTGAAGGACCTCGCGCCCGAGGAGCCCGCCACCGTCGTCGTGTGCACGCGGTCGCCGACGCCGGCGGCCCCGCTGGGCTTCGAGCGGGCGCGCCTCTTCGCGGCGCTGGACGACGCGAAGCCGGGCTTCGAGGCGGTGGACGTGAATCGCTGCCTCGAGGTGGCGACGCGCGCGCTGGACGAGTCGTTGTTGCCCAACCGGCGCCTCGTGGTGGTGAGCGCCTTCACGCAGGCCTCGCTGCGCCTGGAGATGCCGCCGCCGGTGGGCGCGGGCCCGAAGGGCGAGAAGCTGAAGCCCGAGGTGGTGGTGCGCGACGTGGCGAAGGGCCGCGAGGTGCTGCCCAACCGCGCCATCATCGACGCGCGCGCGGAGCCGGCGCCGCAGCTGGGCCCGCGCGCGTGGGCCTTCACCTTCACGGTGCGCAACTACTCGCCGGAGCCGCAGAAGGACGTCGAGCTGCGCCTCGAGGTGAACGGCGAGGTGGTGTCGAAGGGCTTCGTGGACCTCTCGCCCGAGGGCACGACGCAGAAGACGCTGTCCCACCGCTTCGCGCAGGGCGGCACGGTGTCGGTGACGGGCGCGCTGGAGGCCGACGCGCTGCCCGACGACGACGCGCGCGCGCTGGTGGTGACGGTGCCGCGGGAGCTTAGGGTGCTGTTGGTGAACGGCGCGCCGAGCCCGCAGAAGTACCGCGACGAGGCGTACTTCACCGAGGCGGCGTTGTCGGCGCCGGGCAGCCCGGTGCGCGCGGTGGTGCGGGACGCCGACGCCGCGTGGCGCGAGGACTTCTCGCAGTACGACGCGCTCTTCCTGTTGAACGTGGACGCGCCGCCGGCGGACGTGGCGCGCGCGCTGGGCGCCTTCGTGGCGGCGGGCGGCGGGCTCTTCATCAGCGTGGGCGACCACGTCGACCCGGACGCGTGGAACGCCTCGATGGGTGCGGTGTTGCCGCGCAAACTGCGAGTGGTGAAGACGGCGGTGGAGCCGGGCGCGCCGGACGCCTCCTCTCGCGCGGCGCGGCTGGAGCAGGTGGCGTTGACGCACCCGGTGCTGCAGCCCTTCGTCGGGCAGGCGCGCGAGGGCCTGTTGTCGGTGCGCTTCTGGCGCTACGCGTTGTTCGAGAGCGAGTCGGGCGGCGCGCCGGCGTACGTGCTGGGCGCGCTGGACGACGGGGCGCCGGCCTTCGTCGCGGCGCGCCAGGGACAGGGCCGGCTCTTCGTGTTCGCGTCCAGCGTGGACCGCGACTGGTGCGACCTGCCGATTCGGACGGCCTTCCTTCCGTTGATGCAGCGCATCGCCGCGTGGCTGACGGGCACGCTGGACGAGCGCGAGACGGTGCGGGCCCGCGTGGGCGAGACGGTGTCGTTGACGCCGGAGTCCGGGCAATCGCCGGCGTTCGCGCGGGCGCCGTCGGGCGTGGAGGTGCCGCTGACGCCGGCGCCCGAGGCCTCTGCGGTCACCGGCGGTCCGCTGCCGGAGCCCGGGCGCTACGAGGTGGTGGACGCGAAGGGGCGGGTGCTGGACTCGCTGGCCTTCGCGGCGACGTTGGATGCGGCGGCGAGCGACCTCTCGAGGCACTCGGTGGAGGCCCTCGCCGGTTGGTTCGGCGAAGACGCGGTGAAGACGGCGGGTGGTGGCGGCGAGCGCGCGAAGACGCCGGTGTGGACGTGGCTCATCGTGCTGGCCGTGGTGGCGTTCTTCTTCGAGGGTGTGCTGCTGCGGAAGTAGGGGGCCTCGCTCCCCTGTAATCTCTCATTGCATCCCCGCCCGGCGACCGGCGCGCGCATGCGCCAGAAAACTCCGCATCCCGCGCGCTGCTCACTCCGGGGCGCCATCCAGAACCAGGAGACTCGCCATGATCAAAATCCGCCCGCTGCCCGTGCGTCCGCAGGCCCCCACCCACACCAACTGCTTCCCCCTCCCGAAGCCGCCCATCAGCGTGAAGCCGCGCCCGCCGACGCAGCCGCTGCCGTCCATCGACTGGAAGAAGTGCCTCGGCACGCTCAGCCTCAAGGACCTCCCGAAGGGCGCGCAGTTCACCAACTCGTACTTCACCGTCGACGAGGTGAAGCAGCTCGTTCGCATCGCGAACCCCCGGCCCGACTGGAAGACCATCGTCGGGAAGGTCAGCGCCTTCGAGGGCTGAAGCCACACCATCAAAGGGGATGCGCCGGCGGTGTCGGCCCGATGAGGGGGGCGCCGCCGGACGCGCGTCAGGGCTTCTTGCCGCCCGCCTTGTCCTCGGGCTCGTCCGACAGCTGCTTCAGGCGCCGGAACGCGAGCCACAACACCGTCGTCAACACGCCGATGAAGAGGAGGCCCCAGGTGTCACGGGCGGTGACGCCCTCCACGGGGGCGTTCTCGGCGGCTCCGGCGGCGGCAAGCAACAGGCGGGTCACGACCATGAGAGCGTCTTAGCGCAACACGGATTCAGCTTGCGCGCGGGTAGCCCTTGTCCGACAAGCCGCGCCCATGAGCCGCATCTACCGACAGCTTCCCCCGAAGGGCACCCGCATCGGCCTCGCGTTCTCCGGCGGGCTGGACACCCGCGCCGCCGTGGCGTGGATGACGAAGAAGGGCATGGACGTGTACTGCTACACGGCCGACCTCGCGCAGCCCGACGAGAAGAACCCCGCAGACATCCCGCCCATCGCGAAGGCGCACGGCGCGAAGGAAGCGCGGCTCATCGACACCCGCGACGCGCTCGCGCGCGAAGGCCTCACCGCCATCCAGTGCGGCGCGTTCCACCTCGGCGTCGGCGGGCGCAAGTACTTCAACACCACGCCGCTCGGCCGCGCCGTCACCGCCACCGCCATCGTGCGCGCCATGAAGCAGGACGACGTGCACGTCTTCGGCGACGGCTCGACGCACAAGGGCAACGACATCCAGCGCTTCTACCGCTACGGCATCCTCGTCGACCCGCAGCTGCACATCTACAAGCCGTGGCTCGACACCACCTTCGTCAACGAGCTCGGCGGCCGCCGGGAGATGTCGAAGTTCCTCGAGGCGGAAGGTCTGCCGTACTCGATGAGCGCGGAGAAGGCCTACAGCACCGACGCCAACATGCTGGGCGCCACGCACGAGGCGAAGGACCTCGAGCACCTCGACAAGTCGATGAAGGTGGTGCAGCCCATCATGGGCGTCGCGTTCTGGAAGCCGGACGTGAAGGTGGACCCCGAGACGGTGACGGTGACGTGGGAGCAGGGCGTGCCGGTGGGCTTGAACGGCAAGCGCTACGCGTCGCTCGTCGAGCTGTTCCTCGCGGCGAACGCGCTCGGCGGCCGCCACGGCCTCGGCATGAGCGACCAGGTGGAGAACCGCGTCATCGACGCGAAGTCGCGCGGCATCTACGAGGCGCCGGCGATGGCGCTGTTGCACCTCACCTACGAGCGGCTGCTCTCGGTGGTGCACAACGAGAACACCACGGACCTCTACGTGAGCCTCGGTCGCCGCCTCGGCCGGCTGCTGTACGAGGGCAAGTGGTACGACCCCGAGTCCATGCTGCTCAAGGAGGCGCTCGTGCGCTGGGTGTCCACCGCCATTACCGGCGAGGTGACGCTCGAGCTGCGGCGCGGCGACGACTACACCATCCTCTCCACGCATGCGGCGCAGGCGGCCTACGCGCCCGAGAAGCTGTCGATGGAGAAGACGGAAGCGGCGTTCTCGCCGGAGGACCGCATCGGCGCGCTGGAGCTGCAGAACCTGTCGGTGGGGGACAATCGGGCGCTGTTGCTGCACTACGCGCAGACGCTGGCTCTCAAGCGGGGCGACGACCCGCTCAAGGGCCTGCTCGGCGAATAGCCAACGTATTTCCTGGAGGCTGAAACTTCTCTCCACGCGAGCGGCTCTCGCGCAGGCGAACGGAGACGCCATGCCGCTTCCTCCCTGTGGGCTGTACCGCACCACGAAGCCGTTGAACGAGGTGCCCGCTGGGCGCCTCGTCTACTTCCACAACCACGGTGACCCGGGCGCGGGCATCTACCTGCCGTCGAAATGGGCGCTGAACCGCGCGCAGTGGCAGGAGCGGGGCACCACCATCCCCGACGAGGCGTGGGCCGCGTCGCTCGAGCCCCTGCCGGCCGAGGGCCTCTACCGCGTCACCGAGGACTTCTCCTGCTGCGACAAGCAGTGCGTGCGCTTCCCGAAGAACCAGCTCGTGCAGCTCGGCTACGACGGCGAAGGCAACGCCATCCTCTTCGTGCCGGAGTGGTCGTCGAAGGGCCTGGGCTTCCCCGAGCGCGGCACGCGGCTCGAGCGGTCGCGCTTCACGAAGCTCGAGCTGCTCGGCGTGGCGCAGGGCGCGGAGAGCCCCGCGCCCGGCTTCGTGCACTGACGCCGCGCGGCGTCACTGGCACAGCTTCGTCACCGGGTTGCAGACGCCGCCGGAGAAGCTGCACGCCATGCCGAGGCCGACGCAGTGGCTGCCGCCGCAGCACCGGCTCGACGTGCACGGCGTACCGAAGACACTGCAGAGGTCGAGGCCGCCACCTGCTGTTCCTCCGCCCGTACGCCGCGGGACTGGCGGAAGCCACGTCAGTCCGACGGAATGTCAGCCTTCTCGAGCTGCCGCTCCTGTTGTTCCTCGATGCGCTTCGCCGCGTCCTTCGCGCCCTGGAGGCGCTGCGCGGGCGCCTCGGCCTCCGCTTCGCCGCCACCGGCGGGCATGCGCCCGTACATCGTCTTGTACCCGATGAAACCCAGCACGGTGAGGCCGAGGATGACGGCGAGCAGCTTTCCCATGCCGCGAGTCTCGCCCGCGGCGGCCTCGTGCGTCCACCCGCCGCGTGTATGCTCCAGCTCGTTGGGCGCCCCCGCGCCCGGGGAGGATTCACCGCGTGCCGCAGCTCGTTCGCGCGCTGCTCGTCTGCACCTGCCTGGCCGCGCCGTCGGCCTGGGCGTGGGACGTCTGCGTCAACGTCACCTTGCGGGTGACCTTCGAGATGACCAGCGACGTCACCTCCGACCTGTCGTCGAAGGCGAGCTCGGCGTCGAGCCGCGGCGGCAGTCACCCGGCGCAGGTGAAGCAGGGGCCCGACGGCTCCGCGTGCATCGACCACGACGACTGCCGCGGGTGGTGCCAGGGCGGCATGTGCGTGGGCAGCCAACCGTCACCACCGCCGGGGCCTCCCGGGTGCCAGGTGGACGCGCAGTGCGGCGAGACGATGCTGTGCCGCGACGGCGTGTGCGTGCTGCCCGCGCCGCCGCCGGGCTGCCAGTCCGACGCGCAGTGTGGGCCCGGCGTGCTCTGCCGCAACGGGCTGTGCGTGCTGCCCGACGCGCCGCCGGCGGGAAACCCGGCCCCAGGCGCGCCGCCGGCAGGTTCGCCCGCCTCGCCGTCTGCCTGCACCGCCGACGTGCAGTGCCCGGCGGGCCAGGTGTGCACCAACGGCCGGTGCGCGCCACCTCCGCCGCCGGCCATTCTCCGCAAGGGAATCGAGCACCTGCTGCGCGACCGCGTGGCGCAGCTGCAGGAGGACCTCGTCTTCGGCCGCGGCCCCGTCATCAACGCGCTCGCGTCGGCCCAGGGTGTGTCGGCGCGCGCGCTGGGGGAGACGCTGCGCGCGCACCGCGCCGAGCTGAGCGTGCTGGTGGGCGACGGCCGCGACGAGGCGTGGACGGACCGGTTCCTTCGCCGCGTCGAAGCGCTGAGCCGCGCGTGTCCAGGCGCCTGACCCGGGTGGCGCTCGCGGCTGCGGTGCTGCTGGCGTCGCTCGCACACGCGAGGTTCGGCGCGGAATCGTGCCTCGCAGTGCGGCAGGACACGACGACTGGTGACGGCGCGTGGACGGCCCTGCGCGCCGCGCGTGAGGACGCGGCGCTCGGCGAGGTCGACCGGAGCGCGCAACGGCCCGAGGTCGCCCGGGAGACCGGCGGCGCTACGCCCGATGAAGCCGGCCCGGGCGCAGCGCTCGGCGACGAGGCAGCGGTGAAGGCCGGTGACACTCCGCCGCGAAAGGCGTCACCGGCACCCGGGCTGCCTCCTTCAGGTTCCACGTCGTCACGCGACCTGTCGGAGTCGAGCGGCGCCCTCCGGTACGCCTGCGACGCGGCGTGTGTCGATGCGAAGCGGCAGGCCCTCACTGCGCGCGGCCTGGTGCTCGTCCCCTCGAGCGGTTGGACGGAGGATGTCCTCGACGACCTCGCCGCCGGACTCGACGCGTTTCCGCCCGGCGCGCGCACCTTCCCGGGCGGGCCACTGGAGGTGGCGCTGCACCCCGAGGCCACGCCGCTTGGCCTGGGCGACGCAGCGCACCCGCTCTTCACCGACGGGCTGAGGCGGCTGCACCTGTACGCGTACGCGGAGGACGACGACCCACGCGCGGCGATGCGCCTCGCCCGCCTCGACGCCAGCGACCGCGCGCGCCTTTGGCGACGCCGTGCGGTGGTGCACGCCGTTCTCCGCCGGTGGGACGAGCGCTTGCGTTGGAGCCATCGCGCCGGCTGGCGGGCCCTGTCCGGCTGGCGCGGCCGCGACGCGCTCCTCGTGTATGCGTGGGCCTTCAGCCGTCGCGCGGGCATGGCGTCGCCCGAGTTGGACCTCGCCACCTTCGGCGAGGAGCTGCTGGTGCCGGCGGAGTCCCTCGTGCCCGACGCGCTGCGGGCGGACCAGCGCGTGCGCTGCCTCGAGCCGTCGAAGGCGCGCTTCCTCGACGAGCGCCTCGCGGCGCTGGATGCCACCTGGGCGCCGACGCGTGACTGCCCGGCTTTCGACGCCTGGGCCGACCTGGCGCACGTGCGCGGCGCGGAGGTCATCTTCGCGGCGCCCTCCACCGTCTCCTCACAGGCCATCTTCGGGCACGTGCTGCTACGCGTGGTGCGTGAAGGCGACGAGGAGGCGGCGGGCGGCGGGCGCGTGATGCAGTTGGCGGCGCTGGTGTCGCCCTTCGAAGCGCCCACCTCGTACGTGTGGCGCGGGCTGACCGGCGGCTTCCGCGGCGTCTTCTCGCTCAGCACCGTGGCCGACGTACAGCACGAGGCGCTGGGTCTGGAGCAGCGCTCGCTGCGCCGCTTCACGCTCGCGCTGACCGAAGCGCAGCGCACGCGGCTCGCGGAGCGCCTGTGGGAACTCGAGCGCGTCGGCTACCTCGACTACCGCTTCTTCACGGCGAACTGCGCAGCGATGCTGCGTTTTCTGCTCGAGCCGGTGCTGGGCGCCGACGCGCCGGGTGCGCCGGCGACGCCGTGGGAGGCTCCGACGCAGGTGCTGGACGCGCTCGCGCCGTGGCTGAAACCGGTGGGCGTCGACGAGGCCAGCGGGGAGGTCGCGATGCATGCGCAAGGCATGTTGCATGAGTTGCTCCGCGCGCCGCCGGCGGACGCGCGCGAAGCGCTCGGCCCAGCCTGGGCGGAGCTGAAGCGGCTCGAGGCTGCCTCCCCCGCGGAGCGCACCGCCGCGTACCGGGCGCTGCTCTCCGTGGGCGCCCCGCGAGAGGGCCCGGGCTCGGCGCCCGCCGGAGCCGGGCGGCCAGTGGGCACGGCGAGCGAGGACGAGCGGCTGCCTGTGCGAGTGAGCGCCACGGCCGGCGGGCCTGCCGCCGGAGCTGGGCGGCCAGCGGGCACGTCGCGCGAGGACGAGCGGCCGCCTGTGCGAGGAGGCGCCACGGCCGGCAGCGGGGCCGCGGACGGGCGCTTGCAGGACTGGTTGGCGCGCGTGGCGCTGGCCGCGCTGCGCCGCGAGCGTTTCGTCCTCGATGAGGCGACGGTGGACCGCATCCGCATGGAGCGCGGCACCGTGCTGCCCGGCTGGAAGGGGCCGTCATCGGACGAATTGGTGGCCTCGCGGCAGCGGCGCTTCGAGTCGGGCACGACGCGACGCGTGCGCACGTACGACGAGTTGACGGAGTTGTTGGCGCTCGATGCGCTGCTGCGCGCCGCGCCTCGGCGGGCGCTGACGGCCCCGGAGCAGCGCGTGCGGGAGGCGGAGGCGGAGGCGCGCGCCAGCTTCCAGGCTGCCGCGGACCTCGTCGCCGCGGTGCCCGAGGACGCGCTTGCGCGGGCGCTCGACGCCGAGCGTGTCGAGCGTGCCCGCCGTGACGCGGAGCTCGTCGAGCGCGGCGTGCCCGAAGGCGGTCACGGCCACGCCTTCGTCGGCGGGGGGGTGGCGTCCACCGGTGCGTCGCTCGCGCGGTTGCGACTGGCGGCGCTGTTCGAGCAGCTCGGCGACCAGCGCTGGGGCGGCTTCGGCCCGCGTGTCGGCGCACGCCTGCTGGACGCCCACGTCGAGGTCGCGCTGTCCGCCGCGCCGGCGGTGCAGCGGGCGGGCTTCACGCCCCTCGAGGTCCGCGCCGTCACGGCGCGCGGGTGGGGCTGGGGCGCGGGCGGCGCGTGGACCTACGCAAAGGCCGCGCACGAGGTGACGGCGCTGGGCGAACGCCTCGTCGTGCTCGCGTCCGACGCGCGGCTGACCAACTTCCTCCTGGCGGTCGCGGGCGTGCGTGCTGGCCTCCGCGCGGACACGCTGGCGCGCGGGCTGGTGGAGCCGCGTGCTGGCCTCGAAGCGAGACTCCAGCTGCCGGGCTCCTTCGCGAACGCGCTGCGCGCCGAGGCGACGTACGTACCGCGCTGGCTCGGCGGCGCCGGCTTCCAGCACGGCGTCTCCGCGAGGCTCGGAGTCGTCGTGCGGCTCGGGCGGCTTCGCGGCGTCGCGTTCTCCGTGCGCGCGGATGGCGAGGCGACGTGGCGCGCGGGCGAGGCCGTGTCAGGGCAGGGCACCCTGGGGCTGACGCTCGATTGAGGCGCCGTTGGAGAATCGAGCCGCCGCAGGCCTACGGATGAGCGCGCGAGATGGGCGCGCACTGCGTGAGACCGAAGACGGGCGGCGATGAGTCACCGGCATCGCCGGCCGAGGAAGCACCGCGACGGACGGGCGGCGGAGCGGGGCCTTCGTCTGTCCGTTTCTTTGCGCCGCATGCGCGTGATCGTGCTGAGCGGGACGGGGTACCTGGGGGGCGAAGCTCGTCTCGGCTGGAGGGCAGTGTCCAGCCCGGGAGGCGCGGCGTCGATGGCGCGCGTGTCCGACCGTCACGCGGAAGCCCCGAGGCGCGGCGTCGATGGCGCGCGTGTCCGACCGTCACGCGGAAGCCCCGAGGCGCGGCGTCTCTCAGACCGGGCTATGGCGGCGGCGTGGGCGGCGGTGGAGGCGCCGTGGGTGGTGGTGGCGCAGGGCGAAACCCGTCGATGCCGCTCGCCGCGTCTCGCAGCAAGGTGATGCGACGTACGCGGGCAGCGTGGGCCACCGCCGCCTCGTCTTCACCGGCTCGCACAAGTGGACGGGCCCGGCGCTCACCAGCAGCGACGAGACGCTCCTGCGCGTGGAGGACGACGGCGTCGTGGCGGACTCCCTCGCAGACTGGGCGCACGTCGCGGCGTCGGCGGTGAAGCCGTAGCGCGAGCCGTCAGACGTCCCACTCGGGCAGCTGCGTCAGCCGGCCTTCGTGCAGTCGCCACGCGCCGGAGATGCCTTCGCGCGCCGACTCGAGGCCCTCCAGCTTCTTCACGCTCGCGGTGTCCGACTCGCGGCACACCAGGACCAGTTCGCGCAGGCCGAGGTACACGCGCCACGGCCCGGGCCCGGCGGCCCTTTCGAGCGCGGCCTGGTGCGAGGCCGTCAGCAGCCGCGCCGCGTCGTGCCCGTCGCCGTGCGCCAGCGCCCACAGGCCGGTGGGCGCGGTGGACAGCCGCAGCGCGCCCTGCTCGAGGTCGATGGCGCGCACCTCCGCGGCCCGCGCGTCGAGGTTCCTCCACGCGGCGGTGTCCAGCTGCTCGAGGTCCAGGCGCAGCGCGGCCAGCACGCCCTCGGGCACGTACAGCACCACCTCGGGGTCCTCGATGGCGTAGAAGAACCACAGGCCCGACGGTCCTTCGCGCCGCACCGCGCCCCGCGCGCGCTCGAGGAAGCTGGAGTCGCGCAGCACCGGCAGCACCTTTCCCAGCAGCTGCACCTTTCCTGGCGGCAGACCGAGGCTGCGCTCGGCGAAGTCCTTGCCGATGACGGCCACCGCGTCCTCGAGGTCGTGCCCGGTGCGCCGCGCCTCGCGGAAGAGGGACTCGAGGTCGAAGCGCGCCACGCCGCCGCGCCCGAGGCGGATGAGCAGCGCGCCCTTCTGCAGGAGGTACGGCGTCGACTGCGCCTTCAGCACGTCGACGAGCGCGCGGGTGAAGTCCTCCAGCGTCGGGCCGTGCACGAGGTCGGCCGGCTGCGCCGCCTCCACCTCGCTGAAGAGGAGCTGCGCTTCGCTGTCGAACGGGTCCTGCCGCAGCACCTGCTGGAGCAGCTCGCGGGCCCTGCCCCACTCGGCCCGGCGCAGGGCGATGGTGGCGAGCGCCTTCAGGGGCTCCGGGTCGTTCGGCTGCAGCTCGAGCGCGCGCTTCAAGGGCGCCTCGGCCTCGGTCCACTTCTCCAGCGACACCAGCGCGCGGCCCAGCGCCAGGTGCACCTGCGCCTCCCGCGGGAAGTCCCGGCGCACCGCCTCGAGCAGGGTGATGGCCTGCTGTGGGTGGTCGGCGTTGATGAGCGCCTGCGCGACGGTGGTGCGCAGCGTCGGGGTGCCGTCCCGCTGCGCGGCGCTCCGCAGCTCCTCGAGCTCGGCGTCCGTCAGCCGCTCGCCGCTCCACACTTTGGACTGAATGCGGTCCAACGACATCGCCGTGCAGCCTAGCACCGGGGTTCGCGGGTCCGGGGTGACCTGCCGGGTTTGCTGGCGGCGGGCGGTGGGCCTGCTACACACACGCACGCCATGAGCGAGCCCACGAAGCGGACGACGGTGACGTTGATGAGCGGTGACGGCATCGGCCCCGAGGTGGTGGAGGCGACGCGCGCCGTCCTCGAGGCGGCGAAGTGCCCGCTGGATTTCGAGTACGCGGAGGCGGGGCAGGGGGCGTCGACGCGCCACGGCACCAACCTCCCGGACTCGACGGTGGAGTCGGTGCTGCGCAACGGCGTCGGCCTCAAAGGGCCGACGGCCACCGGCATCGGCGGCGGGCAGCAGTCGGCCAACGTCGCGCTGCGCAAGCGCCTCGACCTCTACGCCAGCTTGCGCCCGGTGAAGTCGATTCCCGGGGTGAAGACGCGCTACGACGGCGTCGACCTGGTGGTGGTGCGCGAGAACACCGAGGACCTCTACGCGGGCCTCGAGCACATCGTGGTGCCGGGCGTGGTGGAGAGCCTCAAAATCATCACCGAGGCCGCCTCCACGCGCATCTGCCGCTTCGCTTTCGAGTACGCGCGCGCGCACGGCCGCAAGAAGGTGACGGCGGTGCACAAGGCGAACATCATGAAGCTGTCCGACGGCCTCTTCCTCGACTGCTTCCGCAAGGTGTCGCGCGAGTACCCGGACGTCCAGGGCGAGGAGGTCATCGTCGATGCGCTGTGCATGCAGCTCGTGCGCTGGCCCGAGAAGTTCGACGTGATGGTGATGGAGAACCTCTACGGCGACATCGTGTCCGACCTCTGCGCGGGTCTCGTCGGCGGGCTGGGGCTCGTGCCGGGCGCGAACATCGGTGAGAAGACGGCGGTGTTCGAGGCGGTGCACGGCACGGCGCCCGACATCGCCGGCAACGGGCTGGCCAACCCGACGGCGCTGCTGTTGTCGGCGGTGATGATGCTCGACCACCTGAAGCTCACCGCCTACGCGCGGCGCATCGAGGGCGCGCTGATGAAGGTGTACGCCGACGGGCAGGTGAAGACGAAGGACCTCGGCGGCAGCGCGAAGACGGCGGAGTTCACCAGGGCCGTCATCGACGCGATGAGCTGACGCGAAGGCGCATGGAGCACCTGACCGTTTGCGCCCACGGCGAGGACGAGGAAGCGGCCAGGCGTCCCCTGGACGGCGGGCCCCCTTTCGCGCCGTCGCGCGCCGTGGGGACCTGCTCTGTTCGCCTGCGTCGGGTTGGCCTTCTCCGCCTGTAACGCCAGGCATGGGGCGCCTGGGCCCCGGCCGCCGAACTGATGTCTGACGACGCCCGTCGCGCTCACCAGGTCAGCGCTACCCCGGGCGCGAAGCCCGCCAGCCCGCGGCCGTCGCGCACCGGCAGCACCGAGGCCGACACCGTCACCTCGCCGGGCTTGAAGAGCTCCATGAAGAGCGTGCTGCCCAGGGCCGCGACGGCCGGCGCGACGAAGACGGCGATGGCCATGGCGCCGGACGGGTCCGTCGGCCCGGCGGCGGCGCGGCCCACGAGGTAGCCCGCGCCCAGGCCCGCGGCCTGGCCGACGACGCCGCCCAGCAGCGCGTGGAGGAAGCTCATCGGCAGCGAGCGCTGCGAGGCGTCGAGGAGCCCGACGAGCCACGAGCCGCCCGCCGCCAGCGCCGCCGGCAAGACGCCCAGCAACACCACGTCGGCGCTGTCGGGCGGCCACGACAGCCCGCCCTGGCCGAAGTTGGCCACCACGCCCACCACCACGGCGGCATAGGCGGCGACCGCGCCGACGGTGAATTCGAGCACGCCGATGAGCGGGTTGAAGGACGCGCGGCGCGTCTCCTTCGGAGCGGGCGCGGCGGCCTGCGCTGTGACGGCGTGGACGACCGGCGGCGGCGCGACCGCGCCGAGCTGCAGAGAGACGGAGAGGGCGAGCGCCAACATGCCCGGTGGACGCTAGCACGGGCGCTCGAGGCCGTTCGGAAGGGCCGCCTCTGTCGGCGGCCGGGACGTCACCGTGCCTCGCAGCGGCACCGGGGGACGGGGCGCGTGGCGAACGGGGCAATCCGCGTCTCCGATGAGAGGGGTCTCGACGCGGACATCCCCCAGACGCGGAGAGCGCAGCCGCCGTCGCCGACGACGTCGACGCCGACGTCCACCGAGTATGTCGTGCCGTCGCGCGCGTAAACCTTCTCGAGGCTTCCCGGCTCGCGCAGCGCCTCGACGTCAGCTTCCGTCACTTCGTACGCGAAGCCGAGCGAGTCGCGGAGAAGGGCGAGCGCCCCGAGCGCGTCGGCGCGACATGGGGCATCGGCTCGAGACTCGGCGGTCAGCCTGCCGCGTGGCTCGCTCTGCCCGGAGCAGGTGAAGGCCCCCTGCAGGAGAAGCACAGGAAGGCCGACGCCCAGGACAACCGCGACCAGCACGCCCTTCCAGGCGAGCCCCGGCGCGGCGGCGCGACGCGCTTCGGTCCGAGGGGCGTCGCCGGAGTCGTCCATGCTGGAGAAGGTAGCAGAGGTGGCGGACCGACGCCGAGGCTCTCTGGGACGGCGGACGCGGCTGACGCGGCGGCGAGGTGAGTCGCGGGCCCGCATCGACTACCCTCGCCGCGTGGCCGACGCCGACCGGGACCGCTGGAACGCCGCGTGGCGCGAGGCGCCGGCGCGCGGCGTCAGCGCCTTCCTCGAGGAGAACGCGGCGCTCCTCCCCTCGCGCGGCCGAGTCCTCGACCTCGCCGGCGGGCCGGGGCACGACGCGCTGTGGCTGGCGGCGAAGGGCCTCGACGTGACGCTGGCCGACGTGTCCGACGTGGCGCTCGCGCGCGCGCGCGCCGAGGCTGATGCGCGCGGCCTGCCGCTCACCACCGCGCTGCGCGACGTCGAGCGCCTGGGCCCGCCGCCGGGGCCATGGGACGTGGTGGTGTGCTTCTTCTACCTGCAGCGAGACCTCTTCCCGCGCTGGCCATCGCTGCTGGCGCAAGGCGGGCTGCTCCTCTTCGCGCAGCCGACGCGCACCAACCTCGAGCGCCACCCGAAGCCGGGCAGCCGCTTCCTCCTCGAGCCCGGCGAATTGGCCACGCTGGTGCCGGCCGAGCTCGAGGTGCTGTCGCTCACCGAGGGCTGGACGCCGCGGGACGTGCACGAGGCGCGGCTGGTGGCGCGGCGGCGCTGACGCCCACGTCGCTTGTGGCCCGGGCGTCGACGCGCTTTCGTGCCGCGCCACCCTTCGTGGTTTCATCGCCGGCGGACCGCCTGGTGACGTGATGCCGCGCTTCGAGCCACGGCAGCTCCTGTCCGCACCCAACCTGCTGACGTTGTCACGCGTGCCGATGGCCGGGCTGGTGTGGGTGGCGCCGTCGTCGCTGCCGTGGGTGGGGCTGTGGCTGGCGCTGGCCGCGGTGACGGACCTCCTCGATGGCTGGTTGGCCCGGCGGCAGGGCGTGCCGGGAGAGGACCTCGGCGCGTGGTTGGATCCGCTCTGCGACAAGGTGTTCGTGGTGTCGACGATGGTCGCGGTGTGGGTGACTCTCGAGCCGCCGTGGTGGCTGGCCGCGCTGGCGGCGACGCGCGAGGTGGTGTTGCTGCCGCTGGTCGTGGCGCGCTTCGTGGTGCCGGGCCTGCGCGAGCGCCACCTGCCGTGGAAGGCGAAGTCCCTGGGAAAGGCGACCACCGTCGCGCAGTTCGCGTTGTTCCTGTCCGTGCTGCTCGAGCCGAGCTTCCTGCGCGTGCCCTTCGCGGTCGCCGCCGCGGTGCTGGGGCTGGGCGCCGGTGTGCAGTACACGCTGCGCGCCGCGAAGTTGCTGGCCGCGCGCAACGGCGAGGCGCCGCCCCGCTAGAGTCTTTCGCACGTGCGCTCCGACCCCCGCTACAAGGCGCTGCTCGAAGAGCTCTCGCCCGGCCAGGTGATGTGGCTCAAGACGGGCGGCAACAGCCTGTGGCCCATCGTCTTCAGCGGTGATGCGCTGCGCATCGAGCGCTGCGGCGAGGGAGACGTGCGGAAGGGTGACATCGCGGTGGTGGAGGATCGCCACGGGCGGCTCATCGCGCACCTCGTGGTGGAGACGTCGCCGGTGCGCACCGCGGCGTCGAACGGCACCCCCGATGAACCGTCGAAGCAGGTGCTGGGCCGGGTGACGGCGTTTCGCCGCGGGCACGTGGTGGTGCCGCTGCCGCGCTGGCTGGCGCCGGTGTTCGGCGAGGTGCCCGGCGCGTCGCGCGTGCTGCGGCGCGTGCCGGGCGCGGCGTTCCTGGTGAGGTTGTTGAGGGACCGGTAGCGGCTCGTCGGCCGACGACAGGCTGCCCCTGGCCCTGGCGATGCCGAAGTCGATGAGCTTCGTCGTCCGGGCGCGCAGCATGGCCGCAGGACGGGCTCATCCACCCGCGCGTCACAGCGAGGGGAAGTGGACGGGCGTGGTGGACTTCGCCCGCGCAGTCCGTAGCATGGGCGCGCCGTGCCAGAGCCCCCGCAGCCGGAGTCGAGTCAACGGGCGCCGCTGAATCCTCCCACGGGGTGGAAGCCGCGGCTCGAGCGATGGCTGCGTACGGTGTTCGAGCTGCGCAACCTGTACCTGCTCAGGGTGCAGCTGCGCTTCGCGCCCACCGAGGCGCAGCGGCTGTTCGGCCTCACCATCGCCATCGGCGTGCTGTGCGGCCTGGCGGCAGTGGCGTTCCACGGGGCCATCCGCTTCGTCGAAGGGCGCCTCATCAACCGCGCGATGGGGGCCGCCTGGCCGCTGTGGGTGCCGCTCACCATCCTCACGCCGATGCTGGGCGCGCTGGCCTGCGGGTGGCTGCTCACCTACGTGGCGCCGAACGCGCGCGGCTCCGGCGTGCCGCAGGTGAAGGCGGCGTTCGCCAACGTCGGGCCGCGGCTGCGGCTGCGCGACTCGGTGGCGAAGTTCCTCATCTGCGCCCTGCAGATCGGCTCGGGCTCCGCGCTCGGCCGCGAAGGCCCGACGGTGCACATCTGCGCGGGCATCGCGAGCGCGTTCCGAAGCGTCCCCGGCATCTCCCCGCGCAGCGCGCGGCGGCTCATGCCGGTCGGCGTGGCCGCGGGCATCGCCGCGGCGTTCAACGCGCCCATCGCGGCGGTGACGTTCACCATCGAGGAGGTGGTGGGCAAGCTGGACCAGGCGGTGCTGTCCGGCGTCATCGTCGCGGCGGCGCTGGCGGCCGTCATCGAACGCAGCGTGCTGGGCGAGCACCCGATGATCAGCGTGCCGCCGGGCTACGGGCTGCACCACGCGTCCAGCCTCCTCATCTACGCGCTCATCGGCGTGGCGGCGGCGGTGGTGTCGGTGGCCTTCACCGACGCGCTCCTGAAGACGCGCGCCGCGTTCCGCAAATCGAAGCTGCCGGAGTGGGCGCGGCCGGGCGTGGGAGGGCTGGTGACGGGCGCGCTCGCCGCGGCGGCGCTGGCCGGCCTCGGCACCAGGGGCGTGACGGGCGGCGGCTACGACACGCTGGTCGCGGCGCTGACGGGCCAGGTGACGCTGGGCGTGATGGTGGCGCTGCTGGGGCTCAAGCTGGTGGCGACGGTGGCGTCGTACAGCTCGGGCGGCGCCGGCGGCATCTTCGCGCCGTCGCTCTTCATCGGGGCGATGCTGGGCGGCAGCTTCGGGGTGCTCGACCACCTGCTGCTCGGCCACACCGAGGGCCTGGGCGCCTTCGCGCTGGTGGGCATGGGCGCGGTGTTCGCCGGCGTCATCCGGGCGCCGATGACGAGCGTCCTCATCATCATCGAGATGACGGGCGGCTACTCGCTCATCCTCCCCCTGATGATCTCCAACATGGCCGCCTACATCCTCGCGCGCGCGTGGCGACCCACGCCCATCTACGAGGCGCTGCTCGAGCAAGACGGCGTGCACCTGTCGGAAAACGTGGTGATGGACGCGCTCGAAGCGGTGCCCGTGGCCCGGCTGCTCAAGCCGCACGAGGGCCTGCGCACGGTGCAGCTCGCGACGACCGCGGCCGAGGTGACGAAGGTGGCCGCGGCCCAGCCCCCGCAGGAGATGGTCCCCGTGCTGGACGACGACGGGCGGTTGCGCGGCGTCATCACCCGCGACGAGGTGAAGATGGTGGCGGGTGAGGCCGAGCTGCAGCTGCTCGTCAACGCGGCGGACCTCATGCGCCCGGTGAAGACGGCGCGCCGCGAAGACGACCTGCGCGTCGCGCTCGAGGCGATGATCGCCAACGGCGTGCGCCAGCTGCCGGTGCTGGACGACGACGGGCGCATGGTGGGCCTCCTCGAGGAGTCGGACGTGGTGAAGGCGTACCTGCGCGGGCAGCGCCCGACGGCGCCGCGCCACGACCACTCCAACGGCTGACCAGACACGCGCGTGTCAGCCGCGCGCGCCGGGCGCCACGCTGGCTCCGACGTGGACGGCCCACACGAGCCAGCCGGGGCGCTCGCCCGCGGCATGGCGGCCACCCGGCCGAGGACGAGCACGGCGGTGAGCGCGGTGATGGCCGTCGCATGCGCCCACGGGAGGCCGTCGAGCGCCCGGCCCGGTCGGAGGAGGAGGCCGGCCGCGCCGCCCTCGACGACGACGCGCGGCCAGCCGACCACGGAGCCGAGCCACAGCACCAGGTCCGCGACCGCGAGGCAGAGCAGCGCGATGCCGCCGGGCATCCCCAGCCCGCCGCGCGCGCGCGACGTGCTCCCGCGCCGCGCGACGTGAAGCGGGCGGAGGCGTCGCGCGGCTCAGCCCCGGTCTCGCACGACGAGGAGGCGCACCTCGGTCATGTCCTCGATGGCGAAGCGCACGCCTTCGCGGCCGAGGCCCGACTGCTTCACGCCGCCGTAGGGCATGGTGTCGACGCGCCAGCTGGGCACGTCGCCCACCACCACGCCGCCCACCTCCAGGACGTCCCACGCGCGCATCGCGCGGTGAATGTCGTCGGTGAAGACGCCCGCCTGCAGGCCGAAGCGCGAGTCGTTCACCTCGGCCAGCGCGGCCTCGAAGTCCGCAAAGCGCGACAGCACCACCACCGGCCCGAAGGCCTCGTCGGCCACCACGCGCTCGGACTTCGGCACGTCCTCCAGCACCGTGGCCTCGAGCATCGCGCCGTCGCGGCGGCCGCCGCACAGCAGCTTCCCGCCGGCCTTCACCGCCGCCTGAATCCAGCCCTCGAGGCGCGCGGCCTCGCTGGGGTGAATCATCGGGCCGATGAAGGTGCCCTCGTCCTTCGGGTCGCCGTGCTTCAGCGCCTTCACCGCGGCGACCAACTTCGCGCGGAGCGCGTCGTACAGGGACTCGTGCGCCAGCACGCGCTGCACGCTGATGCAGCTCTGCCCCGACTGGTAGAAGCCGCCGAGGACGAGGCGCTCGACGACGAAGTCGAGGCGTGGGCCTTGCGTCTCGTCGACGACGCACGCGGCGTTACCGCCCAACTCCAGCACCACCTTCTTGTCGCCGGCCTTCGCCTTCAAGGCCCAACCCACCTCGGGCGAGCCGGTGAACGAGAGCAACTTGAGGCGCGGGTCGGTGGTGAAGAGGTCGGCGCCTTCGCGGTGCGCGGGGAGGATGGAGAAGGCGCCTTTGGGCAGGTTCGTCTCGGCCAGCACCTCGCCGATGAGGAGCGCGCCCACCGGCGTGCGGCTCGCGGGCTTCAGCACGAAGGGGCAGCCGGCGGCGATGGCGGGCGCCACCTTGTGGGCGGCGAGGTTCAACGGGAAGTTGAAGGGGCTGATGAAGCTGCACGGCCCGACGGGGACGCGCTTCCACATGCCGCGGTAGCCGCGAGCGCGCGGGGAAATCTCGAGCGACGGCACCTCGCCGTGGATGCGCGTGGCTTCCTCCGAGGCTTCGCGAAAGGTGTCGATGAGGCGCGTCACCTCGCCGCGCGCGTCGCGGATGGGCTTGCCCGCCTCGACGCACAGCGCGAGGGCGAGCTCGTCGAAGCGCTGCTGGAAGCGGGTGACGCAGTGCTGCAGCACGTCGCGGCGCGCGTACGGCGGCAGCGCGGCCATCGCGTGGCGCGCCGCGTGCGCCGCGGCGATGCCGGCGTCGATGGCCTTCGCGTCGGCGAGGGCGACGCGGGTGGCGACCTCACCGGAGTGCTTGTCCGTCACCTCGAGCGCCTCGTTGGCGAAGACGGGCGCGTTCGCCAGGTAGTAGGGGTAGCGCGGCTTCAGCATGGCGTGGGGGACTGTACCGGCGAACGGTGGGCGGCGGTGTACAGTGCGCGGGGTGGTGCCCGCGGCGGGCGCGCCGGATTGGGAGGTCGTGATGGCAGTCAGGACGTTGGCGGTGACCGCGCTGCTGGCGCTGGTCGCCTGTGGCAGTGGCCCGGAGCTGGTGACGAGGTGCGACGGCACGCTGCGCGGCGCCATCGAGAGCACCTTCTCGGGCTGCCGGCCGTTCGATCAAATCTACCGGCAGAGCCTGGACACCTTCGCGCTCACCGCCGGCCATGAGGAGCTCTCCAACACGCCGGGCCTCGACTACACGGTGAGCGTCAACCTCGAGTCGCGTGGCGAGCCCCAGGGCGGCCGCACCATCCAGCCCGAGTGCCTGGTGACGGTGACGTCGGGCGCGAAGGCGTGGAAGGCGCAGCGCGGCCTGGGCGGCGTGCCGTTCGGCGCGTGCAGTGTCAGCTACTCGGAGGTGGTGGGCTGGCCGCAGAAGGGTAACACCGTCAGCTACTGCATCCTGCGCGGGCAGCTGCAGGCGCAGCTCGAGCAGGATCCGCCGACGACGGCTTCGACGTCCATCGACTTGCGCCTGGACTTCGACCTCGCGCCGAAGGCGGACGACCCGATGAAGCAGCAGGAGCTGTGCGGCGTGAAGCCGATGTGAGGCGGCGTCAGCGCAGCGCGGCGACTCGCCCGCAACCGCGAGAGGCAGACGCTGCGGCGCGCGCTCGACGCGGGGCGTGACTCACTCCTCGAGGTCCGGCGGCGGCAGGCCCTTCTCCTTGCAGGCTTCGTCGTCTCCGAGCGCGCACGCGCGGGCGCTGGCCTTGCGCGCGTTGTCGTCGTCGCCGCGGGCCTTGAATGCGCGACCGAGGTTGGCGCACGACGCCGCGTGGCGCGCCTTGCACGCCTTCGCCCAGGTGCGCATCGCGCCGTCGAGGTCCTTCTTCACGCCGAGGCCCTCGGCGAGCGCCCGGCCGACCTGGTTGCAGCCCGACGGACTGCCTCCGTCGCACGCCTGCTGGAAGTAGCCGTACGCCCTCGCGAGGTCCTTCCTTCCCAGCTCGCCCTGCGCCCAGAGGGCGCCCAGCGTGCCGCAGCCGAACGCGTCGCCGCCCGTGCAGGCCTTCTCCGCGTAGACGGCGGCCTTCTTCGGGTCCGCCGGCACGCCCTCGCCGTCCCAGGTGAAGGACGCGAGGTTCGCGCAACCGGGCGCGTCGCCGCCGTTGCATGCTTTCGTGAAGAGCTCGATGGCGCGCTTCACCGGCGCCGGGTCGCGCGAGTCCTCGACGAGGAGAACGCCCAGCCTCGAGCAGCCGCGCAGGCCGCCGCGCGTGCACGCGAGCTCGTAGCGCTGCAGGGCCTCGGCGCGGCAGCCAGGCTGCTTGATGAGCTGGTCCCCGGCCTTCAGGCACGCCTCGACGGGTTTCTTCTCGCACGGGCCCAGCTCGTGCGCCGGCTCCCGGGCGCTCTTCGGGCAGGTGGGCGCCGCGGCGAGGGAGACGAGGAGGAGCGTCAGCATGTGCCCATCCTCGCATGGCGGGGCGCGGGCTTGGGGGAGGGCGCCGCAGTCGACGGTGACGAAGGGCTTCGGGCGCCGGGTCGGCGGTCCCTTCGGGCCCGGGGAGAAAGGCGAGTCACCGGGGGACGTGGGGCGCGGCAGAGGGGCTGGCGGTGTTGGGCGAGGCGCGCCCGTCGCGGGAAAACGGGCTAAACACGAGCGTCCATGGTGCTCGCCCTCGTCCTCGCCGTCGTGCCCGCGGACACGCCGCGCACCATCGTGCTGTTGCCGGAGTCGGGCGCGCAGGTGGTGGTGGCGGCGGCGGCGCCCAGCACGGCGACGCCGCCCAGCCTCCTCGAGGCGCGGAAGCTGGCCGAGCAGCTTCGCTACGAGGAGGCCGTCGTCGAGTACCAGCGCTACCTCGCCTTGCCGGAGCGGCCGCTCACCGAGCGCGCGTCCGCCCTGATGGAGCTGGGCTTCATCCACCTCGTCCTGGGCGACGCCGCGAACGCGGAGGCACGCGCGCAGGAGGCCTTCGAGCTGGACGCGAAGGTGTCGGCGCCGGCGAACGCGCCTTCGAAGCAGGTCGACTTCGTGGAGCGCATGCGGAAGGTGTACCTCTCTCGCGCGCGCATCGAGGTGGAGCCGCGGCGGGAAGATGACGCGCCGTCGCAGGTGCGGGTGGTGGTGGCGGACCCGGAGAAGGTGGTGACGCGGGTGTTGCTGCGGCACGCGCTCGCGGCGACGGGGCCCTTCTACACGTCGGAGATGACGTGCGACGGCGAGGCGTGCACCGGCTTCATCCCGCCGCCGAAGGGGGTGTCCAGCTACACGAGTTGGTACTTCGTGGAGGCGCTCGACCCGACGAACACGACGGTGGCGCGGGTGGCGGGCCCGGACTCGCCGCTGCAGTTGTCGGTGGTGGACCAGAAACCCTGGTACACGAACCCGGTGGTGTGGGGCGTGACGGGCGCGGCGCTGGTGGGCGTGGCGACGGTCGTCTTCCTGCTGGCGCCGCAGCCGCCGAAGTGAGGCGCGACCATGAGCGTCACCGTCGTCGCGATGGCGGACACGCACGGGTACCACGACAGGCTGGTGGTGCCGGACGGCGACGTGCTCATCCACGCGGGCGACCTGACGCAGCGGGGGACGCGGGCGCAGCTCGAGGCGGTGCGCGATTGGCTGCACGCGCTGCCGCACGCGCACAAGGTGGTGGTGGCGGGCAACCACGATTTCCTCTTCGAGAGCGAGCCCGAGGCGGCGCGCGAACTCTTCCGCGACTTCGTCTACCTCGAGGACGCGGCGGCGACGGTGGCGGGCCTGCGCATCTGGGGAAGCCCGTGGCAGCCGTGGTTTCACAGCTGGGCCTTCAACCTGCACCGCGGGCGGCCCATCGACGAGAAGTGGCGTTTGATTCCCGAAGGCCTCGACGTGCTGGTGACGCACGGACCGCCGGCGGGCTACGGCGACCGCTGCTTCGACGGGCGCGAAGTGGGCTGCGAAGACCTGTTGCGGCACCTCGGGCGGACGCGTCCGCGCTTCCACCTCTTCGGGCACATCCACGAGGCGCGTGGGCAGTGGCAGGTGGGCGCGACGCGGGTGTGCAACGTCACGACGGCGGAGTGCACGCTTCCGGTGACGGTGTTGCACGTCTAACGGGCGTCAGCCGGTCGTCCGCGACGGCCAGCCCGCCGCGTGGCACGCTTCGCGCGATGACGACGCCTCCGCCGCCGCTCTTCGAAGTCGCGCCGCAGCTGGTCGACGATGGCTCGGGGACGCGGGCGTGGTTCTTCGACGAGGTGGCGACGGTGGTGGACCAGACGGTGGGCGGGATGACGCTGGACGTGGCGCGCTTCCTCACCGGGGCGATGGAGGCGGAGCTGCAGCGTCGCTGGGTGCAGGCGGGGCGCAAGGTGCGGTACGTGCACGACTGGCGCAGCTGCGCCACGTACGACGTGGACGCGCGGGAGCGCCTCATCGCGTGGGGCCGCGCGTCGTTGGGCCACACGCGGCAGGTGATGGTGCGGCTGGCGAGTGAGGCGTCGCCCTTCATCCGCATCGCGGCCTTCACGGGCGTCACCGCGCTGCGCATGGTGCGCGTGCCCATCGAGTCAGCCGTCGGGTCGTGAAGCGCTGCTGAGCAGGTGGTCGTGCGAGCGCCCGGCGCAGCGCACCGTGGGCCCCCTCGCCGGTGGAGAGGGGCAGGGGAGTGGCGAGCCCCAGCCGGCTGGGACGGCGGCTCATCAGCACCCAGCGGCCGCGGCGCGTGCCCAACGCGCCAACCGAGTCACCTCGAGGACGACGTCCACTTCTGGCTCGCCGAGTCGAACATGAGGCTCGTCGTCTGGTCGGGCCAGACGGATGCCTTCGACGAGGAGGACGAGCCGTCGGGCAGCTTCACGGTGACCCGGTACACCCCGGAGTTCACCTTCCGATTCACCGGTGGCTCGCCCCAGTTCTCACTGCCCACGAGGATGGTCGCGGTCGGTCCCGAGACGCTGATGCGCAGCTTCCCTTCGCCGGGAGGTATCGCGTCCTCCTTCGGGGGCGGGGGCGGGCGCTCCACCACGGTCTCGGGCGGCGGCTTCGCGACGGCGACCGGCTTCACCGGCGGCTTCGTCACCTTCGGCTTCGGTGGGTCCTTCGCCGGTGGGGGCGGCGCGTCGTTCGGCCGGTCGAGCTTCACCATTTCCTCGCCGCCGGTGATGACGACCTCGGGGGGCTTCGGGGGCGGCGGCTTCTCGGGGGTGGACGGCTTCGCCACCACCACGGGCACCGGATCCGGCTCGGGTCCCAGGTTGGGCGGCAGCGGCGTAGGCCCGGGGTCGAGCAGCAGCACCGTCGCCAGCACGCCGACGATGACGGCGGCGGCGAAGGCCGCGACCAGCAGCGGCGTCTTCGACTTCCGCGGCTTCGGCGCGGGCCTGGGCGGGCGCGCAATCTTCTCGGTGTGGTGCGGCGCCTTCTTCGGCGGCTCGGGGAGCGCGGCGCCGAGCGGCTCGGTCGTGTCGACGGTGGACGCGGCATAGGGCGTCACCTTCGGCGACGACGCGGGCCGGGTGGCGGTCGGCGGGTTCGACAGCACGGGCACCGGCTGCAGCGAGCTGCGCGAGCCACCCACCGCGGTGATGTCGCCGTCGTCGTCGACGTAGCCCAGCAGCGTCGACTGGCTCACGCGCAGGCCCGCGTCGAACGCGGCCTTCTCCAGCGTCTCGCGCATGTCGCGCGCCGTCTGGAAGCGCGCCTCCGGCTTCAGCCGCAGCGCGGTGTCCACCACCTCGTAGAAGCCGGCGGGCAGGCCGGGGCACACCTCGATGAGCGGCTTCCACTGGCCCCGCACCAGCGCGGCGTGGCGCTCCGCGTGGTTCTTGTAGTCGTCGAAGGGCGTCTCGCCGGACGCCAGCTTGTAGAGCGTGACGCCGAGCGAGAAGAGGTCGCTGCGCCCGTCCAGCTTCTTCCCCATCGCCTGCTCCGGCGAGAAGTAGCCGGCCTTGCCCTTGGTGACGCCGGGCATGGTGAGGTTCCGGTTGGTCGCCGCCTTCGCGATGCCGAAGTCGATGAGCTTGAGCGCGCCCGTCGCCGACAGGAGCAGGTTGTGCGGGCTGACGTCGCGGTGCACGAGGTTGGCGACGCCGCCTTCGACGCGGAGCGCGTGCACGGCCTCCAGCGCGCCCGCCGTCCAGATGCCGACGGCGAAGAGTGCGTCGTCCGCCAGGCGCTCGCCGTTGTTGCGCAGCGTGCGGTTGATGGTGGCCAGCGTCTCGCCCTGGACCAGCTCCATCGCCATGTAGAGCTGGCCTTCGTCCGTCTCGCCCACTTCGTAGATGTGGACGATGTTCGGGTGCGACAGCGTGCAGGCGGTGCGCGCCTCGTCGAGGAACATCTCCCGGAAGTCCTGCGACTCCGAGTACTCGGGGCGGATGACTTTCACCGCCACCTGCCGGCTGATGCCGCTCGTCAGCTCCTGCTCGGCCCGGTACACCTCGGCCATGCCGCCCTGCGCCAGGAGGCGCTGGATGGTGTACCGGCCGACCCTGGTCCCGGCTTCGAGAGGCACGACGGAGCGAGGTTAGCGCAGGACGGCGCGCGTTTCGTGCCCCTGCGGATTTGGCGGGGCCCCGCTACTGCAGCGTCAGGTCGAGCGTCGCATTCGAGATGGTCGTCGTGCAGTTGTCGGCGGCCGGCGTGCTCTGGAACGTCGACGGGTCGATCAACACGTGGCGGAAACTGACGTTGCTCAGCGTCGCGGTGAACGGCTGGCCCGGCGCCGTGCCCACCGCGCTGATGGTCACGGTTCCGCTCGTCGCGAGGTAATCGTCATCGTAGGTGGACGAGGCGGTGGTGTTCGTCAATACGCGAACGCAGAGGCCGCAGGTGGCGTAGTTCAGGTCCGCGCCCGAGATCTGGTACGTGCCCGGAGTGACGGTCCCGCTGGAGAAGACGCCGTAGCCGCCGTACAGCTCCACCTTCACGACATCCGTCGGCAGGTTGGTTTCGAGCTGCGCGAGCGCGACGTAGGCGATGCTCGCCGCGTCGTACTGCGCCTGCCCCGTCGTCAGGCTCCCGACGTTCCCGAAGTTCGACGTCGACACGGTGCACGTCCCCGTCCCGCCGCCGCCGCCCGTCCCACCACCCGCGCCGCCGCCCACGCCGCCGCCCGTGCCGCCGCCCTCGCAGATGAAGAGGCTGGAGTTGCAGACCGCGCCGAAGGACGTGCAGTCGACGCACGCCGCGCCGAGGCTGCCGCAGGTGGTGTTGTTGCCGCTGGCCGACGGGGGGACGCACGCGCCCGAGCTGTCGCAGCAGCCCGCGCAGGTGGTCGGGCCGCAGCTGCCGCTGCCGCCGCCGGAGCCACCACCGGTGCCGCCGCCGGTGCCGCCGCCGGTACCGCCACCCGAGCCGCCACCGGTACCGCCACCGGTACCGCCACCGGTACCGCCACCCGAGCCGCCACCACCCGAGCCGCCACCACCCGAGCCGCCGCCGCTGTTGCCGATGCACAGGCCGAGGCTGCAGATTTGCCCGGGCGCACACGCTTGGCAGAGGGTGCCGCCGGAGCCGCAGTACAGGTTGCTGCCGCCGGGCTGGCAGACGCCCATGGCGTCGCAGCAGCCGGTGCTGCACGTGCTGGCGTTGCACGGCGGCTTGCCGCCGCCGCAGGAGACGCCCACGACGCCGAGGAAACCAAGGAAGGACGCCACCAACAGCCAACGATGGGAGGTGATCATGGAGTGTGCTCGCTTTGCACGGACGACACCCGAACACAATGGGGTGTGCAGCCGGCACCCTCGGACGGCTGGAAAGCCCTGTCATTCGTCGCCGGCGGAGACGCCCAGGCGCCGCAACATGCGGTGGTAGCTTTGCCGGGGCAGGCCGGCGCGCTGCGCGGCGCGGGTCACCACGCCGTTGGCGGCCTTCAGGTGCTCGAGGAGGTACGTCTTCTCGAAGCTCTCGAGCACCCGGTCCTTGGCGTCGTGGTACGGCAGCGACAAGAGCTGCTGGCTCATCTCCTGCCGCAGCTTCGCGCCCGACGACTCGTCGTTGGTGGTGTCGAGGTTCTTCCCGAGCGCGCGGGCGATGGCGCCGGCGCCGAGGTCGGGGAAGGCGGCGAGCCGCTCGAGGACGTTGCGCAGCTCGCGCACGTTCCCCGGCCAGTCGTGGCGGGCCAGCATGTCCACCGTCTCGTCGCTCACCAGCTGCTGCGCCTTGTTCTTCGCTTCGAAGTGGCGCACCAGCTGCGGGACGTCCTCGGGGCGCTCGCGCAAGGGCGGAACGCGCACGCGGAACACGGACAGCTTGAAGAAGAGGTCCTCGCGGAAGCGGCCGGCCTTCACCTCGGCCTCGAGGTCCTTCTGCGTCGAGGCGATGACGCGCACGTCCACCTTCGCGGTGCCGCCCTGGCCGGGGCGCTTGATTTCCTTCGTCTCGAGCGCGCGCAACAGCCGCGCCTGCAGGGTGTTGGACAGCTCCGCCACCTCGTCGAGGTACAGCGTGCCGCCCTCGGCCTCCTCGAAGGCGCCGGGGCGCGCGACGGGCCGCGCGGTGGACACGTCGTGGCCGAAGAGGTCCGAGTCCATGAGCGCCTCGCTGGAGGCGCCGAGGTCGACGACGACAAAGGGGCCTTCGCGGCGCGCGCTCTTCTCGTGGATGGCGCGGGCCAGCACCTCCTTGCCGGTGCCGGGCTCGCCTTCGAGGATGACGGGGCTGTCGGTGGGCGCGGCGCGCTCGAGGAGCGCGAAGAGGCGGCGCATCGCAAAGGATTTGCCGATGACCTCGCCGAAGCGCTCGTGGGGTGACAAGGGCCACTGGATTTCGTGGCGCTCGGGCTCGAAGCGCAATTCGTTGCGGCCGACGGTGAGGCGCGTCTTGTCGGACAGCTTCGCGTCCATCACCTGGACGCCTTCGATGTGGACGCCGTTGGTGCTGCGGAGGTCGCGCAGGCGGTAACCGCCGGGGCCGCCGGAGAGCTCGAAGTGGCGCCGCGACACCGAGGGGTCCGCGAGGCGCAGCTGGCAGGACTCGTCGGTGCCGACGACGACCGTCTGGCCTTCGAGGACCACCTCGGCGCCTTTGTCCGGGCCCTTCACCACCGACAGGCGGGCGCGCGGGAAGCGGGCGACCTCGGCCTGCAGGACTTCCGTCATCTGGTCCAAAGGGGGCATGCGCAGCGCAGACTAGCTCGCTTCGCGTCCGCCTCCACGCGCCGCGCCGCGACGCGCGCCGTCAACGCACCGCGCAGCCGCCGCCGTCGAAGGCGACCGAGGCACCGGCCAGCGCGGCGTTCCACGCCGCCACCTCGCAGTCGAGCGCGCCGGGGGGCAACTCAAGGAGCGCCTGCACCTGCGCCACCGTCACCGGCTGCGGCCCGCCCTTCGTCTCGAAGGTGGGCGCCCAGCTGCAGCCATTGCAGCAGGCGGCCCTGCAGAACTTTTTCGTGCAACTGGACGCGGCGACGGAGAGCTGTCCGACGTCGGTGCCGGCCGCGCAGGCGGGCAGGGCATCGAGGCGGGCCTTCACGTGCGCTGCGGCGGCCTGCTCGCGCGCGTCGGTGCCGACGGCGGACGTCGCGGTGGCGGCGGTGTCGTCCGAAGCGCTGCCGGAGGTGGCGCACCCGGCCACCGTGAGGAGCAGGGTGACGGCGAGGGAGCGATGCATGGCGACCTTCATAGCGCGTTTCGCCGCGTCGACGTCGATGGGTTCGCCCGGCGGAACGCCCGGCAGCTCGTGCACGCGCACGAAGCGCTCGTCGGCGCCGCCCGGCGTGCCCGCGGCCGTGGTGCGTCGTCAGCCGAGCGGCACGACGCGCTCGGCCAGCGCGCGGCGGGTCGCCTCGTCGGCGGCGTCGTCGGCCCACGCGTAGAGGAGCGCGTCCTCGCGCTTCGCGTGCGCGCGCAAGGTGTCGATGAAGGCGCGCACCACCGGCTCGCGCACCAGCTTCAAGTCGACGCCGACGCCGAGCTCGTCCAATTGTCCGCGCAGGTGCGTGTGTTCTGCCAGCAGCGCCGTCACCTCGGCCGCGTTCACCTCCCGGAAGCGCGGGAAGAGCAGCGCCTCCTCCGCGTCGAGGTGCGCGCCGAGGCGCCGCTGCAGCTCGCTCCACAGGGCCTGCGTGTCCTCGCGCGCGTCGCCGGCGGCGAAGGCGTCCAGCACGCGCCCGAAGAGGGACTCCAGCTCGCGGTGGTCCGCCACCATCCGGCTGCGGATCGACCACACCTCGCGCGTCGTCAGGGGGGCCGTCATGGGCCCGGGTTCAGCAAGCGCCGGGCCATTGGTGACGCCGCGCGTCACGGGCGAATCCGTTGAAATGCCGAAGGAATGAGGTCCTCTGACACCCCGGGCGGCGCGCGCTCCCTGCGCCGGGCCCCGCAGCGGTTGCGCGCTACCAGAGGACGTCCTGGTCCTCGGCGACGCCGGCGGCGTCCTCGAAGCGGTAGCTGCGCTCTCCCAGGGTGAAGGTGCCCTTCCACAGCCCGATGGGCTGCTCGAAGCGGCTCTTCACCCACGTGAGGTCGCGGTGCTCCCGGTGCGCGGCGAGCGGCTTGAGCGTCAGGTCGAGCGCCCCATCCGTCGTGACGACGTGCCACGGGTCGAGCGTGTCCTTCGGATTCCACGTGAAGCGCGCGCGGCCGACGGGGTACAGCTCGTGCCCCAGCCACACGGCGTTTTCGTTGACGTCGGCGCGCGTCTCGTTGAAGCCCTCGACGAGGTTGATGCCGAAGGGCGTGCCGTCGTCGAGGCGGCCGCACACGAAGGCCCAGCGCCACGCGGTGCGCCGCGCGAGGTAGCCGTGCGTGTAGTCGAGGCCGCCGACGCCGCCGTCCAGCACGAAGCGCTTCCCGCCGGCCTCGAGCTGCCCGAAGGACAGCAGCCCCGCCCACTTCTGCGTGACGTTGACGACGCCGCCTTCCACCGGCGCGATGACGGTGAGCGGCGGCGCGGCGCCCGCGGCGAGCAGCTCCCAGGTGAAGGCCAGCTTCGGGCGCACGAAGGGCAGCTTCGGCCCGAGGCGCACGCTGCCGTGGAAGCGCTCGTCGCCGAAGCGCCGCGCGGCGGTGAAGCGCGCGTCCGGCCGGCGGAAGTCCACCTCGAGGCCCGGGCCCGGGTGGTCGCCCACCGTCACCAGCGGGCGCGGCGGGCCCAGGTAGCTCTCGTCGGCCAGCACGCGCTGCGTCGTCAAGTCGATGGCGAGGCTGAAGGCATTCGACGAGTAGCCGAGGTCGACGACGGCGAAGAGCGCCGCCACCTCGCGCGTGGCGAGGAAGCCGTACAGCCATTTCTTGTGCATCCGCAGGCGGTCGACGGGGTTCGGCTGGTAGCTGCCGCGCAGGGCGTGGAGGTGCACCGCGTCCAGCGTGCCCTCGTAGGTGCCGAAGCGCGGGGCGCCGCCACCATCGTCGATGGACGGCGGAGCGGGCGGGAGGCGGCGTGGCATGGCCTCGATGCTAGCGCCAACCTCTCGCCGACGCCCGGGTCCTGCGCGAGCCGTTTTCACGCCGCACCCGACGTGGTGAATTCCCCAACCGCCCATGGCACCCCATCCAGTCGATTCACGCCTGAAGCCCG
Source organism: Myxococcota bacterium (assembly GCA_040755835.1). Taxonomy (GTDB): domain Bacteria; phylum Myxococcota; class Myxococcia; order Myxococcales; family Myxococcaceae; genus JADLDB01. Next base: position 41,226 of record JBFMAB010000048.1, read on the forward strand.
GCAGGCGCATCGAGGCCTTCACCGTCGAGACGCTGGTCCACGGCACGCTGCGCGTCCCCGACACGGGCCTCGTGCATCTGCAGTTCCGCCGCTATGCGGGCTGCCCCATCTGCAACTACCACCTGCGCGCCTTTCGCGGCCGCCACGGCGAGCTCCTCGCCGGCGGCGTGAAGGTGGTGGCCTTCTTCTCCTCCCCCGCCGAGGAGATGCGGCCCTTCCAGGGCGACCTGCCGTTCGCCTCCGTGCCGGACCCGGAGCGCGTCTGGTTCGCGCGCTTCGGCGTCATCGAGCGCTCGAAGCTGGCCGCGCTGCACCCGAGCGCCGTGGCGGCCGCGTCGAAGGGCATCGCCCTGGGGAAGTGGAAGCCGGGGCTGAACCCCAACTACGACTCGCTGCCGGCGGACTTCCTCGTCGCGCCAGACGGGGAGCTGGTGGACGCGAAGTACGGCGCGCACGCCAACGACCACTGGGAAGTGGACGACGTGCTGGCGCTCGCGCGGCAGTACCAGCGGCGCAAGCGCTGAGCCCCCGCCAGGGCTGGAAGCGGTAGCGCTCGACGCCCTTCAGCGCGTCGACGCGGAGGGTGAGGTTGGAGAAGGCGCCGGTGCCGCCCGTGCAGCTGCCGTTCATGCGCATGTCCGAGACGACGGTGCGCCCGGTGGCGGCGTCCTCGCGGAAGAAGACGAGCTTCGCGTCCTGCCCGCTGAGCTCGATGGCCGTGCGCACCTGCGGGAAGCGCTGTCATCAGGCGAGCGGCTCGGCGCGCGCCGACACGTCCTCGGCCGTCACGCGCAGCAACGTCAAGGCTCGGACGGACTCCACCACCCTCAACCAGGGCCAGTGCCTGTCGGAGGCAGTGGAGTCGCGCTCGCAGCTGTGCTCGAACCGACGGCTCGCATGCGGTGGCTCGTCTTTGCCATCTTCGCGGCCACCTACCTGGGCATCAGCGCCCGGCGCGTGCGTCTCTTGCCCATCGGCCGGCCGGCGATGGCCCTCGTCGGCGCGGCGCTGGTGATGGTGGCGAGCCTCTTCGCCGGCGCGCAGGGGCTGTCCGTCGACGAGGCCCTGCGGGCGGTCGAGCCGCACACGCTGGCGTTGCTGCTGGGGATGATGGTGGTGGCCGCAGGCCTCGGCGAGGCGGGTTTCTTCGCCTGGGTGGTGCAGGCGCTCGCGAAGCGCCGGCCCACGCCCACGCAGCTGTTGTGGGCGGTGACGCTGGGCAGCGGCTTGCTGTCGGCCTTCCTCGTCAACGACGCGGTGTGCCTGCTGGCGACGCCGCTCGTCATCGCGCTGGTGCGGCAGGTGGGCGCGCCGGTGCGCCCGTTCCTCTTCGCGGTGGCGATGGGCGCGAACGCGGGCAGCGCGCTGACGCTGGCGGGCAACCCGCAGAACATGCTCGTCGCGAAGCTGTCGGGCCTCACGTACCGCGGCTACCTCGTCTCGGCGCTGGTGCCGACGCTGGCGGCGCTGGCGCTGACGGCCGGGCTCCTCCACCTCTTCTTCCGCCGCGCGCTGGCCGAGCCGCCGAAGTCCGCGGAGGCCTTGCCGCCCCCGCGGCTGGACCGGCCGCTGCTGGCCGTCGGTCTCGTGGCGCTGCTCGGCGTCGTCGTCGCCAACCTGCTGGGCGCGCCGCTGGCGTTGTCGGCGCTGTGCGGCGCCGCCGTGGTGCTGCTGGCCTCGCGCCTCAAGGCCGAGGCGCTCCTCGCGCAGGTGGACTGGTCCATCCTCGTCTTCTTCTCGGGCCTCTTCATCCTGGTCGCGGCGCTGCAGCGCACGGGGCTGCCGGCGGAGTGGCTGTCGCACGTCGGCGGTGCGCGCGCGGGCGAGGGGCCGCTCGTCGCGGTGCTGATGTTCGGCAGCCAGGTGGTGAGCAACGTGCCGCTCATCCTGTTGCTGGAGCCGTGGATTCGGCTCTTGCCCGACGCCGCGCTGGCGTGGACGCTGACGGCCTTCGTCTCGACTCTGGCTGGCAACCTCACGCTGCTGGGCAGCGTGGCCAACATCATCGTGCTCGAGCGGGCGAAGGAGCCGATGGGCTTCGTCGAGTACCTGAAGGTGGGGCTGCCGGTGACGCTGTTGTCCACGGCGGTCGGCGTCGCGCTCCTGCTCGCGCTTTCGTGACGAAGCGCGCTACACCTCGCGGCCATGAAGCTCGGCGTCGTCGCGGACAACGTGGCCGAAGGGCTGGCGCTCGCCACCGGCGCGGTGCCGGAGCCGGTGGTGCTGGGCGCCTGGGGCCTCTTCGTGTCGCGCATGCTGCTGGCCGGCGCGAAGCTGGGCGTCTTCCACGAGCTGTCGGCCGGGCCGGCGTCGTCCGTGACGCTGGCGCCGAAGCTGGGCGCGTCGGTCGAGGGCCTCGAGCGGCTGCTGCGCGCGCTCAACGGGCTCGGGTACCTGAAGCGCGAGGCTGGCACGTACGCGCTCGCGCCCATCGCGCGGAAGTGGCTCTCGCGCACCTCGAAGAACGACATGAGCGCGGTGCTGCTGTTCATCGAGGAGCTCTGGCGGTGGACGGGGAACCTCGAGCAGGCCGTCCGCACCGGGACGCCCGGCCGCATCCACGACGACCCGGACATGACGCCCGAGGCCTGGGGCCGCTACATGCGCGGGCTGGCCGTCTTCGCGAAGCCCGCCGGCGCCGAGGTGGTGCGGCGGGTGAAGGTGCCCACGGGCGCGAAGCGGCTCCTCGACGTCGGCGGCGGGCACGGCATGTACTCGGTGGCCTTCTGCCAGCGGCACCCGGACCTCACCGCCGAGGTGCTCGACCTCCCCGAGGCGGTCGCCCACGGCCGCGCCATCGTCGAGGAGGCCGGCTTCTCGAGCCGCGTCACCTTCCGCGAAGGCGACATGCGCACGGCGGCGTGGGGCGAGGGCTTCGACGTGGTGCTGCTCTTCAACGTGCTGCACAACGCGACCGGGGAAGAGGCCACCGCGGTGGTGAAGAAGGCGTTCGCCGCGCTCGCGCCCGGCGGCGTCCTCGCCATCCAGGAGTCGGAGTACCGCGAGACGAAGGGCGACCTGTCCTTCACCGCGGGCTTCGGCGAGCTGTTCTTCTTCATCGTGTCCGGCGCGCGCACCTGGCCCGAGGCGACGCTGCGCGGCTGGGCGCACGACGCCGGCTTCGCGCCGGTGAAGACGAAGCGGCTGTGGCTCGCGCCGGCGATGGTGGTGTCGGGCGTGAAGCCCGCGCGCTGAAGTCCGAAGCGTTCGCGGGGACGCTCGTCGTGGTCGATGTGCGCGCCGGGCTTTCGGGGGGAAGCGGGCGGCAGGCGCGTGACGCGGCCGCGCTCGTCGCCGGCCGCCGCTCCCTGCGGCGCCAGGGTTCCCATGGGCGCCCGGACACGGAGGCCGCCGCACGACGACGGAGCGCGCTCGACGCTCGTGCGCCATGCCGCGCCGCGCGAGGCGCACGATGGCCGTGCCCGGGTGGGCAGGGACCTCGTCTCCCAGGGCCACTTTGAGACACGCCCTCTGTCTCACGGCGCTCCGCGAAGGCTCGCCACCTCTCCAGGCGTTCCGACTGTTTGTGTCACCGCCCCGTGGCTCGTGATGAGACACATGGGGGTGTCTCAAACCGTGCCTGGGAGATCACCCCGGCGCGGTGGCTCCTCCACGCGACGGTCAGCCATCGACTGTCACACCCGGCAGCGCCTCACCCAGCGCCGCGAGGCTGGCCGGCGGCAGTGCGCAGCCGCTGACGTCGAGGCGTGCCAGGTGCGGCGCCGCGCGCGCCACTGCGGTGAGGCCCGTCACCACCAGCGGCGAGTCGGGCTCCGGGAAGACAGAGAAAGAGAAGTCGAGGGACACCAGGCGCGCCACGACGCCGGAGCGCGCGAGGGCGCGCAGGTCCTCCGGCCACAACACCAGCCCGTGCAGCGCGAGGTGCGCGAGCGCCGGCCACCGCGCGGCCAACAGCGGGCGCAGCGCCGGCGCGAGCGGCGTGTAGCGCGCGGACAGCCGCAGCGTGGACAGCGCCGGCAGCTCACTCGCGCCCAGCGCGTCCGTCACCCACGGCTCGAAGCCCGCGGCCTCCACGTCCAGCACGTGTAGCCCGGGCGCGCGCAGGGCCTCGGCGCCCAGCTGCCCGGCCTCGAGTCGCAAGGCCCGGAGCGCCGGCGGCAAGACCTCGCCGGCCGGCAGCTCCGCCGACTGCCGCGCGTAGAGCGACAGCCGTCTCAGGCTCGCCGGCGCGCGGGCGCGCACCAGCTCCAGCGCGGTCGCCCAGTCGCCGGGCCCCGCCGTCTGCAGCGAGAGCTCTTCGAGGTAGCGCGCGTCCTCGTGCGAGAGCAGCGGGCCGAGCCGCTCGAGGCGCGCGTCGCCGGCGAGGAAGTCGTCGCCCGGGTGCTCCGCGACGAAGTCGAGCGCCGCGTAGCCCAGCGTGGCCGAGGTGACGAAGCCGAAGGTGCGGCGCGACGACGGGCCCAGCGCGCGGTCGAAGGCGAGGCTGGCGGCGACGGCGGCGGCGTGCTGCCGCAGCGTGTCCCGGCGCGCGGCCTCGTCCGAGCGCGCCACCTCCACGTCGAGGCGGATGAGCTCGCCCCGCGGCGCGCCCTGCTGCAAGAGCCAGTCGGCGTACACCAGCCAGCGCTCGGCGTCGGCCGGCGCCGCGGCGATGGCGGCCTCCAGCTGGACGTGGCGCGGCGTGCTGCCCATGGCCCCATTGTCGGCGGAAGCGGGCCGCGCGTCCCGCGGGCCTGCCGGTTCACCGGGACGCGCGACTTTTCGTCGCCGCCCATGAATAGTCCGGGGGCTGCCTCGTCCGTGGGCCGCCGCGACGCGCTGGTTGGCGTCGTCCTCGTTCCCGCAGTCGCCGTTCCACCCATCGACCCGGCGGCTGTTCCCGTCCGCCACCACCCCGGGAGTCCCCAGTGAAGAAGCTCGCGCTCCTCGTCTTCTCCGTCGCGTCCCTCGCCCTGTCCGCCTGTGGCGGCCTCACCCCGCAGTCGGCCTGTGAGCAGCAGGCCGATCCCCTCTGCGAGAAGATGTGGAACTGCCCCGGCTCGTCGGGCCTCAAGGTCGGCGACGACCTCGCCTCGTGCAAGACGCAGTACCGCTCGCTGTGCGTGCTGGCCTCGGGCGGCTGCAGCGACGGCAAGACGTTCGACGCCGCGGCCGCGTCGAGCTGCGTCACCGACCTCAAGGCGCAGAGCTGCGACCAGTACGCGGCCGGTCAGCCGGCCACCTGCGCCAACCAGTGCAAGTGACGCAGGCGCGCTAGGAAGCGAGCGACGGGACGACGAGGTGCGCGCTGGGTGACAGCAGCAGCTCGAGGTGCGCGAGGACCTCGCGCTCCACCGCGCTGACGGACGGCTGCAGCCAGCCGCCGCCCGACACCCGCGCCACGCGCCACGCCGTCTGCAGCGTGTCGCGCCGCCACGACTCGTAGTCGAGCGCCGGCAGCGCGCGCACGACGCCCTCGACGAAGTCTTCGAACAGCGCCTGGTCCTCGTCGGTGGGCGCCGCGTCCAGCCACCGCTCGAGCCGGGCCCAGCCGGGCGGGTGGTGGTCGAGGTCCAGCGTCCACGCGGTGGCGCGCAGCAGGCGCCGCTCGCGCGGGTCCACCTCGCCGTCGGCCCAGGCCACCAGCACCGCGGGCAGCAACGACAGCAACACGGGCATGGAGCGGCCGCCCGCCGCGAGGAGACGCTCGAGCAGCGAGGCGTCAGTGAGTCGCGTGAAGGTGCGCACGCGCTCCAGGTCGCTCTCCCCGCCGTCGCGCTGCAAAGCGCGAAGCGCCTCCGCGAGGAGGAGAGGCCGGCTCGGCTCGGTGGCGTCGTCGCGCACGGGCGACACGTATGCACCCGGGCCGTGCGCGCCAACCGTTTCGCCATCACGCTGGCCGCGGCGCGCGGACCCACGCCACCAGTCCCGCTGCGGCGACGGCCGCGACGCCCGCGCCCGTCAAGAGCGCCGCCGGCGCGCCGAACGTCTGCCACAGCGCGCCGGTGAGGAGCCCCGCGGGGATGGCCGCGGCGCCGAGCAGCCCGTGGTACAGCCCGAAGGCGCGGCCGCGCGCGGCGGCGGGCGCGAGGTCCTTCACCATCGCCTTCTCCACCGGCTCGGTGAGGCCCGCGAAGGCGCCGTAGGCCACCAGCACCACCCACACCTGCCAGCTCTGCCACGCGGCGGCGAGCAGCGCGTAGCTGACGGCGTACACCGCCCAGCCGGCCAGCACGAGGCGGTGGCGCGGCATCGTGTCGCTCCACGCACCGCCGCGCGCGGACCACCACATCTTCGACAGGTGAAGGAGGAGCCACAGCGCCGGCAGCCACGTCTCGGGCGTGCCGAGCTCGCGCGCGCGCAAGAGGAGGAAGGCGTCGGACGAGTTCGCGAGCGCGAAGAGGAAGAGGAGCCCCAGCAGGCGCTTGAGGCGCGCGGGCAGCGGCGCGTCGGAGCCGGCGGCGGTGGGTGGGGGCGCCGCGGCGGGCGGTGGCTCCTTCACGAGAAAGAGGGAGGCGACGGCGAGCAGCCCGGGCACCAGCGTCAGCGCGAAGACGGTGCGCACGGAGACGCCGAAGACGAGGAGCGCGGTGGCCAAAAAAGGCCCGACGACGGCGCCGGCGTGGTCCATGGCGCGGTGGAAGCCGAAGGCGCGGCCCGAGTCCTTCGGGTCCACGGCGCCGGCGAGGAGCGCGTCGCGCGGCGCGCTGCGCAGGCCCTTGCCGATGCGGTCGGTGGCGCGAATCGCCAGCACGTGGAAGGGGCTCGTAGCGAGCGCCAGCAGCGGGCGCACGACGGTGGCGAGGCCGTAGCCGAACAGCACCAGGCCCTTCTTGTGGCCCGTCTCGTCGCTGCGCGCGCCGGCCAGGTACTTGAGGAGCGCGGACACCGCGTCGGCGACGCCCTCGAGGAGGCCCAGGAAGGTGGGCCCGGCGCCCAGCAGCGCGAGGAAGCCCGGCAGCAGGGGAAACACGGCTTCGCTGGCGACGTCGGTGAAGAAGCTGGTGGCGCCCAGCGCGAGGACGGTGAGGGGCAGGCCGGCGGTTCGCTTCTCCTTCTCCTTCTCCTTCTCCACGACCCGGCGTTTTTGTGTGGCGGCGCGCGGGCCGCAAGGGTGGAATCGACCGGCACCCGCACGAAAGACAAGGAGCGCCACGTGAATCCGACTGGTCAGCCGTTCGGCATGCCGTCACCTGGGGCTGTACCCCCCGCCGGCCCCAACGCGAGGGAGGCCCTCAACGTGCCGGGTATTCTCTTCATCGTCATCGGCGGCATCGGCGTGTTGCTGGCCCTTTACGGCGTGGCGACGTCGGGGATGAGCGAAGCGCAGCTCGCGCAAGCGATGAGCGACCCGAACTTCCCGCCGCAGGCGAAGGAGTTCCTCTCGAAGTTCGCGGGCTCCGGAAAAATCATCAACCTGCTCGCGTTGCCCGTGTATGCCCTCGTCATCTTCGGCGGCATCCAGATGCGCAGCTTGAAGATGTACCCGCTCGCCGTGGCCACCGCGCTCGTGGCGATGATTCCGTGTCAGTGCGCCTGCTGCCTCGGACTGCCCGTCGGCATCTGGGCGCTGATGGTCCTGTTCAAGCCTGAGATTCGCGCACAGTTCAGCTGAGCGGGCCACCGGGGAGGACGCGCGCTACCCGCCGCGGTCCTTCTTCTTGTCCTTCTTCTTTTTCTTTTTCTTTTTCTCGTCCTTCTCGTCGCGGCGCTCGGCGGCGGGCGGGAGCGCGTCGCGGTGCTCGTGCGCGTGCGCCTCGCCGGCGTGCACGGTGACGTCGCGGAGCATCTTGCGCACCTCCATGCCGTGCAGCTCTTCCTGGGCGATTTGCGTGCGGGCGAACTCCTCGAGGTAGACGCTGCAGTCGGACACCACGTCCAGCAGCTTCTGGTAGATGCCGAGCGCCTCGCGCTCGTGGTTGAGCGACTCCTCGAGGATGTCCTTCACCGAGTGCTTGTACGTCTCGGGGATGGGGGCGATTTGCAGGGTGGGGTGGCCGCCGAGCCCGACGAGGATTTCGCCGGCGGTCTGCGCGTGGAGCAGCGACTCGGAGGCCTGCGCCTTCATGAATTGCACGATGGGGATGCGGTTGGGGCCCGCCACCATCAGCGAGTAGTGCGTGTAGCGGACGACGCCCGCCAGCTCGAACTCCATGATGCGGCTGAGCAGCTCCTGCGTGCGCGTGACGTTCAGCTTCTTCATGGTGGGCCCTCGGTGCGGCGGGGAGAAGGCACACCGGTTCTAGCGGCGTGCGCGCGCGCGGGCCACGGCGAATTCGATGGGCGCGGGCGCGGCTACTTCGAGGGCCGCCGGTCGAACAGCTGCTTCCGCTCGCGGTCGGTGGCGACGCGAATGCCGAGGAGCTCGGCCCTCACCAGGCGGCCGGCGCCCCAATCCTCCATGCCGCCGCCGAGCGTCAGCGTCTGGCCAGCAGCCTGCTCGGTCACCCTGGCGACCTTCTTCAGCTTCTTGTCGACCTCCGCCTTTCCGAGGGTGAAGGCGATGCGCGCGGACAGGCCGAAGCGGTTCCCGTCGCTGAAGGCCTTGGCCTCGGTGAGGGAGGTGATGGGGAGCTCGAAGGTGACGGGCGGGGCGGTCCACACGTTTTGGGTGACTTCGCTGCCTTCCTTCGCGGCGGAGTTGCCGGGGTCGCCGGCCTTCGCGTCCGTCCAGGCGATGGCGACGCGGCCCATCGAGTCGGTGCAGTCGATGGTCCCCTTCACGTCGATGGTGAAGCGGCCTTTCGGGGCGTCGTAGGGGCTCAAGGTGACGTTGTTGACTCCCTTCATGCGCACGAGGAACTTCTTCTGCCTGAGGCCGTCGGCGATGGACGTGCGGCTGGCGGCGTTGGCTTTCTTTTCTTCGGGCGTGGCGCCCGGGGCGTCGCCGGGGAAGAGCGCCCAGAAGCCCTCGGGGCAGGGGCCGTCGGGGATGATGACGGTGGCCTGGGTGTCGTCGTAGGGCGGGTCGAGGCGGATGACGTCGGTGGGGAGCGGCGCGGGCCCGTTCTCGGCGTTGTCCTTCGCCGCTTTCTCCGCGGCCTTCTTCTTCTGGAGCGCGTCGAGCTGGTCCTGCGTGCGCTTGCTGGGCGAGTCGGTGCAGGCGAGGAGCAGCAGCGCGGCGAGCGCGCACGTCGTGAAGGCGAGCTGGCGGAGCGTCATGGCGGGCGAGTGTATGCGGAGTGCGGCGCACCGGCGCCCCGATCGGCGAGGCGCGCGTTGGGCACGCGCGGGGCCGGTGTCGCGCGCTGGGCACGCGGCGAGGCCCCCACGTCACCCCGCGAGCACCCCAAAGGAGCAGCCCCGAGCGCGCGACCGGGCGCGCCACCCCTCACAACGTCTGGTCTTGCGCGACCGTGCCCGCCGGGCCCGCCGCGCCCATCGACGCGCCGCCGTTGCCCGCCGAACCGAGCGAGTACGACACCTGCGACGTGTTGATGGTCGAGCTCGAATTCCGCAGGAGCCCAATGGACGGGCCGCCCGCGCCGCCGGCGCCATGGCCACCATGGCCGCCCGCGCCGCCGTTTCCGCCACGCCCACCAATCCCCGAGTAGCCCTGGTTGCCGAAGTCGTGCGTGGAACCGCTGCCCATCCCGCCGCTCCCACCGCTGCCGCCCCGGCCACCCGCGCCACCGTCGCCGCCGCGGCCCGACTGCAACGACAGGTTCTGCGCCAGCACCTGCGAGTTCCACAGCATCAGCGCGATGGAGCCACCGCCGCCGCGACCCGCGCCGCCCGCCGTGCCCGCGCAGCCGCCACCACCACCGCCGCCGCCCGAGCTGCCGTAGGTCCAGCACCAGCACGTCTGGAAGATGCCCAGGACGACCAGGTCGATGCAGCCGCCACCGCCACCGCCGCCACCGCCTCCGCCGTTGCCGTGCGTGCCGCTCGTGGCCGCGCCCCCCAGCGGTGGCAGGTAGCCCGCGACGGACAACGTGCCCAAAGGCGCCGGCGCCGTGCCGTTGGTGCCGCTTGCGCCGTTCGCCCCGGAGGCGCCCGCCTGGTTCGGCTGCGGCGTGCTGTAGCCGCTCGACGCGCCGCCGTACGCCGTGCCGCCCGTGCCCGCCGCCGTCGACAACAGCCCGGCCACGCCGCTCGAGCCCGTGGAGCCCGAGTTGCCCGGCGTTCTCCAGCCCGGCTGCCCGCCCGCGCCGCCGTTGCGCCCGCACGCCGAGAAGCCGCCGCCACCACCCGAAGGCCGCGTGCAGGTGTTGCAGAGGTACGGGAAGGACGGGTCGTCGTTGGTGCAGCCCGCGAGCCCCGGGCCGCCATTGCCACCCGCCGCGCCGTCCGTGCCCGGCGTGCCCGCCGCGCCCGGCGAGCCGTCGCCCGCCACCAGCGTCACGAGCTCCAGCCTCAGGTTCGTCGACGTCCTCACCTGCCCGCCGTAGCTCGACTTGCCGTTCCCGTTCGACTCCTGGCCCGTCGCCGAGTCGGCGCGGAAGGTGATGAACTGCAGCAGCGAGTCGTTGACGCTGGTGAGCGACAGCGCCGGGTTCCCGCCCACCACGATGGTGGAGTTGATGGGCGAGCGCGTCCACCGCGTCGTGCCCGGCGCGTACCCGCCCGCGACGTTCACCCCCGTCACGTTCGACAGCGTCACCGGCCCCGAGTAGCTGCCCGCCGACACGTACACGTCGCGCTTGTTCTGGGCGATGGCCGCCGCCACCGCCGCCGCGATGCTGCGCTTGGGCTGCGACATCGTCCCCGCGTAGGTGTCGTCACCCACCGGCGAGACGTAGATGCCGTTCGTCACCTCGCCGTCCATGCCGTCGCAGTTCGCGTCCGTGAAGTTCACGTCCGGCAGGTCGACGGCCGAGGTGAAGGTGCAGGCGTACTCGCAGCCGTTCGCCGGGTTGCCGTCGAGGTCGTAGAAGCCCGTCGCGCACTGGTACTGGCACGCGCCGTTGACGCAGGTGCCCGTCGCGCCCGGCGCCTGGCAGCGGTTGCCGCAGGCGTTGCAGTTGTTCACGTCGGTGAGGAGGTTCGCCTCGCAGCCGTTCGGGTGCAGCCCGTCGCAGTTGCCCCAACCCGTGTCGCAGTTGAGCACCTCGCACGCGCGGTTCACACAGCGCGGCGTGGCGTTCGCCAGCATGCACGGGCTGTTGCACGCGCCGCAGTGCATGACGTTCGACGCGAGGTCGAAGCCGTTGTCCTTCGTGCCGTCGCAGTCGTCGTCGATGTCGTTGCACACCTCGGTGGTGGGCGTGCCCGGCGTGCACGTCAGCACGCCGCCGTCGCCGCACGACGGCAGCCGCACCTCGCAGGCGCCCACGCCGCACGTCACCATCGGCTGGTCCTCGTCGACGGTGCCGTCGCAGTCGTCGTCGATGCCGTTGCACGACTCGGCCGCCGGCGTTCGCGCGTCGCACGCGCCGTAGCCCATCACGCCGTCGCAGGTGCGCACGCCCGTGCAGGTGCCGAAGCCGTTGGTGTTCTCACAGCTGATGGTCTGGCCCGCCGACGACGCGGTGCACGTGCAGCTGCCCGACGCCGGCTGGCAGAGGTTCGCCTTCGCCTTGCCGTCCACGCCCACCGCACTCAGGCAGCGGTACGACGTGGGGCAGGCCTGGTCGAAGGTGCAGTCGCGCGCGCACACGTTCATTCCGTCCACCACCACGCACTTGTCCGCCGGGTACGGGCCGCAGTCGGCGTCGATGGTGCACGTCCGGCACAGGCCGCCCTGGTCGCGCGCACACGAGAAGCGGCCCGGCGTCAGCTGCGTGCAGATTTCGTCGCTCGCACAGCCGTCGGCGCACTTGGTGACGCACACCGTCTGAAAGCCGGGAATCGCGTCGCACAGGCCCGACTTGCACTCTTCGTCGCGCGCGCACGTCTCGCCCTTCTCCTTCAGCGTCGGCGTGGTGGGCGGCGGCTTGCCGCAGGTGCACGACGACAGCGCGACGATGGACAGGCACAACGCCCCGAAGCGGGCGAACGACGGCGACGGCATGGACGACTCCCGTGGGAACCCGATCAGTCGACCCCTGACCGGCGTCCGCCATCTATCGCACAAGGTGGGATTCGCCGACAACCGCCCCCGGAGCGCGTCCTTGGTGCCATGGGTTGGCGGCAGGCAGGGCGCACCTTCGAGGGCGGGCGCGTCGACGGCGACGGGCTGGACGTGACGCTGTCGCCCGACGACGCGGTGCGGCTCGCCGGGCCGTGGCGGCGGACACACGCGACGGTGAGAGCCGACGGGGGGCGAGTCGCCGCTCACCGCCACGGGCCGCCCCGTCCTCGCCTCGCGTCTGAACCCGAGAGGGCCCCGGCGCTTGTCATTTCTTCTGGCGGGAAGCATGACGCCGCCGTGGCCTCCGTCGTCATCTCGCCCACCGTCCTCGCCCGCAGCCGCGCCTTCGCCGAGGCCCTCTTCTCCACCGCGGACGGCGCGCCGCCCGCCGAGCGCCTCGACTGGCTGACGCGCGAGTTCGCCGACTACCTGGTGAAGGCCGGCGGCCGCGCGCGCTTCATCCTCACGCTGGCCCTCTTCGTGGTGTCGTGGCTCGCACCGCTGATGGTGGACGAGTGGCCGACGCTGGTCCGCCTCGACCGGCGCACCCGCATCCGCGCGCTCGAGCGCATGGAGGCGTCCTTCCTCTCCGCCGCGGTGCTGGCGGTGAAGGCCTTCCTCTGCGTCATCTACTACGAGCACCCTGACGTGCAGCGCGAGGTGGGCTACGTGGGCCACGCCACCTTTCCCATGGCGCTCGAGGCGCGCGCGACGGAGGCGGCGCGATGAGCCTCCACGACGCCGCGAAGGAGAAGGGCCCGCTGACGCTGGAGGCGGACGTCGTCGTCGTCGGCTCCGGCGCCGGCGGCGCGGTGGTGGCGGCCACGCTGGCGGACGCGGGCAAGAAGGTGCTGCTCCTCGAGGAGGGCGGGTACGTGCCGCAGGAGGTGTACGGCCGCCTCTCGCCCAGCCAGCAGCTGCGCGCGATGTGGCGCGACGCCGGCCTCACCTTCGCCATCGGCGTCGGCGACAGCCCCGTCATCAACGTCATGATGGGCAAGTGCGTCGGCGGCTCGTCGGCGCTGACTGGCGGCGTGTGCTTCCGCACGCCCGCGTCCGTGCTGAAGGTGTGGCGCGAGCAGCGCGGCATGCCGGAGTTCACCGAGGCGCACCTCGCGCCCTACTTCGAGACGGTGGAGAAGGTGGTGCACGTCGAGGAGACGCCGGCGGCGCTGCGCAGCAGGTCCACGCTCCTCTTCAACGAGGGCGCCACGAAGCTGGGGCACCCGCTCAAGCCGATTCGCCGCAACACGAAGGGCTGCGAAGGAAACTCCAGGTGCAACTTCGGCTGCCCGACGGGCGCGAAGCGCTCGGTGGATTTGTCCTTCCTCCCGCTGGCCTTCGCGAAGGGCGCCACGCTGTGGAGCCACTGCCTCGTCGACCGCATCACCCACGACGGCGGCCGCGCCACCGGCGTGGAAGGCCGGCTCCTCGACGAGGCCGGCCACGCGCGCCCCGACACCTTCTCGGTGAAGGCGAAGCTCGTCGTCGTCGCGGCCGGCGGCTACCACTCGCCCCTGCTGCTGGAGGCGTCGGGCGTCGGGCGCGCCAGCGGCCAGGTGGGGAGGAACCTCACGCTGCACCCGGCGTTCCGCGTGATGGGGCGCTTCGACGAGCCGGTGGAGGGCTGGCGCGGCGCGCTGCAGTCCATGTACGCCGACGACTGGGAGCAGGACGGCATCACGCTGACGTCCATGTTCCTCCCGCCCGGCGTGCTGGCCGCGACGATGCCCGGCATCGGCCCGGAGCACGTCGAGCGCGCGAAGCTGATGCGCCACCTCGGCGTCTTCGGCGGCATGGTGCACGACGACGGCGGCGGCACCGTGCGGCGCGGACCCGGCCGCGAGCCCTTCGTCACCTACCGCATGGCGAAGAAGGACAAGGCGGTGGTGCCGAAGCTGATGCGACTCATGGCGGACATCTGGTTCGCCGCGGGCGCAAAGGAAGTCTTTCTCCCCGTGCTGGGCATGGGGCCCGTGACGCCCGACAGGTTGAAGTCCCTCGACCTCGAGTCCGTGAAGGGGAAGGACCTCGAGTGCTCGAGCCAGCACCCGCTGGGCACCTGCCGCATGGGCGCGTCGAAGGAGGTGTCCGTCGTCGACCCCAACGGCCGCGCGTGGGACCTCGACGGCCTCGTCGTCGCCGACGGCAGCGTGGTGCCCACCAGCCTCGGCGTGAATCCGCAGCTGACCATCATGGCCATGGCGCGCCGCATCGCCGAGCGCCTCGTCTGACGGACTTCTCGGCGCGGGAAGTCGACCCACCACGGACATGTAGGACCAGGTACGCGGCTGCCCGGCCGGCGATGTGGCAAGGGCGGCGAATGGCCGTAGAGTGGCCGCAAGCAAGGCCGAGCTTCCCTCCCACCGGGCTCCCACATGAAGTCCACCACTCCTGTCTTCTCCGCGCTGGCTGGCGCCCTGGTCCTCTTCTCCGCGAGCGGGTGCAGCCGCACCGCGCTCTTCGTCTGCGGCAACCCCGGTGACCCGCCGTGTCCCAACGGGACGGTGTGCGTGGCGAACCGCTGCGTGCCCGGCGCTGCGATGTGCGCGGCCGGCGAGACGGACTGCGGCGGCACCTGCGTCGACACCGCGACCGACTCGCGCCACTGCGGCGGCTGCGGCGTCGCGTGCCCCTCGGGCCAGGCGTGCCAGGCCGGCGCGTGCGTCGAAACCGGCTGCCAGCCGAACGAAGCCTTCTGCGACGGCCGCTGCGTCGACACCTCGAAGGACCGGCTGAACTGCGGCGCGTGCGGCAAGCCGTGCAGCGCCATCGAGTCCTGCGTGCTGGGCAACTGCTCGTGTGACGCGCCCCTCACGCAGTGCGCCGACGGCCGGTGCGTCAACACCGAGTCTGACGCCGACAACTGCGGCGCCTGCGGCCAGAGCTGCGGCCCGGGCGGCCTCTGCGAGAAGGGCGTCTGCGTGGCGATGTGCGGCATGGGCCTCACGCAGTGCGGCTCGGGCTGCGTCGACACCACCTCGGACCGCTTCAACTGCGGCGGCTGCAGCGTCGTCTGCGGCGCCGACGCCACCTGCCAGGGCGGCCGCTGCCTCCCGTCGTGCACCGGCGGGAAGATTGCCTGCAACGGCCAGTGCGTGGACCCGCTCACCGACGCCTCCAACTGCGGCGGCTGCGGCGTCGCGTGCGCGCCCGGCCAGACGTGCTTCGTCGGCCGCTGCCTCACGCAGTGCACCAACGGCGAGGTGCAGTGCAACGGCGCGTGCGTCGACACGAAGACGGACCGCTCCCACTGCGGCGCGTGCAACCGGCCGTGCGGGCCCACCGAAGTGTGCGTCGACGGCGCGTGCGCCGGCACCTGCCCGCCGCCGGCGGTGAACTGCGGCGGCGCCTGCGTCGACACGCAGAACGACGCGAGCAACTGCGGCGGCTGTGGCATCACGTGCCCGATGGGGCAGGTGTGCGCGGCCGGCCAGTGCCGCTGCCCGCCGCCCACCTCGGGCTGCCAGGGCGCCTGCGTCGACTTCAACTCCGACCCGCGGAACTGCGGCGCCTGCGGCCGCGCGTGCTCCGCGGGCCAGGTCTGCTCGCTGGGCGTGTGCACCGCGACGTGCACGCCGCCCCTCACGCAGTGCCCCAACGGCGCGTGCGTCGACACCTCGACCGACCGCAACAACTGCGGCGGCTGCGGCGTCACCTGCAGCCCGAGCCAGTCGTGCGTGGCCGGCGCCTGCGTCACCACGCCCTGCCCGTCGGGACAGACGCGCTGCAACGGCGTGTGCGTGTCGACGGGCACCGACCCGCTCAACTGCGGCGGCTGCGGCGTGGTGTGCCAGCCCGGCACGCAGTGCGTCGCCGGCACGTGCGCGTGCCCCGCGGGGACGACGTCGTGCAACGGCCGCTGCGTGGCCACCGGCTCGGACCCGCAGAACTGCGGCGCCTGCGGGCGCGCGTGCGCCGCGGGCCAGGCGTGCGTCAACGGTTCGTGCGCCTGCCCGGCGGGCACCACCGCGTGCGCGAACGGCCAGTGCGTGAATACGACGAGCGACCCGAACAACTGCGGCGGGTGCGGCGTGGCGTGCGGCCCCGGCCAGGTGTGCCTGGGCGGCATGTGCCAGTGCCCGTCGGGCACCACGCCGTGCAACGGGCGCTGCGTGTCCACCTCGAGCGACCCGACCAACTGCGGCACCTGCGGCAACGTGTGCGCGGTGGGCGCGAGCTGCACCAACGGCACCTGCAGCTGCGGCCCGGGGCAGACGGTGTGCAACGGGCGCTGCGTCGACACCACCAGCGACTCGAACCACTGCGGCGCGTGCGGCACGACCTGCACCGGCGGCACCAGCTGCGTCATGGGCAGCTGCCAGTGCGGCGTCGGCACGACGAGCTGCAACGGCCAGTGCGTCAACACGACGAGCGACCCGGCGAACTGCGGCGGCTGCGGCATCGTGTGCGGCCCGGGCCAGGCGTGCGTGAGCGGCATGTGCGCCATGGGGTGTCCGTCGGGGCAGGTGCTGTGCAACGGCGTGTGCACCAACCTGTCGACCAGCCCGTCGAGCTGCGGCGCGTGCGGCAACAGCTGCAACGGCGGCACGTGCTCGAACGGCCAGTGCACGTGCAGCGGCGCGGGCGTGCCGGCGGGCCTCATCAAGTGCGGCAACACCTGCGTGTCGCGCTTCTCGACGAGCAACTGCGGCAGCTGCGGCAACGTCTGCCAGGCGGGGCAGGTGTGCAACGGCCTGAGCTGCCAGGCGAACTGCTTCCCGGGCCAACAGGTGTGCAACGGCGCCTGCACCAACACGGGCTTCGACGTGAACAACTGCGGCAGCTGCGGCAACGCGTGCGGCGGCGTCGGCAGCTTCTGCCAGCAGGGCCAGTGCCGGTGCAGCGCGGCGCAGGGCTTCACGAGCTGCGGGAACAAGTGCGTGTCGACGCAGAGCGATCCGAACAATTGCGGCGGGTGCGGCATCACGTGCGGGGCGAACCAGGCGTGCGACAACGGTGTGTGTGTGACGGCGTGCCCGATGGGCGAGACGTCGTGCTCGGGCGCGTGCGTCAACCTGGGGAACGACCGGCTCAACTGCGGCCAGTGCGGCCGGGCCTGCGGCACCAACGAGCAGTGCGTGGGTGGCATCTGCTACTGCACCGGCGGCTTCGGGTTGTGCAACGGGGTGTGCCTCAACCTGCAGAGCGACCGGAACAACTGCGGCAGCTGCGGCAACCGGTGCACGGGCACGCTGCTGTGCGTGGCGGGCAGCTGCCAGTGCCAGACGGGCTTCACGAACTGCAGCGGCATCTGCCGCAACCTGCAGAGTGACCGGAACAACTGTGGCGCGTGCGGGAATCCGTGCGGCGGCACGCCGCTCACCGAGGGCTGCGTCAATGGCGTGTGCACCTGCAACGTGGGGCTCACGCGCTGCGGCACGGCGTGCGTCAACCTGCAATTCGACCGGAACAACTGCGGCGGCTGCGGCGTGACGTGCGCCGCCAACCAGACGTGCCTCAACGGCCTGTGCACCACGCCATGAATGCGGGCACTTCGCGCGCCCTGAAATGCCCATGAAGCCGCTCGCGCTCGCCATTCCGCTGCTGTTTTTGGGGTCCGCCGAGGTGTTGAAGGACGGGTACCGCGCGGTGACGCTGGAGCCGGGCGGGCGCGCGCGTTTCCGGGTGCCGAACCTCGAGACGGTGACGGGCTCGTCGGGCCGCTGCATCGAGGAGGGGATGGACCAGGAGGAGCCGGAGACGTTCTTCCTGGAGGCGTCGTGTGGTGGCGTGCGCACCTCGCTGGCGTGGAAGAAGGACGGCACGCGCGTGCACGTGATGGCGTGCGCCGAGCCCGAGGAGCGCACGCCCGCGCAGGTGAAGCTGCGCAAGCAGGTGCAGGCGCAGCTCAAAGCGTGGAAGTCGGTGACGGCGTGCGTGAAGAACGGCCGCGTCGAGCTGTGGGGGTGGGTGCTGACGCCGGCGGACAAGAAGAAGGTGGCGGAGCTCGAGGCGAAGTTCGGGATGGAGAAGGTGAGGAGCTTCGTGGAGTTGGTGGAGGCGGAGGACGACGCGGCGCCGCGCTATTGAGGCTGGGGCGCGTCGGGCAGAGGGTGTCAGGAATTCGGTGTATCGGCCGGAGCGGC
Organism: Myxococcota bacterium; assembly: GCA_040755835.1. Classification (GTDB taxonomy): domain Bacteria; phylum Myxococcota; class Myxococcia; order Myxococcales; family Myxococcaceae; genus JADLDB01. The sequence goes on from JBFMAB010000048.1 coordinate 59,268, forward strand.
GGGTTGATGCCGTTCGTCGTTGGGCGTCTCTGACACATTCATCAGGCAGTGGGCAAGCGGCCCGCGAAGTGGATGTTCAACTGCAGCCG
>JBFMAB010000049.1:0-83351 GCA_040755835.1 Myxococcota bacterium
GCTTCGCAGCCGCCGGGACGTCACCCTTCACCGACTCCTCCTTCGACTCGACCTTCTGCTTTCTCGCCATGGGTGCTCCTTTGCAGAGCCACCCCGGGGCGAAACACCGAAATCAGGGCACTCCCACGGCCACTGCGACATGGTTCGTGAAGAGAAGCCCGACTGGTCCGAGGTGAGGTGGGTGAGATTGCGCCCGGGCGGGCCCTTCGAGACGCTCACCACCCATCAGGTCATCCACCGGACGGCGACCGTGTGCAATTCCAGGTGACCGAGTGGACCGACGCCGACGGCGACGGCGTGTGGACGTTCAAGAAGACGTTCAAGATGTCGAACATCTCGCACTGAAGCGTCAACGCCCGCGACATCGTCGCGGGATGCGTCCGACAGGCCGCGCGGAAACGGTGTCTGCTGGTGGCATCGTGGCTCGCGCTGAGGGGCCGGAGGTGTCTTGCGCTACGGACACTCCTGCACGCACTGGTGATTCACGCACCGCAGCGTGCTGCTCGCGCCATTCCCGCACATGCGCGGCGGCGGGCCCGGCAGCCCGGCTGGACAGTCGACGTCCGACACGCAGCTGCCCTTCGCGGTGCAGCGTCGCAGGTCCGCGTCGCACTCCGGGCACGCATCCCGGCAATACAGCTCGGTCCCCGGTCCGCAGCCCGGTGACGGCCCCGGCGACCCACAGTTGAGCCCCTCACCCGTCACGCAGGCGCCCTCATGAAGCACGATGGCGCCCCACGACTCCGCCTCGCACCGATTCCCGAACGTGCGCGGATCCGTCCCACGCGCTTCGAAGGCTGCGCACACCGGCATGTACACCGCCGGACACGCGCCCGTCGGACACGCCTTGCACTCGGGCGGCCCCAGGCAGCCCGTGCCCGCGTTGATTGTCACCGGCGCGATGCACTGGCCCGGCCCACACAACGGCGGAGAGAAGACCGGACACGCGACGCAGCACGCGCTGTCGCAGAACGATTGGCCCAATCCACAGTTCCACGATGAAAGACATGACGGCGCGCCCGTGCACGCCGGTGGGCCACAGTCTGGATCCACCGCGTCCACCAGCCCGTCGCAGTCGTCGTCCTTCCCGTTCGTGCATCGCTCGCCCAGGCCCGGCGACACCGTCGGATCCAACGGCGCGCAGTCGCCGCCCGGTTTCCCGCTGCACCCCGCGCCCGCCACGTAGCCGTCGCCGTCCTCGTCGACGCACGTCTCGCCTTCACACACGCTGTCGACGCACGGACACGTGAAGCACGCGACGCCCAGCTGCCGGCACTTCTGGCCGGGCGGACACGGGTGCCCCGCGTTGCAGCCCTGCAGACACTCGCCCGGCTCGTTTTCCTGGCAGACGTAGCAGACTTCACCCGTCACGCACTCCGAGTCCTGCCGGCACGGCCGCGCGACGCCGCCGCCCGTCCCACCGCCCGGGCCACCACCGGAGCCGCCGCCGGAGCCGCCGCCGGAGCCGCCGCCGCTCCCGCCGCCCGAGCCCCCCGCCGTCCCCCCTCCGCCGGTACCACCGCCGAGACCGCCATCAGCCTCCACCACCGGCGCGAAACACCCCACCGACAGCACCAGCACGCTGAGCGCGACGAGCGAACGCATGGCCCCGGCCAACTGCATTCCTCGTTCCCGCGCGCGCACGTGTGGTTGCCAGTGTTTGAGCGCCAGTTCCCCTCGGAATTCTGACGGTGAGCGACTTCTCCGAAGGCCGCCGCTACATTCGTGCGCGTCGTGATGCTCCGCGTCGCCCAGCTCATCCCCGACACCGAGGCGGAGGGCCCCGGCCGCCGCGCCGCGCTCTGGGTGCAGGGCTGCTCGCTGCGCTGCCCCGGCTGCTGCAACCCGGAGATGTTCGCCCCCGACAAAGGCGGCGAGGTCCTCGACACCGGCGAAGTCGCCCGCCGCATCCTCGTCACGCCCGACCTCGAAGGCCTGTCCGTCCTCGGCGGCGAGCCCTTCGAGCAGCCGCGCGCCGTCGCGGAGGTGTGCCGCGCCGTCCGCGCCGCCGGCCTCGGCGTCATGGTGTACTCGGGCTACACGCTCGAGGAGCTCCGCGCGCAGCGCTCGCCCGACGTCGACGCGCTCCTCGCCGAAGTCGACCTCCTCGTCGACGGCCGCTTCGAGCAACACAACCCCGAGCGCCGCCGCCGCTGGCTCGGCTCCGCCAACCAGCGCCTCCACTTCCTCACCAGCCGCTACCGCGAAGACGATCCACGCTTCGCCGCGCCCAACACCGTCGAGCTCCGCTTCGTGAACGGCCAGCTCACCATCAACGGCTGGCCCGCCGCCGCCGACGCGATCCGCCGCCGATGACGGCCCACGTCACCCGCGCAGAAGCCAACCTCCTCACGCTCGCCCGCGTCGCGGTGGGCGCGTACCCCGCGCAGGACGCGCTGCGGCTCCTCCTCGGCACCGCGCAGGCGCCCGCCAAGCTGGGCCCCACCGCGCGCGGCGTCCTCGAAGGGACCCTCGCCCGCGGCACCGTCGCCGCCCTCGCGCGCCGGGGCGGGTGGCGCCGTGAAGGCGGCCAGCGCCTGTGGGGCCGCTACGGCGCGCCGCCGCTGCACTTCTCCGCCAACCTCGTGCGCCTCTTCCGGTGGATGCTCGCGAACCCGCTCGCGGCCGCCGACCTGCCGCCGCTCGCGCTGGAAGGCGAGCTGACCATCGCCGAGCAGGCCGTCGTGGTGACGCTTTTCGAGCAGCTGCGCACCACCGGCTGCGAGGCCGCCCTCGCGCTCCAACCCGCGGTGCGCCGCGCGCCGCTGGTGGTGCTCGCGCACGTGGCCGACCTCGCTCGCGCCGCGCCGCTCGACGAGGTGCCCCCCTTCGATGCCGCCGCGTCCGCCGTGGTGGTGGAAGGCCTGCGCGACGCCTTCGCCCGCGCGTGGGTCGCCGGCGAGCGCCTCAAGCGCGACCAGGAGCGGCCCGCCACACTGTCCGCCATCGGCCGCGCGCAGGCCGCCGTACTGGACGCTTTCTTCCAGGCCATCGACGCCGTCGGCCAACGGCAACTCGCCAGCTTTCTCGTCGACGCCGGCGCGCAGTGGCTCGCTTCGCCCCGCACCGCCGACATGTACACCCGCGGCCTCGCCTCCGACGCGCCGCTGCGGGAACGCACCGAGGCCCGCCGCCAGGCCGCCGCCTTCCTGCGCGCGCTCGCCCGTCTCCATGCGTGGGACCGCGAGCACCGCGCCGTCCGCTTTATCGACGACGGCTACGAGCTCGCCCAGCGCCTGGTGAAGGACTGGGAGCGCCTGGGCGAAGTGGGCTTCGCCGCCGCCGCCCGCCTCGTCGCCGACCTCGACGCGCTCCCCACCTGAGCGTGTGGTTGTCCGACATCGGCGCTTGATGTGGGGCGTTTTCTCCGTGGCAAGACGGCCAGCCACCGGGTCTACAGTCGAGGCTCTGTTGCATCGCCGAGCCAGGGGAGGCTCGATGGCGTTTCTTTCGGGGGATTCGCTCTTCATGCACCGACACCACGCGCTGACCAGGCTCCTTCTGCCGTTGGTCCTCATGGTCGTGCTGGGCTGCTCGTCCGGCAGCGGCACCAACCCGCCCGTCACGCAGGCCAACCACACCTGGTTCCCGCTCACCGCCGGGACGAATCACGAGTACGGCCGCGCCAGCAGCACCGGCACCATCGAGTGCGCGTCGTGCCACCCACCGTCGGCCGACAGCTTCAAGGAGTTCACCTGCACCGCGTGCCACGAGCACGACCAGAGCTTCACCGATCGGCTGCACCTCACGCTCGCCTCGTACGAGTACACGCCGAAGGCCTGCTACTCGTGCCACCCCGACGGCGCGACGCGCCCCTTCGGCCACGCGGGCATCGTCGACCGCTGCGCCGAGTGTCACGCCGCCGGCGGGCCGTTCGCCGCGCTGCCTTTGCCGCCGCCGGCCGTGCACCGTGACATCGGCACGTCCGACTGCGGCGCCTGCCACACCTCCACCACCGACTGGGCCGAGGTGTCGGGCGCGCCCAACGACAAGTTCGATCCGCTCCGCAGCGTGCGGGTGAACGCGCTCAGCCCCGTATGGAGCGGACCCGTCATCGACAGCGTGGCGGTCGATCCGCAGACCATCGACATGACGATGAACCACTCGGCGACGTCGGTGGACCCGGCCGCCATGTCCGCCTGTACGAACTGCCACGCGCAGGCCGACCAGGGGCAGTACTACCCGGGTGTCTTCCACTGGACGCTGCTCGACCGGGGGCTGCCGCAGCCGTCGGCGTGCACCGAGTGCCACCGCAACGCGACGCCGCGCGGCTTCGTCGGCCCCGTCGACTCGACGCGCACGCCCGCCGCGGGCCCGATGCGCCACGACGCCGTCGCGTGGGCCAACGGCGCGCCCACGGCGACGAAAATCGTCACCCAGGAATGCGTGGTGTGCCACCAGCCGCCGGACGACCCGGCCGAGCCGCAGTGGTTCTTCGACTCGGTGATGACCGACGGCGGCACACCGCACTTCCACGCGTCGCTCACCGCCGCGGGCCAGCCGCAGCCCGGCTCGTGCATCGACTGCCACGCCAACACGCGGCCGCGCGGCGCGGTGACGAGCGCGTCCATCACCTTCGACCACTCCACCGAGCTGGGCGACTGCGCGGGCTGCCACCTGTCCTTCACTGCGTGGTCCGGCGGCGTGTACCACCGGCCCACCTCGCCGGTGCCGTCCACCTGCCTGCCGTGCCACGAGGCCGAGCGCCCCACGTCCACCATGGGCTGGACGGGCAACTTCACCGCGAGCCCGTTCGACTACGGCACCAACGCCGACGGCGTCCCCCACGGCGCGGGCCGGGACTGCGCCGACTGCCACCGGGGCAGCACGCAGACGTGGCGGGGCGGCCGCTTCGGGCACCCAGCCGCCGCACTCGCCGCCACCCGCTGCATCGACTGCCACACCACGCAGCGCCCCGACGTGCTCGTCCCACCGGCCGACGCCGGCTTCGACCACGCCGCGAACGGCGCCGGGGACTGCGGCGCGTGCCACGAGGCGACGGTGACGCGCGGCAGCTTCGTGAACCTGTACCCAATCCCCGGCGGGGACTGGCGCGGTGGCCAGTCCTACCCCGGCGCGGCGCTCGTCTCGGTGCCGAGCCAGTCCATGCAGGTGCAGTCCACCCGCCTGCATCGCGACGGCGGCACCGTCGTGGGCATGACCACCACCTTCGTCAACCTGCCCAACGCGTTCCGCCACACCTCGACGGCCATTCCGTCGCAGGTCTTCCCCGGCCCGGCCGCCAACCCGGATCTGAACAGCTGCTGGCACTGCCACACCTCGACGGGCACCACCGTCACCGCGTACTCGAACGGGGTCTTCCACGCGGCGCTCGACACCTACCGCGCCACGCCCACCTCGGCCGTGACGCCGCTGCCCCAGCCGACGTCGTGCAGCGACTGCCACGCCGGCATGCGGCCGCCCGACATCGTCTCCAAGACGGACGCCGGCACCTGGCTGCTGCCGATGGATCACGCGGCCACCTTCACCGGCGGCTCGGTGTCGGGAGTGACGGGCATGGACTGCGGCAGCTGCCACAACCGGCCGGGCCTCGGGCCCACGCGCTGGAGCGACGGCCGCTTCCACCCCGCCGTGCCCGCGGGCGCGACGCCGACGGACTGCGTCAGCTGCCACTGGCCACTCAGCACGACCGCGCAGGCCGACGTCACCACGTCGGGCAACGCCATGCGCCACCGCTCGACGCAGGTGAAGACGCAGGCGTGCGAGACGTGCCACGCCACCGCGCTCACCCGCAGCACCGTGACGCCCACCGCCACCACGCTGTGGCGCACCGGCACGCTGCACCCGAACAGCTCGCCGCAGCCGACGAGCTGCAGCGAGTGCCACGCCGGCTCGGTGCCCGCCACGGCTACCCAGAGCACCGTCGTGTACGCGATGCCCATGGGCGGCACGACGAGCAACGCCGCCCAGTGGATGAACCACGCCGACCCCACCGTCACCTCGCGAGACTGCGCCACCTGCCACCAGGCCGACGCGAAGACGATGGGCTCCGCCTGGAGCAAGAGCACGCCCTACCACGCGAGGGTGACCAACCCGTCCGGCTGCGCGAAGTGCCACGGCACCAGCAACGGCCGCGGCGTCATCATCGGCACCAACAACAACCTGCCGGCCGGCCTCATCGACTCTGCCACCACGACGACGTCGAGTGCCGCAGCGGCGGGCACGAAGGATCAGATCAGCCACGCCGACAGCAACGTCACGCGCTTCGACTGCAACTTCTGCCACACGCAGGTGGGCCCATCGACGGTGCCGGGTGTGCAGGGCCGCGAGTGGGCGCAGGCGTCCTTCCACCGCAACTTCACCGCCGCCAACCCCGCCGTCTATGACGGCACCACGGGCCGCTGCAGCAACTGCCACATGAACGTGAAGCCGGGGAGCTCGTTCACCGCGTATGACCACTCGGGCTTCACCGCCACGCCAGGCACGCAGGACTGCGGGAGCTGCCACTCGTGGCCCGGCACCAGCCCCACCACGCCCAACTGGCTCGGCGCCGAAGGCCGGCCGCACGCGGCGACGGGCCCGACCGCGACCAGCACGCTGGACTGCAACTCGTGCCACGGCCAGAACGGGAGCGCGATGAACAGGCTTTCGACGCCTCCGGCGAACCACTTCGGCGGCATCAACAACGGCAACACCTGCACGTCGTGCCACGTCAACTTCGCCGGCTTCAAGGGCACCGTCACCAACCTGAAGTACGCCCACACCAACGCCACGGCGAACGCGGGCAACGGCTGCGGGAACTGCCACGTCTTCCTGAACCAGCTCTACACCACGCTCACCACTACGCCGTCGTTGACGCTCCCGGTGAGCGCCGGCTCGCACCAGTTCAGCCAGACCCAGAGCGTCACGGGCACCTTCGACAACCGGAGCTTCACGAAGAGCCACACGGACACGAAGATGACCCGCTGCGGCGCCTGCCACCAGTACGCGAACACCACCGCGACGACGAACATCTGGGCTTTCAAGCACCGGCCGACCAACCCGGGCATCAGCAACTCGAAGAGCACCAGCGGCTGCAACAACTGCCACTGACAGCGCACCTCAGCGGGTCGGCCTGGCCGCGCCGAGGATCGCCCCGACCGCGGGGTGGCTCAGCTGCTGCTCGAGGGTGACGGCGAAGTACGACTCCTTCACCGCCAGGCGGCCGAGCAGCTCGAGGCCGTACAGCGCGCGCAGCTCGGAGGCCACCAGCTCGGTCGCGGGCACCACCCCGTGACCGGCCGCGCCCAGCGTCTTGAGGAGCGCCGAGTCGTCCACCTCCGCCACCACCGTCGGGCGCACGCCCAGCCGGCCCAGCTCGGCGTCGAGCGCGCGACGCTGCGCGGCGCCCGCGTGTGGCAGCAACAGGGGCGCGCCGTCCAGCGACTTCGGGAACCGGGCGCGCAGCTCGCGCCGCAGCTCGGCCGTCGCGAACAGCGCCAGGCGCGCGCTGCCGACCGGGTGCGGGTACGCGCGTACGGGCTCCTTTGGCGGCGGCTCGTCCGTCAGCACCATGTCCACCCGGTGCGCGGCGAGCTCGCCCAGCAGCTGCTCTGCCGTGCCGTGGCGTAGCACCAGGCGGTAGCGCGCCTCGAGCGCCGGCTCGAGGAACCTCCGGGCCACCAGCCGCGGCAGCGAGGCCACCACGCCCAACTTGAGCGGCGCGCGAACGGGTTCGCCCTGGCCGCGAGCGACCGCCAGCACCGACTGCCCGAGCGCGAACAGCTCGTCGGCCACCGCCGCCACGCGCTCGCCCACCTCCGTCAGCTCCAGCTTCCGGCCGCGCTTCTCCAGCAGCCGCACGCCCAGCCGGTCTTCGATCGCCTTGAGCTGCGCCCACACCGTCGACGGGGACACGTGCAGCGCGCGCCCCGCGGCCGCCAGCCCGCCGCGCCGCGCCACCAGCCAGAAGCACTGCAGGTGGTGGTAGTTGAGCCACTCCATATTTCTATTTTACAGAAATGTCGGCTCAGAAACTTCGATAATGAAACAAAAAAGCCCGGCCGACAAACATCTCCCCATGGACATGGACACCGAGCTGGCGACGCGGGACCTCGCGACCCTGGGCTTCCGGGGGCAGGACGTCTACCTGGCGGAGCTCATCCCCGCCGTGGAGATGGCGTGGGCGGACGGGGAAATTCAACCCAACGAGCGGGCGATGCTCGAGGCCTACTGCGAGGCGCTGACCGAGAAGCTGAACGAGGAGGCAGGCGCCAACGTCTTCACCCTGCGCCGCGCGCTGGCGCTGCTCGAGCTGCTGCTGCGCCGGCGCCTGCACCCGGCCGAGCGGTATCGCGCGTTGCGCGCGCTGGCGACGCTGGCGGGCGGCGGCCCGGCGGGGCAGCGGCGGCGCAAGCGGATGCTGGAGTGGGCCGAAGCCGTGGCCGCGGTCGCGGGCCGCCCGGTGTGGGACAGCCGCGAGCTCTTCTGGCTGCAGGCGATGCGGCGGACGTTCGGGGAGACGTAAGACGTGACGACCTTCTACGAGGAAGCGTGCCGGCGCATCGCCCAACAGCCGCCGCTCGACGAGGTGGAGGAGCGAAGGCTCGCGCGGCGGTACCGGCGGGGTGACCGCGCGGCCGGTGAGGCCCTGGTCCGGGCGCACCTGCCGCTGGTGGTGCGACAGGCGCGGCGGCTGTCGGGCTACGGCGTGCCGCACGAGGAGCTGGTGGCCGAAGGCAACCTGGGCCTCATGCGCGCGCTCGAGCTGTTCGACGCGCGCGGCGTGCGCTTCAAGACGTACGCGACGTACTGGGTGCGGGCCTTCATGCTGTCGCTGGCGATGCGGCAGAACAGCCTGGTGACGCGCGGCACCGGCGCGCTGGGCGCGAAGTTCTTCTTCCGGCTGCGCAGCGCGCGGGCGAAGGCCGAGGCGCTGCTGGGCCCGGGCTCCGAGGAGATCGACGGCGTGTTGGCGAAGCAGTTCGGCGTCACCGAGGAGCAGATCCGCCAGCACACCGCGCGGCTCGCGGCGAGCGACGTGTCGCTGGACGTGCCGGTGGGCGAGGACGGCGACACCACCCACCTCGACCTCGTGCCCACGGCCGAAGCCACGCCCGAGGAGCACGCCGCGCGGGTCGAGCGCGACGAGCTGGTGAGCCAGACCGTGGGCCGGCTTCGCAAGGCGATGGACGAGCGCGAGCGCGCGGTGCTCGAGCGGCGCCTGCTGGGCGACGACGACGTCACGCTGTCGGAATTGGGCCAGGGCTTCCGGCTGTCGCGCGAGCGGCTGCGGCAGATCGAGAAACGGGTGGTCCAGCGGCTCCGGGGTGCGCTGGCGGGCGTCGGGGTCGAGCCGTCGGTGAGCTGACGGAGGCGTCAGCCGCCGCCCCGGACGAGCGGCGGGTGGCCAGCCGCGCCGAGGTGTGGTCGTCTTGTGGCCATGAGCCGCGCCTACCGCATCACCGTCAAGGAGTCCCTGAGCCGGCATGTGCAAGTCGAGGACGGCGTGTCGTCGTCCCTCGAACTGTTGCCCATCCTTCCCAAAGCGCGGATGCGTGAGCTGCTCGCCGCGGAGCTCACCCGGCGCGGCTTCGAGCGCGACGGAAACGGCGCGAAGCGCGACGCCGGCAAAGGCGTGACCGTCACCGTCGACCTCGAGTCCGGCGCGGTGTCGGTGACCGCGGAGGGCCACGCACGGCTGAACCTCTCGACCGAGCGAACTGCCGCCGTCGAAAGCCCCACCGACGCGCACGAGCAGGCGCTGCGGCAGAAGGCCCAACAGGCGCTCGAGCGCGAGGCGAAGGCCGAAGAGGAGGTGCTGCGCCGCCAGGTGACCGAGCGCCTCGCGGGCACGCTACGCGACCTGAAGGACGAGCTGGACGGCGTGGCCAACCGCGTCACCGCCGCCGCCCTCAAGCAGCGCGCCGCCGAGCTGGGGCAGGTCGAGGAGATCCACGAGGAACCGAACGGCGGTCTCACCATCAAGGTGCGCGTCTAGATTTGGCTTCCCATGGCGCTCTCCATCCCCGAGGACCAGCTCCCGGTCGAACTGTCGCCGTTCGCCGCCGTCGAGGCCGCCTACCCGCAGGAGCTCGCTCGCATCACCGACGCGCTCCGCCGCGGCCTGCCGGTGCTGGTGGAGGCCGAGAAGGAGCTCACGCCGTACGTCTACAAGTGCGTGCGCGATCGCCTGAAGAAGGAAGGGAAGAGCTTCCTGTACCTCGACGGCCGCCCCATCAACGAGCTGCCGCCGCTGCAGCCGGGCATGGGGCTGGTCGCGACCATCGTCTTCTACCTGCGCGAGGTGGTGCGCGGCTCGGTGGACCAGCGGGTGTTGGTGCTGCCGCACCTCGACCTGCTCACCACCTCGGTGGGCGGGCTGACCAGCGAGGCGCGCGAGGTCATTCCGCTCCTGTACGAGAACCCCGAGCTCTGCCTGCTGGGCTTCCGCGATCCTTCCTTCCCGCTGCCGAAGGTCATCGACAACGTCTTCCCGCGGCGCGAGGCGCTGCTGGGCGTGCCGCGCGATCGCCTGGGTCAGCTCGTCACGCAGCGCGAGAGCCGCAAGCTGTCGAACGAGCGCGCGCTCAAGCCCTGGCAGCTCTACAAGAGCGTGTCGGGCGTGAACGCGGTGCGGCTGCGGCGGCTCTTGTCGACGCTGGTCGGCGAGGACTACCCGACGGATCCGAAGCCCGCGTACCACCAGCTGCGGCAGGCGACGCTGGTGGGCCAGCTGACGCTGCCCGACGTGGACCTGAAGCAGGACATCGGCGGCTACGCGAGGGTGAAGGACCGGCTGGCGAAGGAGATCCTCGACGTGCTCGCGCTGAAGGACGCGAGCGCCGACGAGGCGACGATGAAGCGCATCGAGGGCCTCGTGCCTCGCGGGATGATCTTCTGGGGCCCGCCGGGCACCGGCAAGACGCTGTTCGCCAAGGCGATGGCCACGTCGCTGGGCGCGGCGGTGACGGTGGTGTCGGGGCCGGAGCTCAAGTCGAAGTGGGTCGGCGAGTCCGAGGAGAACCTGCGCCAGGTGTTCATGCGGGCGCGGCAAGCGGCGCCGGCGATCATCGTCTTCGACGAGCTCGACTCGTTCGCCACCGCGCGCGGCACCTACCAGGGCTCGGGCGTCGAGCACTCGATGGTGAATCAGCTGCTCACCGAGATGGACGGCTTTCGCAAGGACGAGCTGGTCTTCGTGGTGGGCACCACCAACCTCGTGGAGTCGCTCGACCCCGCGCTCTTGCGCCCGGGCCGCTTCGAGTTCCACCTCCACATCCCCTACCCAAACGCCGAGGATCGGCGCGCCATCCTGTCCATCTACGACCAGAAGCTGGCGCTGGAGTTGTCGCCGCGCGCGCTGGACTACGCGGTGAAGCGCACCGGTGACATCGTGGAGGGGCAGGCGACACGCTACTCGGGCGACCACCTTCAGGCGCTGTGCCGCGCGCTGGCCCGCATGCGGCTGCGCGCGCAGAAGGTGGGCCCGCTCGAGCCCGACGACGTGGAGAAGGCGCTGTCGAGCTGGGCCGAGCGGCCGAACCTCACTCCCGCCGAGGAGAAGGTGGTGGCCACGCACGAGGCGGGCCACGCGGTCACCGCGCTCTTCTGCCCCGGCACGCCGCCCATCGAGCGCATCTCCATTCGCGGCGACCTCGCGGGCTCCCTCGGCTTCGTCAGCTACGCGGACCCGGCGCACCGCTACGTGGTGACCAGGGGCCAGCTGCTCGCGCAGATCGCCATGCTGTTCGGCGGGCGCGAGGCCGAGCTGCTCTTCTTCGAGGACCTCTCCATCGGCAGCGCCGGCGACCTCGACCGCGCCACCGACATCGCGCGCGCGCTCGTCGAGCAGTTCGGCATGGGCGGCGAGGGCGTGGGCGTACGCCGCGTCGAGGCCCGCGATCACGACCCCGTCTCCGACGGGCTCAAGGCCGCCATGGAGGCCGAGGTGCGGCGCATCCTCGAGGAGCAGCGGCAGCGCAGCCGCGACATCCTCGAGCGGAACAAGGACCTGGTGAAGACGCTGCGCGACCTGCTCCTCGAGAAGAAGGTGCTCGACCGGGAGACGCTCGCGAGCATCCTCCCGAAGACGCCCGGCCACGAGAAGCCGCCCACGGAGACCTGAGATGGCGACGCTGACGCTGCGGCTGGAGATCGATCCGGTCACGAAGAAGAAGAACGTGCTGGTGAAGCTGGACAGCGACTCCGACGCGCTGCCGATGGAGCACGAGGAGCAGCACAAGAAGCTGGTGGAGGCGCTCCTGGCCGGCGGGCACGTGACGCCCGAGGAGCTCGGCACCATCACCATCGAGCGCGAGGGGCAGGGCCCGGCGCAGGGCGACGCGCAGGGCGAGCCGCCCGCGCGGCGCGAGGCGACGGCGAACAAGGGCTGACCGCGCGGCGGTGGGACCGGTGACGTGTGTCCGGTGTAGGCTGCGCGCCGGACACTTCGCGGGGGCAGGACGTGGGCGTGACGTTGAAGACGGTGGACGAGCTGCGCCGCATGACGGCCTTTCCTCCCGACGCGATGCTGCAGCAGGTGGGGCCTTTGGCGCTCATCCAGCGCGGAGGCGGCGCGGCGACCCCGGCCGCGCCCACGCCGCTGCCGTTCCACGAGGTGATGACGCGGACCGTGGAGATCGAGGCGCCGCCGGTGGCGCGGCAGGCGCTGGGGCTCATGCTGAAGCTGCACGACGGCGTGGTGGTGCCGCTGGGCGCCGAGGCGCCCGACGGGCAGGTGGTGTTCGGCCGCGCCGACGATGTCGACGTGCGCCTGGTCGACCCTTCCGTGTCCGGCCGCCACGCGGTGGTGCGCTTCGACGCGTGGAAGCGCGCCGCGTGGGTGAAGGACCTGGGCTCGACCAACGGCACGTTGGTGAACGGCGCGCCCGTCACCGCCGAGACGGCGCTCGCCGAGGGCAACGTCGTCACGCTGGGCGACGCGTCGGCCTTCCTCTTCTTGCGCACCGAGACGCTGTACGCGCTGCTCAAGCAGCGCTGACGTCACCCCTCGCCGAGGGCGACGAAGCGGATCGCCCGGGCGATCTCCGCCGGCACCTCTTCCGGCAGAAAGTGCCCGGCCTGCGTCTCGAAGGTGCGCGCGTGCGGCAGCGCCCGGCACACGCGCTTGAAGAGCCGGCCCAGCACCGGGTCGCGGTGCCCCCAGACGATGGCGGCGGGCCCCTTGAAGCCGTGGCTCCAGTCGTCGCACTGCCTCAGACGCGGAATCGACGGGTGGCTGAGCGAGTCGGGTACCATGCGCGCGAGCGCCAGCGGCGCCACGTTGGTGCGGCGGTCCCTCAGCACCCAGCGGTACGCGCGGCCCACCTTCCCCTTCACGCTCGCCCGGTCGCCCTGCGCGAAGGCCATGCCGCGCGCGGGGAAGTTGAGCAGCCGGAAGGCCGCGTCGCTCACCACCGGTAGCCGCGCGAAGCGGTGGAACGGAGTGGGGCGGAAGCCTTCCTTCGGTGGGCCCAGCACGGTGTTCAAGATGACGGCGCCGGCGACGCGCTCCGGGCGATCGGCACACACGCACCCGCCGATGGGCCCGCCCCAGTCCTGCCCGACGAAGACGAAGCGCGCGAGGCCCAGCGCGTCCACCAGCGCGCCCACCTGCCGCGCGTGGAAGTCCAGGGTGTGGGTGTCCGCCTCGCGCGGGTGCTCGGACAGGCCGAGGCCGACGAGGTCGGGCATGACGAGCCGGAGCGGGGCGCCGGACAGCGTCAGCGCCACCTTGCGCCAGAGGAAGCTCCACGTCGGGTTGCCGTGCAGCAGCAGCACCGCGGGCGCGCCCGTGGGGCCCTGCTCCATGACGTGCATGCGGTAGCCGCGCACCTCGAGCCCGTACCGGCGGAACGGCAGCATCTCGTCGAGCCAGGCGGGGACGACGGGCGCGGGCAGCATGACGTGTCGTGTAGCACGGCGCCCGGCGTCGCTTGGGGCGAAGAAGGTGTCAGGGCAGCTTCACGACGAGGTGGGTCCAGACGCAGGCCTCGGCCTCCAGCGCGCGCGGGCCCTCGGGCAGGGTGCCCTGGGCTTCCAGGCGGTAGCGGAACGTGTCTCCGGACAACAGCGGCGTCACGTCGAGCGCCCCCTCGAAGCCGAAGCTGCCGTCGGCTCTCGTCGTCAGCGCGACGCCGAGGGGCTCGGTCAGCCTCCTCTCGAGCGACTCCACCACGAGCTCGACGCGCGAGAGGAAGTCGGGGCCTCCAGAGCCGTCGGCGTCGCGGACTGTCACCCGTAGGAGCGTCACGTCCAGCGACCATGCGTCGTCGTCCAGCGACACCGGGACAGCGAAGTCCACCCACCGCTCGAGGTCGAGCTGGCGGTCCGCCGCAGCCAGCGGCGCCGTCGAGCCGGCGAGCTCGAAGGCGGGGGTGCGCTGGCAGACTTCCCGCGCCTCGGCCTCGAGGAAGCAGCCCGTCAGCGCGGTGAGCGACAGGGCCGCGACGGCGACCTTCAGAGGAAACATACGAGGAACCCCAGCTTTCCCGAAGGGAAGAGGCCGTGGAGCGACAGCCCCCGCACCGCGGCGCTCTGTCCTGCGTATTCGCCGAGCTGCACGTCGACGTAGCTGACGCCCGCGCGCAGAAAGAAGGAGAAGTACTTCGAGCCGAACTCCAGCCCCACCAACCCGCCGCCGTGCAACACCGTCACGCGCGACAGCGCTGCCTTCAGCGCCGGGTCCTCGAGCCGGTCCACCAGCCAGCGCGAGTCGGTGTCGAAGGCGTAGCCGCCCTCGAGGGAAAGCGTCGGCCGCACCGACTTGAAGAAGGACGGGAAGAGCAACGCGACCAGCGCCGCGCGCAGCCCCCGCGACGCGCCATTCCAACTGCCACCGACCTGCAGCCGGAGCCACTCCGCGGGCATCACCATGAGGGAGGCGCCCACACCGTCGGGGAAGCCGACGTCGAGCTGCGCCCCCAGCCACGGCTGCTCGCGCCGCGCTTCGATGCGCCGCTCCACCGTCGGCGCGTCGGCGCCACCGACGTCCTCACCACCGGGCCGCGCGCCGGTCCAGGCCGCCGGCGCCGCGTCGATGCCGTCGCCCTGGCCGTCCCCGGCGACGGCGGCGGAGTCGGGCTCGGGCGCCGAGGCGCGGACCTCCGGGGCGACGGGCGCGACGCTGCGCCGAGGCGCCTCCGCCTCGCGCACGCTGACGGGCGGGCGGGGAAACTCCGGTGGCACTCCCGGGAGGGAAGACACCGGGCCGAGTCTCACCGTCTCCGCCGACGTGGGCGCGCGCCACACCTGTCCGTCGGCCGTCACCAGCGGCGGAGATGGCCAGAGGGCCGCGCTTCCGAGCGAGAGGAGGGCAAGCGCCAGCACGTCGCCTCGCCTGTGCAACGTTCCGGCCGCGGCAAGTGGCGGAGCTTCTTCGTCCGCCACGGAGTCAGGCGCGTCACCTGGTGCGGCTCGCACCCACCGGCGGTCGTCGGCGCCGGGCCGTCTCCGACGGCGAGCCCCGAAGCCCTGCTCCGTCCGGGGAGGGGCGGTGGATCCTCCACGCTCGACGCGGCGCGGGGGGCTATGGTGGCCCCCGCCGCATGCAGGCCCTCGTCTTCCCCAGCCAGGAGGCCTTCCAGGTCGCGCTCCGCACGGGGCTGGTGCCCGCCGCGGTGCAGAAGGCGCCGGCGCGCGTCGGCGTCACCGGCGAAGGCGAGTGGGAAATCGAGCCGTCCGTCGCCGTGCCCGCGCCCGCGGCCCGCATGTTGGAGACGGCCGGTGTGCGGCTGCGCGCCGCGTCCGCGCGCCTCAAGGACGTGTCCTGCTGGGCCGAGGCGCTGCCGCCGCGCCGCGTGGGCGAGCCCGAGGGCGCGGTGGGCACGGTGCTGTTGTCCATCGGCGACGAGAAGGCGCTGCTCGAGGTGTGCGGCGAGCTCTTGCGGCTCGGCTGCGATCGCCAGGAGCTCCGCATGGTGCGGGCCGGCCCGGTGAGCGCGCTGCTCCGGGTGGTGGAGCCGCCCTGGTACGTGCTGTCGCGGGCGCTCGACCACCTCGACGGCCTGCGCGCCTTCGCCCCGGCGCAACCCGGGCAGGACGCGGTGTGGACCGAACTGGGCTTCGCGCACCCGCTGGTCGGGGCGCTCGAGGCGCCCGCCGGGGGCCTCGTGCTGGTGACGGGCGAGGGCGACTGGTGGCGGCTCCCCGACGGCGCGTGGGTGGACGTCGACCAGCTGGTGGTGCCGTCGGGCCTGCCGGTCGCCGAGCGCCCGCCGCCGGACACCGACGCGCCGCGCGTGAAGGTGACGCTGCGGCTCGCGCGCGCGGCCCGCGCCGAGCCGCCCACGCTCTTCATCCTCGAGGACGGCCGCGCCACCGTGGAGGCGCTGGTCCGCTCGACGCCCGAAGCGCAGCTGGACAACGTGCTCTTCGTGGTGGCGGGCGAGAAGGTCGTCTTGCGCGCCCGGCCGGGCCGCGAGGCGAATGCCGGCGCGCTGCCGGGCGACGCCTACGCGCGCGTCGCGGAGATGCCGAACCTCTTCGCGCCCGCGGGCCTCACCGTCGAGCCGCCGCTCCGCCGCGACCGGCTGCGCACCTGGCTGGCGCCCGATCCCGACGTCGTCACCTGGCTCTCTCCCACCGACGAGGGCTTCCGCCGCGAGTCGGTGCCGGACGCCGCGTTTCGCCCGCTGTCCGACTGGGTGGAGTACGTCATGGACGGCGACGCGAAGACGCTCGAGGCGTGGGTGAAGAGCGCCACCTTCGACTTCGAGCCCTTCGTCGCGCTGGAGGACGCGCCGCCCGAGCCGTCGGCCGAGCGCAGCCCGGAGGACGCCGAGCCCGAGGAGGCGAAGAAGACCCGCACGCGCCGTCGCACCACCGAGCGTGCCGCGCCGGCGCCGCCGCGGGAGTCGGCGGACTCGGGCGTGCGCCAGGCGCCGGCGCCCACGCTGAACATCGACGTGCCGCGCTCGCCGTCCGAGGCCGAGGCGCTGCTCGCGCAGGAGGAGAGCGCCTTCCTCGAGCTGGACGCGCCCGCTGACTCACCGCCGCGGCGCGCGGCCTGGGTGCGCCTCGCGGAGATGTACGGCCGCCTGCAGCGGCAGCGCGACAGCGGCATGGCCTGGGCCCACGCGCTGTGGGAGTCCTCGGGCGACGAGGAGGCCCGCTTCGCCCGCCGCTGGGCCGACACGTCCGGCGTGCGCTTCGACGGCCTGCTGGCGCAGACCACGCCCAACGTCGAACAGACGCGCGGCGCGGTGGCGCACCTGCTGGCCAGCGCGCTCGAGGACAACGCCACCGTGGCCTCGCGCGCCGCCGAGTGGGCCAACTTCCTCGACCGCTTCGGCGACGACCTCGACGTGCGCAGCTTCTGGCTGGGGCGCGTGGCGCTGTCGCGGCTGGCCGGCGGCGACAGGCTGGGCCTCGCCCGCGCGCGCGACCGGGTGCTGGCGCGGCTGCAGGGCGGACTGTCGCTCGACCGCGACGTGCCGCGGCTGCTGCGCGTGATGGGGCAGGGCACCGCCGCCGGCGCGGGCAGCGAGCGCGCGCGGCGGGTGGCCGCGCAGCTCGAGGCGCTGCTCAAGGCCTTCGACGAGACGCCGCGCAAGCGCAGCGCGGTGGAGGCGCCGCCGGCGCTGACGCGCGCCTACGTGCACCTGGTGTTCGCCTGGGGCTTCGCGCGACTGGCGCAGGCCGAGCGGGCGCGGGCCCTGCGCGACGGCGCGCTCGCCGTGCTGGATCGGAACGATCCGGTGCACCACTACGCCACCCGGGCCTTCGTCGCGCGCATCGAGCAGGCGCTCGAAGGCGTGGCGCCCGACACGCCGTTGCCGCCCGAGGTGAACGGGCTCTTGACGGGCCTCGACGCCACCAACCGCTACAAGGTGGACCGGCTGCGCCACTTCAGCCAGGTGCTGGAGCCACAGGAGCGCGTGGACGCCTTCGGCGGCTTCTACCGGACGCTGTCGCCCAACGCGCGCGGCGAGGAGTTGGCGGCGCTGCGCGGGCTGCGCGACCCGTCGGAGCTGCTGAAGGCCATCGAGGCGCGCATGGCGGTGGCGGCCGACCCGAGCCTCAACATCGACGAGCGGGTGCGCCTCATCGACGGGCTCCTGGACTTCCTCCCGCAGCTGCCGGAGTCGCAGGCGCTGCCGCTGCTGCAGCGCTTCCTCGCGATGGCCGAAGGCATGGCCGCGAAGCACCGCGCGGTGGTGCTGGAGGACGGCCTGAAGATCGCCGGCCACTTCGGCCGGACCGCGCTGGTGAAGCAGCTCGTGCTGCAGATCGGCAACGCCATCATGGAGCTGGGCGCCGAGGGCGTGACGGAGATCGGCCAGATGCTGGTGGCCGGCGTGCGCAGCCTGCGGCGCGTGGGCCTTCGCGATGAAGCGGGCGAACTGCTCTCGCGCGCCTCGACGGTGCTGAAGGGCGAAGACACGAAGACGCTGGAGGCGCGGCTCGGCCTCGCGTCGGGCTTCGCGTACCTCGGCGCCTCCCGGCAGGCGCAGCCGATCGTCGACGAGGTGCTGGCGCGCCTCGGCCGCGAGTCGGGCCTCAACATCAGCGACCGCATGAAGCTGACGCGCGCCGCCGCCCGGGCGATGTCGCACGCCTCCACCGACGTGGCGCTGGCGGGCCTGTTGCGGCTGGCGAGCCAGCTGCCCTTCACCACCGACAGCTTCAACACCAACAGCCACTTCAGCCTGTCGATGGTGGACCTGGCCGACGCGCTGGTGCTGGGTCACGTGGGCGACGACCTGACCCTGAACGAGACGACGCGGCGCTTCCTGGACGAGGACGAGTACCTCGTGCGCCGGCGCGTGCACCGGGACGTGGGAGGCGAGGCATGACGCAGGCACCGAAGACGACGCGCGACCCGCTGGACGCCGTCGCCGACCTGACGTTGGAGCAGCTGCAGGGCGAGGCTCAAGGCTTGCGCGAGCGGCTCAACCGCTTCCGCCTGGCGCTCGGCCGGCACTTCGTCGACAAGCAGCCGCTGGTCGACCTGATGACGGTGGCGGCGGCGGCGCAGGAGCCGCTGCTGCTCGTCGGCCCTCCGGGCACCGCGAAGTCGGACCTCGTCATCAAGTTCAAGGACGCGCTGGGCATCGAGGGCACGGACTACTTCGAGTACCTGCTGACGCGCTTCACCGAGCCGTCGGAGGTGCTGGGGCCCATCGACATCAACGAGCTGCGCGGGGGCCGCTACGTCCGCCGCGAGCGGGGCAAGCTGCCGACGGCGCGGCTGGTCTTCCTCGACGAGATCTTCAAGGCGTCGAGCGCGATCCTCAACGCGCTGCTCACCGTCATCAACGAGCGCAAGTTCTACCAGGACGGCGTGCCGGTGCCGGTGCGGCTGAAGATCCTCTTCGCGGCCACCAACGAGATCCCCGAGCACAGCGAGCTCGGCGCGCTGAAGGATCGCTTCGTCCTCAAGGCCGCGTGCCGAAGCGTGCAGGACACGCATTTCGTCGAGTTGCTCGACGCGGGCCTCGAGGCGCAGACGAACAAGGACCTGAACCAGAAGCCGTGGGCCGAGGCGCAGGCGTCGCTCGAGGACCTGCTGAAGGCGCACCGCTACCTCACGCTGCTCATGGCGCGGAAGGAGCCGAAGGACCGCGACCTCTTCTTCCGCGACGAGGTGATGCGCGAGTTCCGCCGCGTCATCCGCACGCTGGTGCGGGAGGACGAGGTCTTCGTGTCCGACCGCAAGCTGATCAAGCTGTACCGGCTTCTCCGCACGCGGGCGTGGATCGTCCACGGCGGCTCGGTCGAGCGGGAAGACCTGCAGCTGCTCAGCTACCTCGGGGAGTCGCGCGAGGAGATCGACCTGCTCGAAGAGAAGGTGCCGCGCCTCCTGGGCATCACCTGACGGAGGCGGGCGGCTTCTCGATTGCGCCGCCTCCGCGCAGGGTCGACTTCAGAACTTGAAGGACACGCCCATCAGCGCGCGGAACGAGAAGCCGACGCCGGTGCCGCCGCCGGCCGCGACGATGCCGGGGCCGAAGGCCATGCGGAAGTTGAGCGCCACGGACTCCGAGAGCGCGTACTCGACGCCGGGGTTGGCGAAGAGCATCGGCATGCCGAAGCCTGCGCCGCCGCCCCCGCCGAAGGCGATGATGATCTGCGGGCGGAACTCGAGGCCCAGCAGAATGGCCAGCGAACGGACGGGGTGAATGCCCATCTGCAGCACGGCGGGGATGTGGATGATCATCCCGCCGCCGCCCAGGAAGAAGAAGCCGAGGCCCGGTTCGACCTCGAGCGCCATGCTGAAGATGCCTTTGTCGATGATCCCGAAGCGCAGCAGGAAGTGCAGGTTCATCGCCGGTGAGACGTTGAACGTCACCTCGGTGCCGTAGTTGAAGGTGAAGCGCGCGCCGAGATCCACCGCGCTGTTCGCGGCGTGGAGGAAGTTGACGTTGATGCCGGGCCAGCCGAGCTCGACGCCGAGCGCGTTGCCGTTGTTGACGGTGCGGCCCGAGTACAGGCTCCAGTTGCCGGAGCCGCCGGTGATCGTGCCGCCGGACGTCTGGATATCGCCTTCCTGCGCCCACGCGCCCGAGGCGCTCACCACGACGACCACTGCGGCCAACCACGCGCTGCGACGGTTCATGTATTCCCTCCCGGTGAATACGTTTCCCCCGCCACGGAATAGCCCGGCATGGCCGAAACGCAAACCGCAAAAGGCGCGTGGCGTGGCTCAGGGCTTCGGGGTGGGCGGCTTGATGTTCCGCGCCTGCTCGGCCCCCTCGAGCTCGCGCTCGTGGCTGTCGCGCTCGACGGGGGCGCCGGGGGGGTCATCCGCCAGCAGGAAGCGCGCGACCGCGGTGGCCTTCGGCACCAGCGTGCCAACCTCGATGTACTCGTCGGGCGTGTGGAAGTGCTGCCCGCGCGGGCCCAGCGCGTCGAGGGTGGCG
Source organism: Myxococcota bacterium (assembly GCA_040755835.1). Classification (GTDB taxonomy): domain Bacteria; phylum Myxococcota; class Myxococcia; order Myxococcales; family Myxococcaceae; genus JADLDB01. Next base: position 20,805 of record JBFMAB010000049.1, read on the forward strand.
ATGCCCATGGACGCGGCGGTGTTGCCGTCGCTCCCGCCGCCCGCGCGCGGCGCCGCCACCGCGGTCAGCCCCACGGCCTCGGCGGCCGCGCGGTACTTCGCGAGGAGCGCGTCGGTGCCGGCCACCTTCTCCATCGGGAGGCGGCCGCCCTTCACCTCGAGCTCGACGCGGGTGCCTGGCACGGCCACGTCCTTCGCCGCGGCGTCGAGCTGCTCGAGCACCGTCGCGCGCGCGCTGGCCGTCGGGAAGCGCAGGTCCAATTCGCAGCTCGCCTCCGCCGGCACGGTGTTCCTCGAGGTGCCGCCGGCGAAGGTGCCGACGTTGACGGTGACGCCGCTGTCCCTGTTCGAGAGCGCCTGTGCGCGGTCGACGAAGCGCGCGAGGGACCAGATGGCGTTCGCGCCGTCCCAATAGTTGTTGCCGGCGTGCGCCGCCCTGCCGTGTGCGCGCGCGGTGACGTTCCCCGTGCCCTTGCGCTCGACGACGATGGCGTCGTTCGCGCGGCCGGACTCGAACACCAGGCACGCCTGGGCGCCGGCCAGCTCCTGGCGGATGAGCGGCGCGCCCTCGGGCGAGCCCACCTCTTCATCGGCCACCACCACGATGCGCAGGGGCGGCACCACGTCGAGGCCGGCCACCCGGGCCACCGCCTTCACCGCCCAGGCGATGACGACGAGCCCGCCCTTCATGTCCAGCACGCCCGGACCCCGGCGCTTGTCGCCGTCGACGCGGTAGCCTTCGAAGACGCCCGGCGGGAACACCGTGTCGAGGTGCCCGACGAGGCCGATGGGCGCGCGGCCGTCGCCCGTCGAGCGGAAGACGTGGTGGTCGGCGAAGCGCGTGCTGGGCACCACCTCGTGGGCGAGCCCGGGGATGTCGAAGAGCCTCGCGAGCCGCCGGCCCACCTCGCGCCCGCCGTCGGGGTTCGCCGAGAAGGAGTTCACCTCGACGAGCGCGCGCAAGGCCTCCTCCATCGCCGGGAGCTGGCCTTCGAGCCACTGCTGCGCCGCCTTCTCCCTCACGGCTCGAGCACCGTGCCGGCGCTGCCCGGGTTCATCACCGCGTCGACCAGCTGGCCGGGGGACAGCTTGCCGATGATGACGACGGACTTTGCGCCGTGCTTCAGCACGTCGAAGGACTCCTGCAGCTTCGGAATCATCCCGCCGGAGATGGTGCCGTCCGCGCACAGCCGGTCGAACTCGGGCCGCGTGATGCGGGCAATCCGGCTCGCCGGGTCGTTCACGTCCTTCAGGACGCCGGGCGTCGAGGTGATGAGCACCAGCGCGTCGGCCTCGAGCGCGCCGCCCAGCTGGCTCGCCACGGTGTCGCCGTTGATGTTGAGCGCCTGACCCTTGTCGTCGCAGCCGAGGCACGCGAGCACCGGCACGTAGTCGAGCGCCTGCAGCTGCCCGAGCAGCTCGAGGTTGAAGCCCTGCACGTCGCCGACGAGACCCAGGTCCACCGGCTCGCTGCCGGCGCCCTGCATCACCCTCGGCGGCCGCTTCGTGGCGCGAATCACGTGGCCGCTCGCGCCATGGAGGCCCACCGCGCGCACGCCGTGCGACAAGAGCCGCGCGCAGAGGTCGAAGTTCAGCTGCCCGCCCACCACGTACTTCATGACGTCCAGCGTGGCGGCGTCGGTGAAGCGGCGGCCGGCGATCATCTTCGTCTCGAGGCCGAGCGTCTTCTGCAGCGCGGTGGCCTGCGGCCCGCCGCCGTGGACGATGGCGACGCGGTTCTTCTGCGCGACCAGCGCGCGCAGGTCGTCGGCGATGACGTCCAGCTCGGGTGACTGCACCAGCTCGCCGCCCAGCTTCAGCACGATGGTCTTCACGGCGGCCACGGCCCCGGGTCGGCGAGCGAGGCCTTCTCCTCGAGGCCCAGCATCAGGTTCATGTTCTCGATCGCCTGGCCGGCGCCGCCCTTGATGAGGTTGTCCGTCACCGAGAACAGCGTCGCGGTGCGCCTGCCGCCGTGCGCGGGGCCGACGGTGCAGCCCACCTCGGCGTAGTTGGAGCCGGACACCGCCGCGACCTCCGGCAGGCGCTTCTTCGGCACGCGCACGAAGGGCTCGCCGGCGTAGCGTTCGCGGAAGAGCGCTTCGACCTTGTCCTGCGTCCACGTGTCGGGCAGCTCGACGAAGGCGGTGGCGAAGATGCCGCGCACCAGCGGCGCCGAGATGGGGACGAAGCGGAGCTGCACGCCCTTCGCGCCGCCGGCCTCGAGCGTCTGGGCGATCTCCGGCACGTGCTGGTGCTCGAGCGGCTTGTAGGTGCGCAGGTTGCCGGCGCGGACCGGGTGGTGCGTGCCCGCCGACGGCGCGACGCCCGAGCCCGACGAGCCGGTGATGCCCTGCACGTGCACCACCTGGCCGTCGAGCAGCCCCGCCTTCGCGAGCGGCAACAGCGCCAGCTCGATGGTGGTGGCGAAGCAGCCCGGCGAAGCGACGAAGCGCGCCTTCTTGATTGCCTCGCGGTTCAGCTCCGGCAGCCCGTACACGAAGTCCTTCAGGCGTTCGGGGCAAGGGTGCTTGTGCTTGTACCACTTCTCGTACGCGGCCACGTCCTGCAGCCGGAAGTCGCCGCTCATGTCGACGACTCTCACGTTCGGCACGGCGGCGATCTCGGGGACTTTCGACGCCGCCACCGTGTGCGGCAGGCCGAGCAGCACCACGTCCACGCCCTTCGCCGCCTCGCCCGCGGGCAGCTGCTCGAAGACCAGGTCGCTGAGCTGCTCGAGCGCCGGGTCGGCCGCCGACAACGGCTCGCCGATGAAGTCGACCGACGCCACGCGGACCAACTCGACGTCGGGGTGAATGAGGAGCCGGCGAATCATCTCGCCGCCGCCGTAGCCGCTGCCGCCAATGACTGCCGCCTTGAAGCGCTTCGCCATGGGTCCTGACATACAAGACGCCCGGGCGACTTGCAGCGATCAGCGCGGCGGCGGTGGACGCGCCGACGTGCCCGTGCCAGCGGCGGCACTTCGAGCGGTGGCAGAACGTCACCTTCGTCAGCTCGCCCGTGCCGTCGAAGCAAACCGCTCCACACGCGCAGGCGCCCGTCTTCATGGCCGCCGTCCGAGCAGCGGCGTGTCCCCCCACGCGGCGCGTGCACCGGCCGGGCGTTGTGCGAGGCTCCACCGCCATGGGCCTCCTCGTCCCGCTCCTCGTCCTGCCGCTCGCCGCCGCCGCCGCGCCGCGCCAGCCCGTCGTCGCGGTGCTGCCCGTGCGCACGGCCTCGCCGGAGCTCGCCCGCCTGGGCCTCCTCGTCGAGGCGCGCGCGAACGCGCTGTTGCTCGGCTCGAAGAAGGCCACGGTGCTGGACATGAAGCAGGTGCTGGCGATGGCCGGCCAGGAGGGCTTCGACCCGGCGACGCTGTCCGACGAGGCGAACGCCGACAGGGCGCGCGTGCTGCTCGGCGCGGACGTCGTCGTCGCCGTCGAGCTGCTCGGCGACGCGAAGGGCTTCACGGTGCAGGGCACGGTGCGCGACGGGAAGCAGCCGGTGCCCTTCGCCGTCGCGACGGGCGCGGCGTGGAGCGTGGCGCTCGTGAAGGGCAGCGACGCGGTGGCGCGCGCGGCGCTCGGCGCGGAGGCGTCGGCGCTCCCGGCGGACGCGAAGGCGCAGCCCGCGTCGAAGTCGGACGCGGCGCTCGAGTCGCTGGGCGCGTGCTGGGAGACGGCGCTCAAGCAGCCGCTGGGCATCGACGCGCCGGTCGGCCTGTCGCAGCATCAGCTCGACGCCGCGGTGGCCGCCTGCCGCGCGGCGCTCAAGGCCGACCCCGGCCTGCGCTTCGCCGAGGCGACGCTGGCGCTCATGCTGGCCATCGGCCGCGAGGACGCGGAGGCCGAGAAGCTGCTTGGCGCAAAGGACGCCACCGACGAGGCCGCGCTCGTCCCGTGGGCGCTGGCGCGCTTCTGGCTCGCCACGCGGAACCAGTCGAACGACGCGGCGGAGAAGTTCCTCGCCTCGGTGCTGGCGAAGGCCCCGGGCGCGCTCATGTTTCGCTCCTTCCGGGCCGGCACGTTGTCGGCGATGAACGAGCACGCGCGCGCCGCCGCGGCGTGGAACGAGTACCTCGCGCTCTCGCCGGCGTCGGCCTTCGCACACGGCCGCCTGAGCCGCTCGCTCGCGCGCCAGGGCCAGTACGACCAGGCGCTCGCCGCCGCGAAGAAGGGCCTGGCGCTGACGCCGGACAGCCGCGAGGCGCGCCTGGTGCTGGCGGCGCGCCAGCAGGACGCGGGCAAGCTGAACGACGCGCGAAAGACGCTCGAGCCGCTGGTGTCCGGCGCGAACCCGCCCGCGGAGCCGCTCCTGCAACTCGGCCACGCGTACCTCGCGGCGAATGACTTGAAGGCCGCGGCGCCGCTCTTCCAGGCGGCGGCCGACCGTGCCACCGGCCCGCGCGCCGGCCGCACCAGGGGCCGCGCGCTCCTCGGGCTCGCGCTGGTGGAGGCGAAGCGGGGCCGCGCCGACGCCGCGAAGGCCGCGTTCGCGAAGTCGCTCGAGACGGGCTACCGCTCGCCGGTGCTGGAGCCGGAGCTGGCGGCGCTGGTGAAGGACGTCGACGCGAAGTCCGGCGACGCGGCGGTGACGGCCGGCGGGCTGTACGTGTCGGTGGCGCCGCTGGAGGCCGCCCCGGCGCTGCCGCCCACCGCGGGCCCACTGGCGGAGCGGGAATTGCGCGACAAGCTGGCGACCTTCGGCGTCGCCTTCGCGCCGGACGGGGAGGACAAGAAGACGGCGGTGGGCGTCATCAGGGCGAAGGGCCTCAAGGGCTACCAGCTGAAGCTGGCGCTCGCGCCGGGCGCGAACGAGAAGGCGCTCGAGGTGAACCTGCTGGTGATGAGCTACCCGGAGCAGGCGCTCAAGGGGAACTGGTCGGTGAAGGCCTCGGGCGGCAAGCCGGAGAAGCTCATCCACGCGATGGTGTGGCGCGTGGTAGACGACGCCGCCGGCGACCTCGACTGGAAGAACTAAGGGCATGAAGGAAAAACACATTCGCGTCCGCATCGAGCAGTGCCTCGCGCTGGCGCAGGCGTCCAACTGCCCGCGGCGGAAGTTCGGCGCCCTGCTGCTCGACCCCGAGCGCAACGTCGTGCTGATGGACGGGTACAACGGCGGCCCCCGCGGCGGCGGCGCGCTGTGCGGCGGCGACACCTGCCTGCGCGATGACCTGAAGATTCCGTCGGGCACGCGGCTGGAGATCGGCTGCCACCACGCCGAGATGAACGTCATCTGCAACTGCGCCGCGTCGGGCGTCGCCACCAAGGGCGCTTGGCTCGTGGTGACGGGCGAGCCGTGCCTGATGTGCGCGAAGCTGATGCACCACGCCGGCCTCACCCGCATCATCGTGGTGGGCGGCGGCTACGCCGGGGAGAACGGCGTCGAGTACCTGAAGGCCCACGGCATCACCGTGCAGACGGTGGAAGGCCCGCGCGACCCGCGCCTCGCCGCCGTCACCGCCGAGTAGCCGTCGAACCCGTCACGGCCGAACGGTTCTCACCGCGCCGCCTTGACCGCGAGGCGCGCTTTCTGGTCTCTCCGCGCACCATGCGGCGCCTCGGCTCCATCCTGCTGCTCGGAAGCGCGCTCGCCGCCTGCGGGACGCCCGCGCCGGTGACGCCCAGCGACGACCCGGCCGACTGGGCCGTCGACACTTCGGTCGCCTGGCAGCCGGTGCTGGGCGAGCCGCGCTTCGTGGTCCCCGCGCGCAACCTGCCGCCCGAGGCGACGCCGGTGATGGCGTCGAACAACAACGCCGACATCCTCCTGCACGACGGCCGGCTGTACTTCGGCTGGCGCACCTCGCAGACGCACTTCGCATCGGCGGACACGCGCATGCACGTGCTGTCGTCGGCGGACCTGGGCGCGAGCTGGATGTACGAGCACACCGAATTCCTCGGCGCCGACCTGCGCGAGCCGCTCTTCCTGTCGTTGGGCGGCCGGCTGTGGTTTCACTTCTTCGAGGCCGGCGTGGACCGCTTCTCCTTCGAGCCGAAGCGGCAGTGGCGCGTCGAGCGGCGCGCCGACGGCGCGTGGACCGAGCGCGAACCCTGGGGCCTCGACGGTGAAATCACTTGGACGATGAAGGTGCGGGGCGGCGTCGCGTGGCGCACGTCGTACCGCGGCAACCACTACGCCTTCGGCCAGCCGCCGGAGACGAAGGTGTACTTCACGCGCTCCACCGACGGCGTCACCTGGCTGCCGGTGGCCGGCGACGGCGTCGTCTACTCGGGCGGCGTGTCCGAGGTGGCCTTCGAGTTCGCGGCGAACGGAGACCTCTGGGCGGTGACGCGCAACGAGGACGGCGACGCGACGGGCTTCGGCTCGCACGTGTGCTTCGCGCCGAGGGACGCGCTGGGCAGCTGGACGTGCAGCGCGCGCTCGGACCCGGAGCGCTACGACTCGCCGAAGCTGTTCCGCCACGGCGACGAGCTCTTCCTCGTCGCGCGACGCGACGTCGGCGGGCCGTTCGACCAGGGCCGCACGGACCTCTCCTATGCCGACGCGCAGCTGCAGTACCTGGCCGCGTACTCGGGCCGGGCCAAGCGCACCGCGCTGTACCGAATCGACCAGCAGGCGCGGAAGGTGGTGCACGTCTTCGACTTCCCGTCGGCGGGCGACACCGCGTTCCCCAGCATCGTCCGCCTCGACGCGCACCGCTTCCTCGTGTCGAACTACACCTCGCCGCTCGACAAGGACCTCGACCGCAGCTGGTGGAACGCGCAGAACTCCGACGACGGCACGCGGCTGTACCTGGTCGAGCTCCGCTTCGAGCCGAAGCCGTAGCCCGCCCGCTGGCGAACCGCGGCTTCGTCGCGCATGGCCGCGCCGATGCGGCCGGCGGTCGTCTCGCTCCGCGGTGCGTGGCTCGGCGCGTGCGGCGACTTGCTACCGCGCACGCGAGAGGCGCGCGTCGAGGAAGGCGAGGAGGTCGGCGTGGGTCACCTGGCGTTGGCGGCACGCACGGGCGAGGGCGGTGGAGCCGTCGGCGCCGGCGCGGAAGGCCGCGAGGGCGGTGGCGATGACGCCGTCCCCGCCGCGCTCGCGCATCAGCTCCACCATCGCGTAGCTCTGCGCGCAGGCGAGGCCGGCGTCACCCGCGGCGTGGATGGAGGAGAAGCTGCCATCGAGCGAGCTGAAGGGGATCGAGGTGCGGTTCTTCCGCATGAGCTCCCAGCGGGGCCGCGGCTCGGGCTCGCCGGCGAAGGCCTGGGCGACGCCCTCGTCGAACCAGCGGGGCGTGCGCGCGCCGAGCGACGTCAACCGCGCGTGGAGGGGCTCGTGTCGCAGCGCCACCGCGTTGACGACGCCGTCGCCGGCGGCCACCACGCGCAGGGTGCCGTCGGAGAGGCCGCCGGACCACGCGGGGACACAGGACACCGCGAGCAGCTCGGAACGCGACGGGTAGATGACGACGGTGAGGCGCGCGCGGCGCGGGCTGCCGGTGAAGGCGGCGGCCGCGTCGAGGTCGCGGTGCACCGTCGAGGCCACGTCCGCGGCCTGCGCCTCCGAGAGCAGTTCGGGCGGCCACAGCACGGTGACGCCGCCGCGGGTGAGACGGTGGTAGTCGCGCTGCATGTCGCGCTGCAGCTCGAGGCGGGCGCGCAGGCGCGAAGGGCCGGGCGACGGGTCGGCGGCGAGGTACGTGGACAGCCCGTCGAGGGCTTCGTCCAGCTCGGCGCCGTCGCGGGTCGCTTCGGCGAGCGCGAAGCCGACGGCGGGAACGTTCGGGAGGAGCGCCCGTGCACGGCGCAGCGCAGCGAGCTGCTCGTCGTGTCGGCCCTGCGCCCGCGCGACCACCGCGAGGGTCACCTGCGCGGAGGCGTCGTCGGGCGTGGCGATCGCCGCCTGCCGCGCGCGCTCGAGGACGCCGGGCGCCTCGGGCGTGCGCACGGCGTCGCGGAGGAGGACCGCGTGCGCGTCCGCACCGACGCCCGCCTCGGCGCGCCGGCGCAGCTCGCCGACGAGGAGCCGGGGGAGCGTGAAGCGGAGGTCGAAGGACTCGACGCCCGACTCCGGGCAGAAGCCGTCGTCGAAGCGCACGGGAGATGCGGGCAGGGCGGGCGCCAGCGCGGCCGGCTCGCTCGGCGGCGCAGCGGTGGGGCGCATGGCGCGCGCGACCGGGAGAGCCGACGCGAGCCGGTGGCGCTTCGGCCGCGGCTCCGGTCATCCGCTGCGCGGCAAGCCGGCCGGCGACGAGGGCCAGCGGCACGACGGTCAGCCAGGGCTTCACGCGGCTCGCCACGACGCCGGTGTCACGCCCGGCGGACCCCAGGTGTACCCGCGTGGCTGCGGCGGAGTCGGCTCAGGCGCGTACGTCGTGCGCGGGCCCGGTCTCCGGAGCGTCGGCGGCCTGCTGCCGGCGCTCGGCCCACAGCGCCCTCGCCGGGTTGAAGAGGTGCGGGCGGGCGTGGTGCACGCCGTGCGCGTAGATGCCGCAGAACAGCCGATTGCCCCACCAGTAATAACCCGCGTCGAGGTCCACCGGCCGCATGTCCTCAATGGACTTCGCGGCGCCGCCGTTGTGCGTCGCCCAGTTGAAGTGGATGACGAAGAGGCCGGCCAGCAGGTTCGCCGGCGCGAAGACGAGGAAGAAGAAGCTCGGGCCCCACACCCGGAACCACACGGCGATCAGCACGACGTTGGTGAGGTAGCTGACCCACGCGCGCTTCTTCTCGGAGGCGCGGTTCTCCGGCGTGTCGCCCCAGGTGTCGAAGTATTGCTGGAAGAGCTGCTTCTCGACGTTGATGACGGTGCGCCACGCCGTCTCGAAGAATGACGGGAAGTTCGGGTGCGGATCCTTCTCGCGGTCGTCCGAGTACTTGTGGTGCCGCATGTGGATGATGTCCCAGCTCGCGAAGCGCACCACCACGAGCAGCCCCAGCACCTCGCCCACCACGCGGTTGATGGCGCGCGGCAGGTTCCCGTGGGTGCAGTTGTGGATGAGCAGGTGCGCCCAGACGAGAGCGAAGAAGGCCAGCGGGAACGCGGGAATGAACCACCACGCGGGGCCACCCACCACGGGGTGAAAGTCGACGATGGTGAAGACGCCCAGCGCGGCGGCACAGGTGAGGAGCCAGAACCCGTCGTACATCAGGTAGAAGCGGCGGTTCTTCTTGAACTGGTTGATCGGATGCGCGGTCAGCGGGTTCGACAACGGGACCTCCAGGGCCAACGGCGGACGCGCCTCATAGCGGCCGGCCCCGTGCGCTGTCCATGGGCCCTGGTGTATGAGGCGCACCTCGTATGCGGCTCAAGCGCCTGGCGGACCTGCGTCAGTTGCTCATCGTTGGAGTGTACCTGTCGCTGCTGACGGCGATGGTGTTCGTCCCGGCCTGCCGGAACGTGGTCGTGCTGGCGGCGGCCTGCATGTTCAGCTTCTTCGCGCAGACGGTGACGCACAACGTGATGCACGCGGGGCCCTTCGAGGCGCGCTGGGCGAACCGGGGCTTTCGCTTCATCTTGAGCTTCTGCGGGCTGTTCCCGGTGTCGTCGGTGATTCCGTCGCACAACCTGGTGCACCACCACTTCGACGACGACGGGCAGCCCGACTGGGCGTCGCCGTCGCACGCGCGCTTCCGGTGGAACCTGCTCAACCTGCTGCACTTCCCGAACATCATCGGCCCCATCACCTTCGCGGGCGTCAACCGCTGGGCGCGGGTGGCGGGCCGCGCGGACTACCGGCGGGCGTCGGCGCAGGAGTCCGTCTTCGCCTTCGGCCTCACCGGCGCGCTCCTGCTGTGGGACTTCTGGACCGTGCTGTTCTTCGTGGTGGTGCCGCAGCTGTGGGGCGCGCGCTGGTTCCTGCGCGTCAACCTCATCCAGCACGACGGCTGCGACACCGGCTCCGAGTGGAACCACTCGCGGAACTTCACCGGCCGGCTGCTCAACTGGGTGTCGGTGAACGCCGGCTACCACACGGTGCACCACAACCGCGCCGGCCTGCACTGGACCGAGCTGCCGCAGGCGCACGCGCGCGACGTGGCGGGGAGAATCGACCCGCGCCTCGTGGAGAGGAGCCTCCTCTGGTACCTGTTCCGCACGTACGTGCTGCGGCTCTCGCGCGCGCCGCAGCCCGCGCCCGCGGTGGTGGCCGAGGCTCCGCCGCCAGTCGCCGGGGAGGGTGAACCATGCTGACACCGGAGCTGATGGGCTCGGCGCTGCTGGCGCTCAGCTGGCTGACGGCGCTCCTCATCGCGCTCGACGCGCTCATCGACGCGCGGGCGCTGCTCGCGAGGCTTCGCGCGTGGCGCACGACGCTCGTCGCCGGCACGGTCGAGGCTGACGAGCTCGCGGTGCACGAAGTCGAGCAGCGCGTGCGCCTCTTCGACGGCCGGGTGCCGACGCTGGGCTTCTTCGACCGCGCGCACGTGAGCCGGCTGCGGGGCGGCGCGGTGCGGGTGGGGGACGAGGTGCTCGAGGTGACGGCCGGTCCCGACGCCGAGGTGTGGACGCAGGAGGCCGCCAGGCACGCCGCCGCGGGCTGCCCCGACGCCGCGGCCTTCGATGCGCTCGCCGCCCAGGCGAAGGGCGCGGCCGGCGCGTTGCGCACCGTGCACACGCGCATCACGCGCGGCGCCACCGTGTGGCTCGCGGGCACGCGCGACGGCCAGGCGTTCCGTGCGACCCTGGCGTCCGACGTCGACCCACGCCGCTGGGCGCGCGCGAAGCTGTGGCTTTTGTTGGGCCTCGTCGTCCTCGACGTGGCGTGGGTCGCTCTGGGCACCGCGCTGGCGCTGTGGCCGCCCGTCTTCGGGCTGGTGAGCAAGGCCGGCGCGGTGGTGCTGGTGGGGCACTTCCTCGGCCTCACGCCCATCGCCATGGCGCTGCGCGAGAAGGTGCGCCCGCCGGCGACCGCGTTCCTGCGCGGCGAGTGGCAGCGCGCCGTCTGACCGGCCGGCCCTTCAGCGCCCGGAGCGGACGACCTTCCAGCGAGACGGGCGGCCGCGTCTGCGGGTCGGGCGGGGCGTCGTCCTCGAAGTTCTCCACCTTCAGGGCGGCGCGGAAAGAGGCGAAGGTGATGCCGCCCCGGGTGAGGACAGCGAAGGCTGCGACGGCGGTGACGGCGAGCGTCGCGGAGGTGGCGTCAGCTCTCGCGGTAGAAGCGCTCCGCCGCCTGGCCGCGTGCCGGGTTGATGTACGCGGGCCGCTCGAAGTAGCGGCAGAACGCCATGCCAGCGTCGTACGGGCTGCTGGTCGCGCGCAGCTTGCCCAGCGCGTAGCTCTCGCTGTGGTTCAGCTCGTACCAGAGGTACTCCAGCTGGCCCTCGAAGGAGGTGGGCGAGTAGCCGTGCGCCGCCGTCCACTGCTTCATCGCGGCGCCGCGGCCGTTGTGCCACTGCGCGATGCCAAAGGACGTGCCGCCGTCGCCGACCGCGCTGGGGTTGAAGCCCGACTCGTACAGGAGGTTGCCGGCGATGCCCGCGGCCTGCGCGCGCGTCAGGCCCTTGGACATGAAGAAGGCGATCGTCTGCTGCGCGTTGCCCTTCACGCCCGGGCGGTTCTCGATGCCCGAGACGCTGCCGCCCGGCGACGGGGCAGGCGCGGGGGTGGGCGCCGGCGTGCCGTTGCGGCCGGGGATGGTGAGGACCTGCCCGACGCGGATGAGGTTGGGGTTGGCGATGTGGTTCGCCCGGGCGATGGAGAGGTAGCTGACGCCGAAGCGCGCGCCGATGGCCGACAGGGTGTCGCCGGGCCGCACCGTGTAGCGGGCGCCGCTCGCGCCGGGCGCCGGCTGGAAGCTGTCCGACGCGCCGGGGATGTTGAGCGAGTGGCCGGCGTAGATGACGTTGGGGTTGTGGATCTGCGGGTTCGCTCGCATCAGCGCGGCGACCGTCGTGTGGTACCGCGACGCGATGCCCGACAGCGTGTCCCCTGGTCGAATCCGGTACGACATTCCGCGCCTCCGGTGTTCCCCTTTGCTGCAGCGGGCCAGGCCCGCACTGTCATTGTCCCGGACAGGAGGCCGTCGTCTTCTCGGCGAACCGCCAAGCGCGTTTGCAGAATCGGGGGGAATTTCGGCGGGAATTTCCCGGGGCGAGGCCTCAGTTGCGGCGGTACATCGTCATCACGCACGCGCCGCCGAGGCCGAGGTTGTGCTGCAGCGCCACTTTCGCGCCCGGCACCTGGCGCTCGCCCGCCTGCCCGCGGAGGTGCCACACCAGCTCGGTGCACTGCGCGAGGCCCGTCGCCCCCAGCGGGTGGCCCTTGGACAGGAGGCCGCCCGACGGGTTCGTCACCCACGTGCCGCCGTAGGTGTTGTCCCCGTCCCAGATGAACTTCTCGGCGCCGCCCTCGGGGCACAGCCCGATCGCCTCGTAGGTGAGCAGCTCGTTCGAGGTGAAGCAGTCGTGCAGCTCGATGACCTGCACGTCCTTCGGGCCCAGGCCCGTCTTCTCGTACAGCTCCGTCGCCGCGGCCTTCGCCATGTCGTAGCCGACCATCTTGATCATCGACTGGCCTTCAAAGGACGACGGGAAGTCCGTCTTCATCACCTGGCCCGCGATGTAGACCGGGTTCGACGCGCCGACCTTCTTCGCGAAGTCGTCGCTGCACAGAATCGCCGCCGCCGCGCCGCACGTGGGCGGGCAGCACTGGAACCTGGTCAGCGGGTCGAACACCTCGTCGCTGGCGAGGATCTGCTCCACCGACAGCACCTCGCGGAACAGCGCGTACGGATTCTTCGACGCGTGCTTGCGGGCCTTCTCGGCGATCTTCGCGAACGTCTCGCGCCTGGTGTCGTGCTTCCAGCGGTACTCACGCCCCGCGCCGCCGAACATCTGCGCGGCCGGAGGCGCCGAGGTGAACCCCTGCTGCTGGTTCATGACGTTGACGTGCTGGTCCATCGGGTTGGTGCGGTCGTTGAACTTCGCGCCCAGCGCGCCCTTCTCCATCTGCTCGAAGCCGACGGCCAGCACGCACTCGGCCAGCCCGCCTTCGATGGCCTGTCGCGCGAGGAAGAGCGCCGAGCTGCCCGTCGAGCAGTTGTTGTTCACGTTCACGACGGGGATGCCCGTCATGCCCACCGTGTAGACGGCGCGCTGACCGCACGTGGAGTCCCCGTACACGTAGCCCGCGTACGCCTGCTCCACCTGCTGGAAGTCGATGCCCGCGTCCTTCAGCGCCTCCTTGATGGCGCCGCTCGCCATCACCTCGTAGCCGTCCGAGGCGCCGGGCTTCTGGAACTTCACCATCCCCACGCCGATGACATTGACCTTGCGACCCATGGTTTTCGTTCTCCGTTCTTTCGAGAGTTCAGCGTGAGGGAATCAGGCGAGCTGCTTGAGGAAGCCGAGGCGTTGCACGGGCTGCACCGAGCCGTCCACGCGGACGCTGCCGTGCTGGTACAGCGACTGCAGCGACGCGCCCTTCGCCAGCTCGACGAAGCTCGCGTCGGTGAGCGTCACCGTCGACGCGGCTTTCGGGTCGACGCCGTCCTTCAGCGTGCCGCTGGTGCCGTCGAGCGTGAACTCGAGGCCCGCGTCCTTCACCCGGAAGGAGATGACCGCGCCGACCTCCTTCGCGAGCGCCGGGTTCTTCGCGAGCCGCTCCTTCAGCGCCGCGAGCAGCTTCGGGGCCTGCGCGCCCGAGCCCGGCGACGCCGCCGCCGCCGGGGCCGCAGCCGGTGGGGCCGCCGTGCCGCCGCTCGCCGCGAGCGCCCCGCGGTCGATTCTCTTCAGGAACTCGAGCTTCTGGCTCGCCATCACGTTGCCGGTGATCTTCAGCCTTCCGCTCATGAAGAGCTTCTGCGGGTCGGCCTTGCCGCTCGTCATGTCGAGCCAGTCCGCGTCGCTGAGCTCGAGCGTGCAGTCGGGTTTCTCCGCCGCGCCGGGTTTCACGCTGCCGCCGCCGTTCTTCAGGTCAATCACCCACTGCGAGTCGGGGTTCTTCACCTTGAACTGGTAGACGGTCTTGATGCTCTGCGCGAGCTCCGGGTGCAGCGCCACGTACGCGCCGATCGCCTCGAAGATGACCGGCGTGCTGAGGGTGGCGGGCGCGGGCGCCGCGGCGGCCGCCTTCGGAGCCTGCGCCACGGGCTTCGCCTGCGGCTTCGGGATCTCCTCGTAGAACTCGACCACCGCGTTGTTGATGCACACCTTGTTGCGCTCGACGACGGTCGCGCGCACCAGGCACTTGAGGTCGCTCTCCTTCCAAACCTCCATCTTCAGCGTCTCGCCCGGGAACACCGAGTCCGCGAAGCGCACCTTGATGCTCCTGAACGTGCGCGGGTCGCCGCCTTTCATCACGGTGATGGCCGCGCGGCCGACGAAGCCGAACGTGCACAGCCCGTGGAGGATCGGCTTCTCGAAGCCGAACATCGTCGCGAACTCCGGGTCCACGTGCAGCGGGTTCCAGTCCCCGGACAGGCGGTAGAGCAGCGCCTGCCGCTCGTCCGTCTTCTCGGTGATGACCGCGTCGGGCGCGCGGTCGGGGTAGGTGACGTCGGTCGACGGGCCGCGCTCACCGCCCCAGCCGCCGGCGCCGCGCACCACCATCGACACGTCGTTCTTCACCAGCAGCTCGCCCGTCTTCTTGTCGTAGCTGTCGATGTGCGTGACGACGACCGCGTGCTTGCCCTTGTCCCAGATCTCCGAGATGCGCGCCTTGTGCACGAGCTGGGCAGACGGCGGCAGCGGGCGGAGCACTTCGGTGTATTGCTCGCCGTGGAGGATGCGGTCGAGCCCGTAGTTGAGGCCCGGCGCCGACTTCCCTTCGGCTGCCAGCTTGAAGATGGCGTTCAGCGCGGGGACCACGCCGTAGGTCGGCAGCGCGTAGAAGCCGTCGGCGTTGCGCTCGTAGACGAGGTGCAGGTCGTTCGGATCCGTCGGCTTGCGGCCGGCGCCGACGCCCAGCGCGTAGAGGGCGAGGTCGCGCTCGTCGTACGACGACTCGAGGTTCTCCAGCTGGAAGCCGAGCGCCTGGTCCACATCGATGAACTCGTTGCCACCCTTCGACTTCGTCGAGAGGTTGGTCATCACTGGCGACAGCGCCTCGGTGATGTTCGCGGGGTGCGTCGCCTTGCCGAAGTCGGTGATCTGCTCCCAGTTCGCGCGGATCGCCTCGGCCGGAATCTCCCGGCCCAGCTTGAAGGTGCGGCCTTCCGTGCGCTCCCAACGCAGCTTGCCGAAGAAGCCGCCGCCCACCTCGAACAGCCCGCCGGTCTCCTGGCAATCCTGGTGGCACAGCCAGCCGACGAGCGGCGTGACGTACTCGGGCTTCAGGTTCTCCAGCATGTCGGGCGGCAGCACCGTCTCGGTGAGGCGGCTCGCGGCCACCGGCGCCACCGCGTTCACGCGGATGTTCCTCTTCTCGCCTTCGAGCGCGAGCGTGTTGGAGAAGCCCACCAGCGCCAGCTTCGCCGCCGAGTAGTTCGCCTGCCCGAAGTTGCCGTAGATGCCCGCGGCCGAGGTGGTGAAGAGGATGCGGCCGTAGCCCTGGTCGCGCATCACCGGCCACGCCGCGTGCGTCACCGCGAACGCGCCCATCACGTGCACCTTGAAGACGAGGTCCCAGTCCTCCTTCGTCATCTTCTGGAAGCTGACGTCGCGCAGGATGCCCGCGTTGTTGACGAGCACGTCCAGCCGGCCGAAGGCGTCGATGGCCGTCTTGACGATGCGCGCGCCGTCCTCGACGGAGTCGTAGTTCGCGACCGCGGTGCCGCCCGCCGCCTTGATCTCCTCCACCACCTTGTCGGCCGCCGCGTTCGACCGGCCCTGGCCGAACGCCGAGCCGCCCAGGTCGTTGACCACGACCTTCGCGCCCCGCTTGCCAAACCACAGCGCGTGACTGCGGCCGAGGCCCGCGCCCGCGCCGGTGATGACGACGACCTTCCCATCGAATCGCAGCTGGTCCGACATGTGTTCGCCTCTCCTGCTCACCGTCGAGCCCTCCGGAACCCCCCGGTGCCCGCGGTCGCGGGCCCTTTGGAGCAGAAGATTGATTCTCAAGTCAACATCTGGCGCCCGAAAATGTGTCACCCGCGCGCCTCACCCGGACCGGCTAGGATGCGCGTCGGCATGAGCGGCGAGCGGCTCGAAGGCGCGGCGGCCGAGGCCTTCCTGGCGGGCGCGGTGGCGCTCGCGCGGGACGCGGTGCCGACGGCGACGCACTTCGAGTTCGCGGTGCGCGCGCTGGATGCGGCGCTGGCCGAGCGCCCCGTCATCGCTGCGCCGACGCTGGCCTTCGACCTGGCCGCGCTGCTGTCCGGTGAGCGGCTGCTGCCCATCGCCCCGCCCGCGGTGGACGCGCTCAAGGACGCGCTGCGGCAGTACGAGGACCACGTCTTGGCGCGCCTCGTGACGGAGCGAAGGTGGACGCCGCTGATGGAGGCGGTGACGTCCAGCCCGAAGGAGCTGCGCGCGGCGGCGGTGGGCATGACGGTGGCGATGGTGCTGCAGCGGGTGAAGCCGGGCGCCGGCACCGGCCTCTCGCAAGGCCTGGTGCGGCGTCTCGCGTCAAGGCCGCCCGGAGACATCCTCGACGCCGGGCGCGCGGCGCTGCACACGCCCGAGGTGGCGGCGCGGCTGGCCGACGGCCTCGTGCTGCTGGCGAAGGCTGCGCGGCGCACGCGCGAGCTGCTGTCCGACGCCGAAATCTTCGTGGTGGAGAACGTCGCGGCGCTCAAGGGCCTCGGGCCCCGCGTCGCGCTCGCGCAGCTGGCGGAGGTGGCCCAGGCGGTGGACGAAACACTGCCGTCGCGGCTGCGCGGGCACGCCTTCGAGGACGGCGAGGCGCCCACCTCGCTCGAGGAGGACTCCGCGTACCCGGTGGGCGGCTTCTCCAGCATCAGCACTTCGGGCAGCCTGGAGAACCTCGTCACCAGCGAGCTCATCTACATGGAGCCGGGCGACCCCGAGCAGCTGCGCCCCGACCTCTTCGACGTGCGCTTCGTGGAGAACGAGCTGCTCTACTACGCTCGCGACGAGTCGGTAGCGGTGCGCAAGCGCCGCGCGCTGGTGCTGGTGTTCGACCCGTCGCTGGCGCAGGCGCGCGTGCTGGACGGCGGCGAGCGCTACCAGCGGCTGGTGTGGGCGCTGGGCAGCGTGACAGCGCTGGTGCGCAAGCTGTCGCAGTGGCTCGACACCGAGGCCCTGCGCTTCGAGCTCGTCTTCCCCGCGAAGCAGGGCGAGCAGCCGCTCTCCGAAGAGCAGGGCGTGCTGGCGCTCCTGCTGCGCGAGTTCCGCGAGCGCGGGCAGCTCGACGTGCTCGAGGCCGATGACACGCTGGCGGCGGTGCGGCGCGCGCGCGACGTGCACGGCGGGCGGGCGCGGGTGGTGTTGCTCGCGTCGAAGCTGCCGTCGGGGCTCGAAGACACGGCGGCGCCGGACGCGCTCGTCGACCTCGGCGGGCCCCGGCCGCAGGTGCACTGGCACGACGCGGCGGGCGTTGGCGGCGAGGCGCCGAAGGACGCGCTGGACGCGTGGGCGGCGACGACGAAGCAGCTCCTCGACGGGCTCTTGTCCCGGCGCCGGTAGCGGGAGGGTGACGATGCGCGGTCGCGGTCTGCTGGCGGTGGTCGCGGTGCTCGTCCTCGCGCTCGGTCTCGGCGTGGCGGCGTGGCTGGCGCTCGACGGCGGCTCGGCGCCGTCCGCTGGCGGGGCGGCGGCTCCCGCGGCGCCGAAGCGCGCGCCGGCCGACCGTCACGTCAGCGGTTTCGTGCGGGACGCCATGGGCCGGCCCGTCGCGGGCGCCGAGGTGCGCCTGCTCCCCTCGCCGCAGTCCCTCGAACGCTGCGCGCAGCTGCTCGACGGGTGCCCGTGCGCGGAGCTCGCCGCCCTCGCGAGCGAGTGGGAGCGCTCGCTGGCGCCGCTGGAGACGACGCGCACGGCGGCCGACGGCTCGTTCTTTCTCGCGACGGCCAGCGCCGGCCAACGCCTCGTCGCGGTGACGCCGAGCGCCGCGGCGAGCGGCGAGCTGCGCCGGGACGCGGAGACCGAGCTCGAGCTGCGGCCGGCGCGGCGGCGCGTGGTGGACGCGGCGGGGGCGCCCGTCCCCGGGGCGCTCGTCGTCGCGCTCGACCCGCTGCGCCGCGTGGCCGCGCTCGGGCGGGCGGACGCCCGCGGCGAGCTGGTGCTGCCGCCCTTCGACAGCGTGCTCGTGTTGGCCGAGGGCTTCGTGCCGCGGCGTCGCTTCGAGGCGTCTGGACGCCCGCTGCTTCCCGACACGCCAGACCTCGACGGCGTCGACGGCGAAGGGGGCCCGGACGACGAGTCGGACGACGGCGACGTCAGCGAGGGCCCCAGCGCGAAGGACTGGCTCGAGGCGCGGCAGGAGCTCGAGCTCGAGCGAGCGAAGTTCATCAGCGGCATCGCGCGCGGCGCGGACGGGCGCCCCATCGCTGGCGCGCGGCTCGCCGTGCTGTCCGAGCGCGCCGGACGGCTTCGCTGCGCCGACGGCGTCACCGGCGCGGACGGCTCGTGGCGCCTCGGGCCGCTCCCCGGTGGGGCCTGGCGGCTGCTCGCCGAGAGCGCGGACGGGGCGCGGCGCGCGACGAAGCGGCTCGAGCTCCGCGACGAAGAGACGGACGCGGGGCTTGCGCTCGAGGAGCCGGTCGCCGTCGACGTCAGGGTGGTGGACGAGGCGGCCGGCAAACCCGTCCCCGGCGCCGTGGTGCAGGTGCGCAGCTTCGCGCGCGGCGAGCGCGGCACGACGGAGACGCTGGAGGAGGTGATGGGTCTCGTCGACGAGCGCGGGCACTTCTCGGCCTCATTGACTGCGGGCGAGCTGTCGTTGAAGGCCACGCACCCCGACTACTCGAGCCCGCTCGGGCCCTTCGGAGTCACGCGGCCCGGGCCCGCCGGGGGACGGGTCGTCGAGCTGCTCGTCCTCGCGCGTTCCATCGGCGTGCGAGGCTGGGTAGAGGACCCCTCGGGCGCCCCCATCGCCGATGCCGACGTGCGCTGCACCTACTCGCGGGTCGGCCGGTTCGGCTCGGAGTCCGCGCGCACCGGCGCGGATGGCGCCTTCTTCGTCGAGTGCGCTGCCGGGCGCGTCGAGGTGCTGGCGTCGGCCACGGGGTTCCTCCCGCACGAGCGCCAGGTCGTCGCGCCCGCGGAAGGCGTGCGGCTCACGCTGTCGCGGGGCGGCGGCGTGCGCGGGCGCGTCGTCGACCACTCGGGTGCGCTCGTAAGGGACGTGTCGATCGAGCTGCGCCGCGAAGACGACGAGCGCCGCTACACCACGACCTCGGAGGACGGGACGTTCGAGGTGCTGGGCGAGCTCGACGACGGCGCGTGGCTGGCCTTCGCGGAGCAGCGTGGCAGCCGGCCGGCGGGCGAGCGCCTGGGCATGCGCCCGTGGGTCGCGCAGGCGGGCTCAACGCGCTTCGAGGTCCGCGGAGGCGGCGTGCCCTTCGTCGAGATCCGCCTGGACGCCGCGCGCACCATCTCGGGCCAGGTGGTCGATGCGTCCGGGCGCGGCGTCGCGGGCGTGGGGGTGCTCGCCACCGCGCAATACGACCCCACGGCGAGCACCGGGAAGGTGCCGAGGTTCCTCGTGGCGATGACGGCGATGAACGACCATCTGCTCGGAATGCAGGTCGAAGTGACGACCGACGCGAATGGGCGCTTCTCCCTGGGCGGCCTGGGCGCGGTGCCGTACACGCTGTTGGCGCGCGCGCCGGGCCTGCGAGAGGACCCGCGCGCCCTGGCCGTCATCGAGCCGGGGACGACGGACGCGGTGGTGCGCGTCGTTCGAGACCCGGTGGTGCGCGGCGTCGTCTGCGACGAGACCGGCGCGCCGCTGCAGGCCTTCCGGGTGGAGAGCAAGAAGCTCACCTCGGCCGACGGAACGTTCGCTGTGACGCGGCCGTTGGCCGGCGACGCCTCCATCCTGGTGGAGGCCGACGGGCGGGTTCCGGTGCAGGTCGACGTCCGGCTCGAGTGGGACGAGGTCCGCGACCTTGGCGAGGTGCGGCTCCGCGGCGGTCGCTCGCTCGAGGTGACTGCGGTGGACGCCGTCACCGGGCACGTCGAGGAACCGTGGTTCCGCATCGGAGAGGTGCCGCTGGCGTACGACGAGAAGCGGCACGTGCTGGAGGGTGTGCCGCTGGGTGCGTTCTCGTTGCGCGTGGTCCCGAACGGCTTCGTGCCACAGACGGTGCCAGTCGACGCGAGCGCCACCACGCTGACGATCAGGCTCGAGCGCGGCGCGACGGTGGAAGGGCACTTCGCTGGTCCGCTCGTCCCGGGGCAGGGCGCGTGGCTGCTGGTCGGCGGCGAGAAGCTGTGGGCGCCGGTGAACGACAAGGGGGACTTCACCATCGAGCACGCGCCAGCGGGCAGCGGCGTGGTGCGCGTCGAGGGAACGGGAGGCCGAGTGCTCGGCGATGCGCCCGTGACGGTGCCCGCGTCGGGCCGCGTGGAGGTGGTCGTCGGTTCGTGAGGCGCGCGCCGCATCGCGCGGACGTCGCCTGGTAGCTCGTCCAGCATCACCACCGTGGGGAACAGGCCCGTGCCCTTCGGTGCGTCCACCGACGGCACGTCCCAGCGCTCGGGCAGCACGACCGCGTCGGCGTCGAAGCGCTGGGGCATGCGGTGTGTCGGCGCCGCCGCGAGGTGCTTGTGCAATTCGAGTGCTACCGCCCGGGCAGGGTGCCGGGCTCCGCGGGGCCCTCCACCGGCGTCCACTCCGCGCGACCGCGCAGGCCGACGGCCAGCACTGCGGCGAGGGCGGCGACGGCCAGCGCGAGGAGGACGAAGCGGCGCGGCGTCACAGCGGCTCGTCACCGAAGAGGCGCTCGCGGCGCACGTTGCGCACCGTCGTCTCGCCGGGAGGCGGCGAGTCATACGACACCTTCCACACCTCCAGCGAAACGACGCGCTTCTCCTCGGGCCAGCCGAGCAGCTGCGGGCGGCGCCGCAGGTAGTCGCGGAAGTTGCGCCAGTGGTGTCGCCAGTTGGGCATGCGCCCGTGCATCTCGCACCAGTGCTGGTTGAGGCCGAGCGGCCCGTGCAAGGGCGCGTCGAAATCCGGCGGCTGGCCGGTGAGCGGGTCGACGTGCGAGCCGTCGGCCAGCGTGGCGTCCACCACGAGGCTGAAGTCACTCGTCGGCGCGTCGGGCGCGAACATGCTCCAGCCCTGCGGAATCTGCAGGTACTCGATGACGGCGGTCATCCAGTCGGGCCGCGCGTTGACGCGCCACGCGGGCGGCACGCCCCAGTTCTCCTTCAGCACCTGGCTGCCGACGGCGAGCAGCACCAGGACGGGCGTCACCGTCCGCACCCAGAAGGCCGCCCGCTCCAACGCGGGCAGCTTCGGCGGCGGCGGGCGCGGCGACAGCACCAGCGCGCCGGTCTCTCCGGCCGCGCGCAGGCACCACCAGGCGAGCTGCTTGAAGGGCGGCACCACCAGCGTCCAGGCGAGCCAGCGCCAGCCGGGCAGGGACTCCAGCACCTGCGCGACGTCGCCGGGCGTCAGCGTATGGCCCGGCTTCTCCTCGAAGGTGAGGACGCGCGCGCCGTCGAGCCGCGCCGCCACGCGCGCGCCCATGACGTGCAGGCGGCTGTTCGGGTCGTACGTCACCGTGCGCTTCGGCAGCTTCGGGTACCGCTTCTTCTCGAGCCACGTCCACGCGTCGGGCGTCAGCAGCAGCACGCCGAAGGCCATCATCGCCCACGAGAAGGGGCCCAGCGTGCACACCAGCGCGATGCCGAAGTGCAGCGCCCACACGTTGAGCGCCGCGATGGGCCGGAGCAGCTGCCAGCGCCACGGCGTGAGGATGAGCGCCACCAGCGAGCCTTCCACCACCAGCGTGCCGTACGTGAAAAGCGGGCTGAAGAAGCTGGGCTCGTGCAGCCGCAGCCAGCCGGCGAAGGACGTGTTGAGCCGGTTCTGCCAAAGCACCCAGTGCACCGCGCTGCCGTCGTGCCAGGTGTTCCCCGTCTTGTGCCAGGTGTTGAAAAAGTAGATGACGGCGAAGTTGAGCAGCACGCAGAAGTACGCGACGCCGACGTGCACCGGCGCGCGCGAGGCCTCCCACCGCCGCGCCGCCAGGTCCGCCGCGCCCGCGTCCGGGTGCTGCCGCAGCGAGGCGAACAGCGCGTCCAGCGAGAAGCGTTCGCCCAGCGGGAGAAACAGCGTCCACACCGCGAGGATGTTGAGGACCACGTTGCCGCCGTGCTGCGGCAACAGGAAGCGCATGTTGACGGCTTCGAGACAGAAGAGCGTCAGCACCTGCATCAGCCGCGTGCGCCAGCCCAGGGTGAAGGCCACGTACACCAGCGCGATGAGCGCCATGTACACGCGCATCTCCGCGCGCGTGGAGAAGCCCAGGAGCGGCGACCAGAAGTGGCCCGTGGGGGGCAGGAAGAGCGCGTAGTGGTTGGGCCACAGCCCTTCGTTGGTGAAGAAGCTGACACCGTCGAGGCCGCCCATGCGGTCCCACAGGTTCGTCAGCAGCAGCACGCCGAAGCAGATGCGGAACAGGCCGAGGGTGCGCGTGTCGACCGTCAGCCAACGCTCTTTCACGAAGCGGAGCACCGGCGCACGCTAGCCGAGCGGCAGCCCGAGTGGGGCACACTCTCCGCGCGGGCGGCCTCGCGTAGAGTATTCGCGCATGTCCGACGCCGTCGTCGCCGAGTCGCTGGAGAAGACGTGGAAGGGCCTCCTCGGCCCGCCCCACCGCGCGCTCGACGGGCTGTCGCTGCGCATCCCCAGAGGCTCCGCCTTCGGCCTCATCGGCCCCAACGGCGCGGGCAAGACGACGTTCATCAAGCTGCTGCTGGGCGTCGCGCGGCCCACCGGTGGCTCGGTGCAGGTGCTGGGCGGCGAGCCCGACGACGCCAGGGTGCGCGCACGCATCGGCTACCTCCCCGAGCGGCTGCACCTCCCGGCGGCGCTCAAGGCACGCGACTTCCTTCGTTCGGTGGCGACGCTCAAGTCGCTGTCGCCGTCGGCGGCGGAGCTGGCCGCGCTGCTCGAGCGCGTGGGCCTCGAGGACACGCCGCAGCGCATCGGCACCTTCTCGAAGGGCATGCGGCAGCGGCTCGGCCTGGCCGCCGCGCTGTTGGGCGAGCCCGAGCTGCTGGTGCTGGACGAGCCCACCGACGGCATCGATCCCGTGGGCCGCGTGGAGGTGCGCGACCTGCTCCTCGAGGAGCGCAGGCGCGGCGCCACCCTCCTCCTCAACTCGCACCTGCTGGCCGAGACGGAGCGCGTGTGCGACCGCGTCGGCATCCTCGAGAAGGGGCGCCTCAAGCTGGAGGGCGCGCTGGACGAGGTGCGCCGCGCGTCGGGGCGCTTCTTCGCGCGTTTCACGCCGGACACCGACGTCGCGGTGCTGGCCGCCGCGGGCTTCATGCGAGAAGGGAATGGGTGGGCGTTCACCTCCGGTGACGTCGACGCGGTGAACGCCGCGGTGGACCAGGTGAGACGCGCCGGCGGGAAGCTCGTGGAGCTGGTGCCCGCGACGCGCGATCTCGAGGCCGTGCTGACCTCGACGCTCGAAGGCGCGTGAGCCCCTTCTCCCGCCATGGGAGAGAGCGGGTGACCGACTCAGTAACCGGCCGTCTGCAGCGCCTCGCGGATGACGGCCTCGTCGCCGACGAGCGACAGCACCGTACTGCCGCGGCACGAACGCCACACCTCCTCGAGCTGCGGCTTGCCGACGCCCGCGAGCACGTCGAACGTCTTCGCGCCCTCCTCGGTCGAGCGCCCCAGCATCACCCGCTGCGTCAGGACGCGCGCCACCAGCTCGGTGCTCGAGTCCAACATCGTCGCCTCGCGCGCCACCTCCCAGCGCGCGCGGCCGATGGCCTGCTCGGTGAGGGCCTCGGTGGCGAAGCCTTCCGTCAGGCGGCGCACCACGCCGAGCGCCTGGCCGAGACGCCCGTTCTCGATGCTGCCTTCCCAGTCGAGGCGCGAGGTGCCGTCCGCCAACATCCTCGCCGAGCCATGAATGCCGTAGGACGCGCCGAGCTCGCCGCGGATGGTGTCGAAGAGCGTCGCGCCCAGCAGGTTGGCGGCCACCTTGTTGCTCAGCTCCTGCACCTCGGTCTTCCCGGGCGCGAGGCAGGCCAGGTGCAGCCGCGCCTGGGTGGCGTTCGCCTGCGCGGTGACGAGCACCACCGGTCCGGAGCGGCGGGGAATCTCGAGCGGCGGCGCGGCGTCCACCGGCTTCGACGGAGCGGTCCAGCCCGAGAAACGCGCGCGTACGTCCTGCATCGTCTTCTCGGCGTCGAGGTCGCCCGTCACCACCAGCACCGCGCCGGCCGGGGACCAGGCGCGCTCGAACCAGCGCTCGACGTCGGAGGCCGACAGCTTCTTCTGGTCCGCCACGGTGGCAGTGCGCCCGAACGGGTGCCCCGCGAAGAGCGCCGCGTCGAGGTCGCGCTCGGCGCGCACCACCGGCAGCGTCTCCGTCTTCGCGAGGTAGTCGCCGAACTCCGTCTTGAAGTACTCGAGCTCCGACGTCTCGACGTGCATCGATGTCACGCGCTCGGCCAGCTGCGCCAGCATGTTGGGCACGTTCCCGTTGGCGCCGGTGCCCGTCACGCTCGACGCGTCCGGGTGCAAGCGGGTCTGCCAGCTGATGCCGAAGTCCGCCGGGTCGCCGGCGGCGTGCGCCCTCGGCGAGGCCACCTCCATGCCGAGGTCCGGCGCGCCGACGGGCGTGGCCATGCCGCTGCCGGTGGGGAAGGTGAGCTGCACCACGGCCACGGGGAGCGCGTCACGCCGCCGGTGCACCACCACCTTGAGGCCGTTGGGCAAGGTCTCGACGATGTGATCCCGCTTCGCGCGGACGACGGTCTCCAGCGCCCGGCTCTGCTGGGAGGCGCCCAGCGCGCGCACGCGCTCGGCAGCGATGACGGGCAGCTTCGTGTCGGCGACTGCGGGCGCGAGGCCGGTGCTGCCCGAGGTCACGTCCTTCGCGTCGGGCGGGAATGGCTCCACCAGCACCGCGCGGGCGCGCTGCCGCGTCAGGTACTTCTCGGCGAAGTGCGTCACCTGCGACTCGTTCACGTCGATGAGCGCCTTGAGGCGGCGGCTGTAGGTGAGCGGGTCGCCGGTGAAGTGGGCGGACATCGCGCGCTCGGCCCCGCGCAGCGCGATGTCCTCGGCGTCGAACGTCATCTGCATCACCGCCGAGTTGCGCGCGCGGCCGAAGCGCTTCGCGGTCGCGACGAGCAGGTTCGCGTCGGCAGCTTCCTCCGACGGCGCCCAGATGTTGACGAGCTGGTCGAGCAGCTTCTCGTACGACTTCTCCGCGTGGTCGCCGCGGCGCAGCGTCGCCTGCGCCACCAGCATCGACGCCTCGGCGCCGGGCACCGTGAAGACGCCGACGCCGACGATGTCGGGGTCCGAGAGGAAGGCCGCGCTCAGCTCGCGGTTCGCCGCCGAGCGCACGAAGTCGAGCAGCACCGTGTCGGCGTCGAAGGCGCGCGGCAGCGACCACACGACGTAGAGCTCGGGCGTGGCGACGGTGGAGTGCTTCTTGATGAGCTTCGCCGGAGGTGGCTCGGGCAGCGGCGGCGCCTCGGCCTTCACGCGCGGGGGGAACGGCTCCTTCGTCGGAGGCTTTGGCATGAAGAAGCCCCCGGGCAACCCACGGAAGAGCGCGGAGTGGATGTTCGCGAGATCCACGTCGCCGATGATGACCATGGTCATGTTCTTCGGCTGGTAGTGCTGCGCGACGAAGGCCTTCGCGTCGTCCAGGCTGATGTTCGAGAGGCTCTCGTGGCTGCCGCCGACGGGCCGCGCGTACGGGTGGCCGGGCGGAAACGCCGCCTCCTGCAGGAAGTTGAAGGCCGGGCCGATGGCGTTCTCACCGCGCTGCCGCAGCTCGTTTCGCACCACCTCGCGCTCGACCTCGAAGGTGCGCTCGTCCACGCCCAGCAGCGGGTTGGTGAGCCGCCCGACGTCGATGGCCAGGAGCGCCGGCAACAGCTCCTTCGGGCCGACCTCGAAGTACATGGTGGCGTCGAGGTTGGTGCTGGCGTTGAGCAAGCCCACCCCCACGTTCTCGAGCTGCGTCCACGCGGTGCCGCCGCCGTTGGGCTTTGCGCGGAAGGCGAGGTGCTCGACGAGGTGCGCGAGCCCCTCCTTGCCTTTCGGGTCGCCGGAGCTGCCGACGTCCACCACGGTGAAGACGCCCACCAGCGGCGCCGCGTGGTCCTCCTCGACGATGATGCGCAGGCCGTTGTCGAGGCGGAACTCACGCATGCGGAACTGCACGTCGGTCATCGCCGGCTTGCCGGCGCGCGGCAGCGTCGCACATCCGCTGGCGACCACGAGGAGAGCAAGCAGGGCCATGCGCATCGTCGTTCCTCCGTCCGGGGACCGACGCACGGTGTAGGCGACCGCCGCTCCCCGCGACAGAGCCTTTTTCCCGGCTTGGACCGCGGCCGCGGCTTCGGCCAGAGTCGGCCGCGGAAAGGACTCGGACGTGAGGCAGCTCTTTCGCGTTGCGCTCGACCTGCTCCTCGAGGCGTCGCGCCGCAAGTGGTTCCTCGGGTTGTTCGGCGCCATCACCCTGGTGCTGCTGGCGCTCGGCCTGTCGCTGCAGCTCGAGGTCGTGGACGGCGCCATCGCCGGCTCGAAGCTGTTCGGCGAGGTGCTGTTCGACGACATCCTCACGGTGAACCGGGTGCTGGGCCCGCTGTACCTCGCCGCGGCGTACCTGGGCTTCTACGGGGGCGCCTTCTTCCTGGCGCTCGCGTGCAGCGACTTCGCGCCCGAGCTGCTCGCGCCCGGCCGCATCGAGCACCTCTTGTCGCTGCCGGTGGCGCGCTGGCAGCTGTTGTTCGGCACCTGGCTGGGCGTGGTGGTGCTGGCCGCGGCGGGCACGCTGTACGGCGCGCTGGGCCTCACGGTGCTGATGGGCCTGAAAGCCGGCGCGTGGAGCCCCAACCTCCTCGTCGGCGCGGCCATCGGCTGGGTGGGCTTCTGCGCGCTGTACTCGGTGATGCTGACGGCGGCCTTTTTCGTGCGCAGCGCGGCGGTGTCGGGTTCGCTGGGGGTGTTGACGCTGGGGCTGGGCGTCTTCGCCAGCTTCCGCGAGTCCATCGCCGCGGTGATGGAGCCTGGCGTGGGCCGCCTCGCCTTCCAGTACGCGATGCTGCCCATTCCGCGCCTCGCCTCGCTGGCCACCGCCGCCGCGCGCATCGCCGCCGCGCAGCCGTTGGAAGGCGAAGCGGTGGCGCGGTTGGTGGGCGGGTGCTTCGTCTTCTCCGCGGCGCTGTTGTCGGTGGCCGCCTGGCGCTTCGAGAACAAGGACTTTTGACGATGGCGACGATGAAGCGGCGCGCGCGATGGCCGTGGCTGATGGCGGCGGGGGTGCTGCTCGCGCTGGGCGCCTGGCTGATGCTGGGCAACGAGCCGGCGCCGAGGCCGCCGCCGCCGCAGGTCACCCTCCCCAAGCGCATGACGAAAGAAGAGAAGCAGCGCGGTGAGGCCCGCCAGACGTGGGTGCCGCTCGCGCCGCCCGACGCTGGAGCGCGCCTCCCGCCGCCGTCGCGCCCGAGAGATCCGGTGATGGCGATGATGCCGCCAAAGGTGGATCGCGCCGCCGTCGTCGCCGAGGTGAACGCCATCCTCCACTCGGAGCTGGGCGGCCTCATGATGGACTGCCTCTTCGAGGGCGACCCCGCGGCACTGGCGATGCTGCGCGACGGCGGCTTCGACCCGGCGACGAAGGTGGACCGGGTGGCGCTCATCGACGACGCCTTCGTCGTCACCGGCGACTTCCGCGGCTCGGCCTTCGACCGCTTCCTGCCCGGCGGCACCACGCGGCGCGGCTACGGCCAGAAAGGCCAGCTGCTCGAGTGGGCGCGGCCCGACGGCGGCACCAACGTGATGGGCCTGTGGGACGCGCAGCTGCTGGTCGCCGGCGAGGACGAGGCGGGCACGAAGGCGCTGCTCGACCGCCTCGAGTCGTCGGGCCCGCCGGCGCCGGGCGTGCTGAAGGAAGAGGACGCCTGGGGCGAGGTGTACGGCGTCGTCGCCGCCGGCGCGGTGGCGGACCTCCTCGCCAGGCAGGACGAGCGGCTCGCCCAGACAGTGCGCGACAGCGCGAAGGACTTCACCATGCACCTCGACGTCGGCCACGACGTGGGCCTGGTGGGCGACGTGGCCGTCAACGATCCGCAGAAGGGTGACGAGCTGCGCAAGGCGCTGGGCTCGGCGCTTGCCCTCGCCCGCATGCAGGCCCAGGCGCGCGGCCGCGACGGGGAGGCCCGACTGCTCGACCTCGCGATGGTGCGCGGCCTCGAGGACGGCGCCTTCCGCCTCGAGGCGGGCCTGCCGTACGAATACCTCAAGGCGTCATTGGAACAGTGCGTCGCCCGCCAGCGCGAACGCCGGCTTCGCCGCGAGGCCGATGGGGGGTAAGCATCCCGATCTGGATGAGCAAGTCCGCGCCAGCCTTCGCGATTTCGTCGCCGCGAAACACGGCCGTGGGCGTCTTCGTACGTCGGACGATGAGGCAGCCGTGACCGGCGCGCCCAGCGACGAGGAGCTCATGGAGCGGTACTGCGGTGGCGACACGCGCGCGCTCGAGGCGCTGTTCG
The DNA here is from genome assembly GCA_040755835.1 of Myxococcota bacterium. Lineage (GTDB taxonomy): Bacteria > Myxococcota > Myxococcia > Myxococcales > Myxococcaceae > JADLDB01. The sequence continues at coordinate 49,315 of JBFMAB010000049.1, forward strand.
ACCGGCACGCGGCCGGCGTGCACGGCTTCCTCGCCCGCATGGTGCGCGACGACGCCCTCGCCGACGACCTCCTGCAGACCACCTTCCTGTCGGTGGTGCGCTCGGCGGACCGCTACCAGCGCGGCAGCCCGGTGCGGCCCTGGCTCCTCACCATCGCCGGGAACGCGGCGCGCGACACGCTGCGGCGGCGCCGCATGGGCGTCGAGGTGCAGGCGACCGATGAGTCGAAGGCGCCGGAGCCCGCCGTCGAGCCCGCGCTGAGCGACCCGCTGGCGCGCGCGCGCATCGAGCAGGCGTTCGAGCAGCTGCCCGCGCAGCAGCGCGAGGCAGTGCTGCTGCACAAGGTGCACGGGCTGTCCTTCGACCAGATCGCCGAGGCGCTGGACATCTCCCCGACGGCGGCCCGCATCCGCGCGCACCGGGGCTACGAGAAGCTGCGCGAGCTGCTGGAGGGCCTGCGATGACGCCCGACCTCCAGGTGCCGCCGCCGCGCCCGCCGAGGGCCGACGCGCTGGCCGCCGCCCGCGCCGCCATGCTGGCCGAGGCCGCGAAGCCCAGGGGCGCGGGTTGGCGCGCGCGCATGCTGCTGGTGCTGGCGCTCACCGTCGGCGTCTTCGCGGTGGTGGCGGTGGTGGGCTCGCTGACCGGCTTCGTCTCACCCGCGGTGCTGGCGGCGCGCTGGGTGACGGCGCTGCCGGTGGCGCTCGCGGGCACGCTGACGGTGGTGGCCGCGTGGACGCCGGGCAAGCGGGCGCTGCGCCTGGGCGCGGTATTCCTCGCCGGGGGCGCGATGCTGGCGCTGGTGCTGGGCCGCGCAGCGTCCTCGTACACGAGCGCCACGCCCGAGTGGGTGTGCACGGCGAGCCACATCGCCGCGGCGATTCCGGCGGGCGCGGTGGGCCTCCTCGGCCTGCGCGGCATGGCGCCCAACCGGCTGCGCGCGGTGCTGGCGGGCCTCGGCATCGGCACGGTGGGCGCGCTGCTGGGCGAGCTCCTCTGCGAGCGCGGGCCGATGCACGTGGGGCTGTACCACCTGTCGGCGTGGGCGGTGGTGGCCGCGGCCATCGTCGTGGTGGCGTCGCGCCTGACGCCGAGGTCCTTCGCGCCATGAAGCGAAAGTCCGACGGGAAGTCGCTGGTGGTGCGCGAGGACGTCGCCGGCGCGCCGGCGCGCGTGGGCCAGGCGGTGCACGTCGACTGCGAGCCCGGGGACGCCACGCTGGACGAGCGCTTCGTCGACTGCGTCGGCGTCGTGACGGGCTTCTTCTACGACGACGTGCCGTCGCAGTTCCCGCAGCGACCGCTGGTGGTGGTGCACGTGGACGGGCTGGGCGAAGAGCTCTTCTTCGCGCACGCGCTGCGCGAGCTGGGCCAGGGCGCGCGGCTCGGCGGCGGCTCCGTCGCGCGGGCGTAGCCCGGGCGAGCGGTTCTCCTGGATCGACTCGCTCGCCGGGGCCGTGTTCGCGGCGGGCCGGTTCACGAGGCGCCGCGAGGAGGCATCTGCGCGCATCTCAAGGACGTCGGGTTCACTGCCGCTGGGCTCGTCTGGGACTTCTTTCACAGCCTACGGCACCACCGCGAGTGTCTCGTCGACCGCCACCCACTCCACCGCGCACTGGTCGAGCCGTGCGCCGCACGCGCGGTCGAGCTCGCCGCGGGTGGGACAGCCGGGGCGGAGGCCGTCGCAGCTCTCCGGCAGGTACGCCCAGACGATCTGCATCAGCCCGTGGCGGTCCGGCGGCAGCGCGGCGAGCAACTCGGCCTCGTGCTGCTCGAGGAGCGCCGACACGCGCACCGTCTTCCCGTCGATGACGACGTTCTCTTTCCGTCGCATGAAGCGGCGCATCGCGTCGTCCAGTTGCGCGTCGAGTGTCTGGGCGTCGAAGGGCGCGCCGTCCAGCACGCCGTGGCCGCGCGCGCCGGTGAAGAGCGTCAGCGGCACGCGCCCGTCGCCCGTCGCCTCGAGGAACCGGCGGAGGATGGCGCGCTTCGTCAGGCGCTCGCCGCCGATGGGCCAGCTGCGGCCCACGCTGGACAGCTGGCCAGCCGCAGTCCCGCGCACGTCGAGCAGCTCGACCAGCACGAGCGCGTGGTACGCGTTCAGCCAGTAGGCGACCTTGTCCTCGGGCGTCGGGAACTGGTCCGGCTTCGTCGCGGGTGCGGTGGCCGCGAGCGACGCCACGAAGCGCTCCAGCGACTCGTGCCGCGCCTTGAGCTCCCCCAGGTTCACCTCGCCGCTCGCGTTGACCGCCTCGAGGGCGCGCGAGAGGTCGACGAGGCGGTAGACCGGCGCGTCCGCGGGCACCGCGGCCGGCAGCCGCCCGTCGACGTACAGCGCCACGCCGGAGCCGGCGACCAGCGCCGCCACCGCGAGCCAGACGCTACGACGGAACCAGCTGCCGGCGGTGGAGGTCGCCACGGGCGGGGAGTGTAGTGGTGCTCGCTCCGCGCCCCAACCGCCGACCGCGAGACAGCACGCCGTCCCTCGGCTACGAGGCGCGCATGCGCTCGCTCCAGCACGCCCCGTTCGCTCTCGCCGTCGCCGCGCTCCTGTCCGCGTGCCCGAAGAAGGAGGAGCCGCCGCCGTCGCCGACGCCGCCGCCCGTCGTCGCCGTCGACGCGGGGCCGCGCGCGCCGGATCCGCTGGCCGCCGTCGCCGAGAAGCTACGCACCACCTGCGACGCGGAGTTCGCCCGCGTCGCGTCGGAGAACCTGGTCGCCGGCGCCGACGCCGCCGACTGCACGCTCCCCGAGAAGGCGAACTTCATGGTGACGCTGGCCCGCGCGCGTCTGTCGCTGGCCGAGCTGCCAGCCGCCATGAAGCCCGCCTGCGCCGCGGTGCAGGAGGAGCTGGACGCCGAGGTGAAGCGCGCCGCCGCGAGCCCCACCCCGCGCGCCGAGTCCGAGACGAAGCGCATGGTCGAGCACTTCGACCGCGTCGTGCTGGTGGGCGTCGTCGCCGACCCTGGCAAGCTGGTGCAGCCGCGTGTCAACTTCGGCAAGGACGGCAAGCCGTCGTCCTTCGTGCGCGGCGGCGTCGAGGGCACGGCGTATCTGTATTCGCTGCGCGACGGGAAGGTCGTCTGCGCGTCGCGCGTCAGCAGCGTCAGCTCGCTGACGGTGGAGTCGCTGCGCGCGCAGGGCGTCGACGAGAGCACCATCACCGACCTGGACCTCGACTGGGACGTGGCGAAGGGCGTCGCCGACATGCTGGAGAAGGCGCCGCGGCTCGCGCTGGTGCCCGCGCCGGCGAAGAAGTGACGGCGCGCTGAAACACGACGGGGCCGAGGCGCCAGGCCTCGACCCCGCCGCGCGTCCTGCTCGCCCTGCGTCAGCGCTTCGGCGGACCGGCCCGGCCGTGCGCCGTGCCCGGCTCGCCCGCGGCCATCGGCACCGCCTTGAGCGTCGTCTGCCCGCTCACCGTGAGGAAAGGCTTGAGCTTCTCCAGCTTCTTCTTGCCGAAGCCCTTCACCTTGGTGAGGTCCTCCACCTTCGCGAACGGCGTCTTCGCGCGGTAGTCGACGATGTGCTTCGCCGCCTTCGCGCCGACGCCGGGCAGCAGGTCGAGCTGCTGCGGCGTCGCCGTGTTCAGGTTCACCACGCCGGTCAGCTGCGTCTTCGCCACCTTCTTCGCCGCGAGCGCCTCACCGGCTCCCAGCGCGAGGAACGCCACCGCCGCCACCGCCATCACCTTCGCTCCACTCCGCTTCATGTTCAGTGTCCTCCCATCGAATCGGCCCCGTGGGCCGCACCCATCGACGACCCATTCGTCGACGAAGTCCTCGCGTCGCCGCCCGCCTCGCGCTTGTCGCTGTACTCCCGCACGTGCAGCTTCCCGTCGAGCGGGAGCACGTCGAGGTACACGTTCATCGAGCCGTCGCGGTTGATCCACGCGCTGCCGGCCTTCACCCAGACCGTGTTGCGCGTCTGCCCGTCCTTGCCTTCACGCGTCTCCTTGATGCTGAAGACCGTGTAGCGCTTCCCCGTCACCATCACGCCCTGCCTCCTTGGTCGAACCGTCGCTGGCGTCATTGCCAGCCACCGCGAGACAGAGCAGCGCGCGTGCCAGCGCGATCCGCCGCGTGCGCCGAGGGAGTTGCGTCGGACGCGGCGTGAGGCGTGTCCCGCGCGCGAGACGCGGACGTGGACGCTCCAACGCACTCTCGAGGCGTGAGAGTCGGGCTCAGGAACGCGCGCGTAGTCGTGCCTCGAGGCGAGGCAGGGCCGCCGACCAGGTCGTCCGGAGGACGTCCGGCACCCTGGCGGTTCGCGCGGCTTCGAGGACTGCGTCGACGGGCAACGCGAGCGTCTTCACGAGCCACCCGATGTCATCGAGTCGAGGTCGTCGGCGCGCGCGCGCCTGGAGCAGATGAGATCGAGCGGGCCGAGAGCGCTCACCTCAGGCGCTCGAGCCCCAGGGGGACCGGCCGGCAGTCTTCGCGCCAGCGGGGCGTGAGGATCTGCTGCTCGGGACCCCAGGTGTGCGTCAGGTAGAGGCCGAGCGGCTCGAGCTCCGCGTTCGTCCGTTCCAGCGCCTCGCCGAAGTTCGCCTGCTCGATGAGCGCCTGGACTTCGGAGTCGTCGAGCAACAGGTCGGCGCCCTCCGTCGTGCGGCCCCGCCCATACGCGAGGATGAGGGCCGCGCCGCCGATCAGGCGAACGTGTGCCGGTCCAGCCAGGTGCTTGTCGAGCGTCTCGAGGATCAGCCGCGCGTGCGATGCCACAGTTGACCCCTGCTGGCGGGCCGGCGGAGGAGCCGATCGAAGTCGTAGCGGTACGAAGGCTCGCCCGTCATGCGCGGGTGCAGCAGCGCCGCGAGCGCCCGGGTCGACCCGGTCTGCTCAGACAGACTCGGGCAGGTGGTTCAGCAGCCAGGCGAGCAGGGTGTCGGCGTGCTCCTGTCTGGCGAGGCGGGCGAGACGCTTGACGTTGACGGGCCCACGCTGGAGTGCGCGCACGATCAGCTTGAAGTGGCGACCGTCCGCCTCGGCGTGTGGCATCGCGAGCAGCACGAGCAACTCTTCGAGCGAGACCTCCGGCACGACGGGGCGAACGGGCACGTCGGCAGCGTAGGCGCCCAGGTAGCCGCGTCGGTTCAGCTCTTCGACGGCCCAGTCCGTCAGCGTCGGAGTGCCCGCGAGCCGCGCGAGACGACGGCGGAAGAAGGACACGTGCGCGGACTGGTGCGTGACGGCCTCGACGAGCACGGTCACCGAGTAGCCGGAATCGCGCACACCGTCGCGCGGTCGAGGCGTCAATCGAGGAGGAAGGTGTAGGTGTAGACGAACGTGTAGCCGACGGCCTCGCCCCCCTTCATCGCCGGCTTGAAACGGAAGCGGCGGAGCGCGTCGCGCGCGGCCTCGTTGAGCCCGTAGCCCGGGCCGGACAGCACGACGACGTTCTCGACCTGTCCCTCGGCGTTCAAGGTGACACGCAGGCGCACGCTGCCCTCGACGTCGTTCTTCCGTGCCTCCTCGGGGTAGTCGATTTTCACCTCGCCCAGCAGCTCGGGCTCGGAGTCGGCGCTGCCCGGCGGCGCGTACTTCGGCGCGGCGTACGGCTTGACGTCGGCGGCGTCGACGACCTGGTTCGAGGCCTTGCCGTACGTCGTGTTTCCGACCTGCACGGCGAAGGCGCCGCCGGCGGTGGTGGAGGACATGGTGACGCCGACGACGATGGGCACCGGCTTCTGCGGCGTCTGGGGCGGCGGCGGCTCGTTGGGCGGCGGCGGGAGCGGCTCCGGCGCCTTCTTCGTCTCCGCCTTCACCACCGGCTTGGGCCTGGGCCGCTCGAGCTCCTTCGGCGGCTCGGGCTCCTCGACCTTCGGAGGGGGGGGCGGCGGCGCCTCGTAGAGCGCCATCTCCACCACGGTGTTCTTCGGGCCGCGCTCGGGCGCGGTGGTGGGCAGGGCGACGAAGGTGACGACGTGCGCGAGCGCCGAGACGCCGAGCAGCACCAGGAGCAGCGGTCCCCCTCCGGTGTGTCGCTCGGGGTAGTGCACGGCCATTCCCATCATCCATCGCCCGGACGCCTGCGGCCCGCCCGGAAGTTCCTTCCTCTCGCGCCCTACGGCGTCGCCGGCGCGGGCGCCGCTTCCTTCTGGATGTTGAGCGCGAACTTGGTGATGCCCGCTTCCTTCACCAGGTCGATGAGGCCCATCACCTTGCCGTAGTTGAGCGTCTGGTCCGCGCTGATGATCGCGCGCACCTCCTTGTCGGTGGCGACGGCCGCACGCATCTTGTCCATCAACGCGGGCTGCTCGACCTCGGCGCCGTCGAAGAACAGCTTGGCGTCCTTGTCCATGGTGATCATCACCGGGCCCTGGACCGTCTTGTCTTCGCTGTTGGCGGCGCGCGGCAGGTCGACCTCCACCGTCTCGCGGACGATGAAGTTCGCCGTCACCATGAAGATGATGAGCAGCACCAGCACGATGTCGACCAGGGGGGTGACGTTGATGCCGGTGATTTCGTCTTCGTTGTCCTGTGCGCCGCCCGCCATGTCACTTCCCCGTCGCGCGCAGGTGGCCGACCAGCGCGTGGCCCAGCGCGGTGGAGCGCGAGGTCGTGTTCTTCACCGAGCGCGTGAGGATGTTGTACGCGATGACCGCGGGGATCGCGACGGCGAGGCCGACCGCGGTGGCGACGAGCGCCTCGGAGATGCCCGCCATCACCGTCGACTGGATCTGCGAGCCCTTGGCCGACGACTGCCCGAGGTCGTGGAACGCCTTGATGATGCCAAGCACCGTACCGAACAGCCCGATGAACGGGGTGTTCGAGCCCAGCGTGCCGAGGATGGAGAGGTACCGCTCGTAGCGTGGCCGCTCGCGGGACAAGGTCGCGTTGATGACCTCCTCCACCGAGTCGGGGCCCTTCGCCGCCCACTCGAGGCCCTCGCGCAGCACCGCGGCCTCCATGCCCTTCTGGTCCTTCACCGCGGCCTTCACGCCGTCGAGGTCGCCCTTGGCCAGCTTGATGAGGAGGCTCTCGGGGTCGGCCAGGCGGTGGGTGGAGAAGTAGATCGCGCGCTCCAGCATCACGGCGAGGGAGATGACCGAGAGCGCGGCGAGCAGCCACAGCACCCACTCGGCGTTGGTCGTGAAGGTGACCAGCAGCTTCTGGGTCAACCACCCTTGCTGCTCATTCACCATCTGGCCCAGCAACAGCGTCGAAGTCATGAGAAGTCAGGCTCGAAAACGGGATTGAAAGCGGGATCTCTCGTTGGCGCGGTGCGTAAAGTCAACCCAAACGCATGCGCAGAAGCGCGGGCCGCCTGCCCGCATTCCCGGCCGGGGTCCTCGGGCCGGGATCCGGCCGGGGTCCTCAGAGGACCTCCAGAGAAATACGTGTAAATTCATGTGGTTGTCAGCCCAGTCAGCACACGGGCGCGGGCGGCGTCGCGCAAGGCCACGGCGGCGTCGCGCACCTCGCGCAGGCGGACGAGGTCGAGGGCGGCCGTCGGCTTGGGGGCGGTGTCGCCGAGGCCCGAGTCCTTGCGCCGGCGCAGCATGCCGAGGATGAGCTCGCGCAATTCGTCGGCGTTCTCGAGGCCCACCAGCGTGACGAGGTGCGACGCGTCGTCCTGCGGCGAGCCGTCGGAGCCGGCGGTGGACACGGTGAGCGACTTGAAGCCGAAGAGGCGCTCGAGCGGCCCCTGCATCACCTCGATGTTCTGCACGTTGGCGTAGCTGAGCGTCACCTCCTCCCGGCGCCAGGCGCCCTGGGCGACGCGCAGGCTTCGGTCCCCGACGAGGTAGTGCCGCAGCTCGTAGTCCACGCGCGCCACGACGAGCGCCAGGCCCACCACGAAGAACTCGATGACGGCGAGCAGCAGCGCGAGCAGCACGCCGCCCTTGCCCAGCTTGGTGACGAAGATCACCGCCATCACGCCGACGCCGATGAACTGGTTCAAGAGGCCGAACAGCGTCTGCAGGTAGCGGTACGCCAGCCACGCGCTCGACGGGCGCAGGTGGCGCACCAACGTCGAGCCTTCCGGCAGGTGCGGCGGCGCGAGGTTCAGCTTGAGCAGCGGGAGAAAGATGGGCCGCAACAGCCCCAGCAGCGTCTCCATCAGCGGCCCTCCTTGAGCGCCTTCGCGGCGTCAGTGAGCGCGTCGCGGATCTCCACCAGCAAGGCGTCGGCGCCGGTGGCCTTCTCCTCGTGCGGCTCGTCGCGGACGCCGCGCATCTTCGCGTACAGGTAGTCGCGAATGGCGTTGAAGTCCTTCACGCCGACGATGGTGAGGTTGCCCGCCGCGCCGGCGCCTGCCGTCTGCACGGTGACGGTGCCGATGCCGAGCCACCGCTCGAGGATGTTCTGCGAGAGGTGGATGTCCTGCATGCGCGCGTAGGTGAGCTGCAGCTCGCGCCGGAAGAGGATTCCGTAGCCCATCGACACGCCCGTCTCGTCGAAGCGGTACCAGAGCGTGTGGTAGCGGAAGTACAGCGGGATGAACACCAGCGGCGCGGCGCACAGCGTGGCGAGCGCCCCGATGAGGTACAGCGTCAGCAGCGCGGCTTCGGGGCGGCGAATCAGATGAACGCGCTTCTCGAGCGCGGCCAGCTCCTGGGGCGTCATGCGCGGGGTTCTACACGCGACCGCCGCACGTCGCGCGCAAAGACTGCCCATGGTTCGAGCGAGCTGCCCGCGGCGGTCGCGGAGCTCGGGTCCAACGACGGGCAGGGGGGCCTGGTACGTGACCACACCTGACAACGTTGCGCCCTTGCGAGGTTGCAACGATCGGTCCCGGTCAGAAGCGCACCACCACCGCGCCGCCGAAGCCGCCGCCGGGCATGACCGTCGGGGTGATGGTCGCGCGGTTGGCGATGCTGGAGAGGATGCGCCGCGGCAGCCCGCCTTCGTCGTTGCGGAACTTCGTCGAGCGGTGGTGCACCACCCAGCGGCCCACGCAGAAGCCGAGCGCCGCGCCGAGGATGACGTCGGACGCCCAGTGGTAGTTGTCCGCGATGATGGTGACGGAGAAGAGCAGCGCGAAGGTGTGGAGCGCGATCCACACGCCGGGCGTGTTGAAGTAGTGCATCACCACCGAGGCCATCGCGTACATCGTCGCGACGTGGCCCGACGGCGTGCCCGACGGGAAGAGCCGCGCGAAGCCCGCCGGCCCGAAGTAGCGCCCTTCGCCCGTCGTCTCGCCCGGCGTGACCTCGTCGTGGGGGCCTTCGCGCCCGGTGAGCGCCTTGATGCCCAGGTGGTAGAGCTGCGTGACGGCGAACGCCTCCACCACCAACGCCGGCACCTCCACGTACTCGGGCGCGTCGGCGGTGATGCCGTAGAGGAACATGCTGGCCACGCTGCCCCAGATGCCCATCCAGATGAACATGTCGCCGTAGGTCGTCCAGAGCTTGAAGTGATCCGGCCCGCCGAGCGCGCGCTGGAGCGCGCGCTGCAGCTGCACGTCCGGTGACGGCGAGAGCGGCAGCGACAGCGCGACCGTCGCGGCGATGGTTCCCGAGAAGACGGTCCAGTCGAGCCAATCCCACGCCGCCATGCCCGACGGAATGGCGACGAGATCCATCAGCGTGCGCAGGAAGAGCCCGCCCACGAGGTTCCACTTCTGGCCGAAGCGGTGCCGGTCGTGCGTCCACAGGCCGCGGCCGTCGCGCAGCACGTCGGCCCCCGGCGGCGTCGCGCCGTCCGCGGTGGGCGCAGGCGCGACGGGCGCGGTGGGCTGCGCCAGCGGAGCGTCGGCGGCGAGCGGCTCGGGGCCCGCGGGGGGCAGGGTCGTCGCGGTCGGCGTGCCGGCGCTCGGCACGGGATCGCCTTCCTGCGCGACGCACAGGGAGGCGCCGAGAATGACCGCGCAGATCGCCACGCGAAGGGCAGGGCGCGCACGCATGCGAACGCCAAGCGTAGTCCCGGGCGTCGGGACCGGCGTGGAAAAGAGGCCCCGCCACCGCACCGACCCCGACATCGACCGCTCGGTTCCATCAACGACTGCCCGGTCGGAATGTGGAAGGAAACGGCTGGCACCGGGGTTTAAGCTCGCGGACCGCAGACCCTCCTGACCTCTCATGGCGGCCGGCGAAGAGCGACGCAAACAGGTGGTCCGGGCGCGTATCGGGCGCGTGCGGCGTCGCCTCAACACGCAGGTGTGGCTCGAGGCCGCGGTCGTGCCTGCGTGGATCGCCGCGTGCGCGTTCGTGGCCTGGCGCCTGCTCGTGCACCGCGGCGTGCCGATCGCGGGCGGCGCGCTGTTCGTCGCGGCGGTGGCGACGACGTGGTGGTACGGCCGCCGGCGCCGCGTCTCCGTAGAGGAGGCCGCCATCGTGGCGGATCGCCGCGCCAACGCCGGCGGGCTGCTCCTCACCCGCCTCGAGCGCGCCGTCGGTGAGTGGGAACTCGGCCTCAACCAGCGCCTCCACGACCTCACCCTGCCGTCCATCGACGTGCGGCGGCCGCTGACGCTCCTCGCGCTCGCCGCGCTGTTCGTCGCGGCCGGGGTGCTGGTGCCGCTCCCCGAGCGCATCGTTCGCCCCACCAACGCCGCAGCGCAGACGCGCATCGAGCAACTCGACGACAAGCTGGCCGCGCTCGCGCAGGAAGAGCCGCCGGACCAGGCCGCGCTCGACGAGCTGCAGCGTCTCAAGGAGGAGCTCGAGGACGGCACCTTCGACGCCGCCGACTGGGAGGCCGCCGACGCGCTCGACAAACAGCTCGATCGCGAGGCCGCCGAGGCCGCCGCCGAGCTCGCCCGCGCCGAGTCCGCCGCGAAGAACTTCGAAGAGGCGCTCGCCCACGCACAGTCGGCCGAAGGCGCCCAGCGCGAACGCGAAGAGCTCGAGCGCGCACTCATGGAGCTGTCGGACGGGCAGGCGTCGAACGGTGAGCAGGCGCTGCAGCAGGCGATGGGACAGCAGGGCAAGGATGGCCAGCAGGGTCAGCAGGGCCAGCAGGGTCAGCAGGGCCAGCAGGGCCAGCAGGGTCAGCAGGGTCAGCAGGGCCAGCAGGGTCAGCAGGGTCAGCAGGGTCAGCAGGGTCAGCAGGGTCAGCAGGGCCAGCAGGGTCAGCAGGGCCAGCAAGGCCAGCAAGGGCAGCAAGGGCAGCAAGGGCAGCAAGGCCAGCAAGGCCAGCAAGGGCAGCAGGGCCAGCAAGGGCAGCAGGGCGGTCAGACGGGGCCGTCCCGCGCGCAGGTGTCCGACCTGAAGCGCGCGCTGCAGCAGCGCCGCGAGCAGCTCGCGAAGAGCTTCGGTCAGCAGAGCGGCAACTCCAGCCAGAAGCAGTCATCGCGCCAGTCCAATCAGCAAGGGCAGCAGGGACAAGGACAAGGCCAGCAGGGACAAGGCCAACAGGGACAAGGCCAACAGGGACAAGGCCAGCAGGGACAAGGCCAGCAGGCGCAGGGCAATGGCCGGGAGCACGCGTCGCGCGTGGTGCAGGAAGACGGCGCGGGCATCTCGCGCGGGGGCGGCGCGAACGAGCTCGTCTTCGGCGGCGGCGCAGAGATGGACCCCGACCGCCTGAAGTTCGATGCGCTGCCCGAAGGCCACGGCGGTGAGGGCCAGGAGCTCTTCGGCCTGCGCGCTGCCAATCCGCGCGTGAACCCGAGCGCGCCCGACGGCGTCTCGACCGGCACCGCCGCCGCCGGCGACCAGGGCGCGGGCTACAACGAAGGCGCCATGCGCCCGCGAAACCGCGCCCTCGTGCAGAAATACTTCGACTCGAAGTGAAACGAAGCGACGCCGCAGCACCTCGACGGAGAAAGGCCTCCCGTGTCCGACCAACTCCTCACACCGATGGAAGTGCAGACCGCGGGCGAGTCCATCGCCATGCTGAAGGCGGCCCTCAACCAGGTGCTGCTCGACCAGGGCGGCGTCGTCGACCGCGTCGCCACCGCCATCCTCGCGCGCGGCCACGTGCTCCTCGAAGGTCTGCCCGGCCTCGGCAAGACGGAGCTGTGCAAGGGCCTCGCGCGGCTCTTGTCGCTGCCGTTCAAGCGCATCCAGTTCACGCCGGACCTCCTGCCCGGCGACATCACCGGCACGTACGTCATCGACGGTGAGACGAAGGCCTTCACCTTCCGCGCCGGTCCTCTCTTCGCGTCCATCGTGCTGGCCGACGAGATCAACCGCAGCTCGCCCAAAACGCAGTCCGCGCTGCTCGAGGCGATGCAGGAGCGCAGCGTCACGGTGCTCGGCACGACGCACTCGCTGCCCAGCCCCTTCTTCGTGCTCGCCACGCAGAACCCCATCGAGCTCGAAGGCACCTACCCGCTGCCCGAGGCGCAGCTCGACCGCTTCATGTTCCGCGTCCTCGTGCCGCCCGTCGGCGCGCGCACCATGGCCACCATCCTCACCCAGCGCGTGCGCGGGCAGCCGCCCGAGCTCAAGCCCGTCACCGACGGTGGGGGCCTGCAGACGCTGTTCGCCCTGGTCGACCGCGTACACCTGCCAGCGCCCGTCGCCGAGTACATCGGCCGCCTGGTGGAGGCGACGCACCCGACGTCGGCCGGCGCGCCCGACCGCGTGCGCCGCTTCGTCCGCTATGGCGCCTCGCCGCGCGCCGCGCTGGCGCTCGCCGCGTCCAGCCGCGCGTGGGCGCTCAGCAAGGGCAAGCCCAACGTCGGCTTCGACGAGGTCCGCGAGATGGCGTCGGCCGTCTTCAACCACCGCCTGGTGCTGTCGTACGAGGCCGCGCTCGAGAAGGTGAGCGGCGAGGCGCTGGTGGAGGAGCTGCTCGCCGCGGTGCCGGAGGTGGCGCGTGCTTGAGGTGATGGCGCTGTCTTTTGCGCTCACCGCGGGGGTGCTGCAGGCCGACGACGCGGACGATCCGGACTCGGTCGCCGCGCCGGCCCCGCCGCCCGTCGCGCCGATCGCCGACAACGACGACGGCCTCGACGACGTCGAGAGCCATGGCACGAGCGGTCCGTCGGTGCTGCTCAAGTACCAGCTGGCGCAGCTGCAGCGCGCCACCGTCGGCGGCGGCGCCACCAAGGTGTCCGTCGAGACGAACGCGCCCACGCCGTCCTTCGGCCTGTTCCCGGTCCGCGTCTTCATCGACAACACCGGCGGCCCGCGGCAGACGATCCGCCTCGCCTTCAGCGGCAACGTCACCGGCAGCTTCCACACCGTCACCCGCGAGGTGGAGGTGAACGCCGGCGAGCGCCGCGTCGTCACCCTGCCCGCGCCGTCGGAGATGCGCTACGGCACCATGAGCGCGTCGGGCCCCGGCATCACCGAGGGCGGCGAGACGAGCGTGTACTTCAACAGCACCTACGCCCCGCACCGCGTGGTGCTGACGCTGTCCGGTCCCGAGCGCTTCCAGTCGTTCATCGGCCGGCCGCCCAGCTACTCGCGCGCCGACGTCTTCGTGATGACGATCCCCCCGGCCGAGGCGCCGTCGGAGCTCGCCGCGTACGTCGGCTACGACGCCGTCATCGTCCCCGACGCCACGACGCTCGAGAGCCTCGACGAAGGGCAGCGGCGCGCGCTCGAGGCCTACGCCGTCACCGGCGGCCACCTGGTGGTGAAGGGGCCGCTGCGCGCCGGCGGGCTCTTCCCGCTGCTGGTGGGGGAGCCGAAGAAGACGCAGCCGTACGGGCTCGGCCGCCTCGCCGTCGTGGGAGACACGCCCGACGACGACACCCTGGCGCTGCGCACGACGCCGGCGGTGAAGCCACAGGGCCCGGTCCCCGAGTACGAGCGGCGCTACGGCGGCGCGAAGCTCGAGCCGCTGCTGCCGCAGGCGACCGCGCCGCTCGGCCGCTTCCTGCTCATCATCACCGCGTTCACCCTGGCCATCGGGCCCGGCAGCATCTGGGTGGCGCGGCGCCGCGGGCCGGCCGCGCTGCTCGTCACCATCCCCGGCACGGCCGCCGTCACCTGCGTGGCGATCATCGCGTACTCGCTCATCGCCGACGGCTTCACCGTGCACGGCGCGATGTTCTCGTTCACGCGGCTCGACTCGAAGCAGCACCGCGCCGTCACCGCGGGCGTCACCGCGTACTACGCGAACCTCGCCCCCGGCCGTGCCACCTTCTCCGCGTCCACCGTGCCCATCGCGCCGTGGGAAGACAACCGCGAGAAGTTCGTCGCCGACATGACCTGGCGCGACGGCCTCACCCTGGGCAGCGACTTCGTGCCGTCGCGCGTGTACCGCGAGTGGGGCTTCCTGTCGGTCGAGCCGACGCGCGCGCGGCTGGTGCTCAAGGCGTCGGGCGACCGGTGGACGGTGCAGAACGCGCTCGGGCAGCGGGTGAAGTCGGTGGCCGTGCGCATCGACGGCGAGACCTGGGAAGCGCGCGACGTGCGCGACGGCGGCGAGGCGATGCTGGCCCGCGGCAGCGACCAGCAGTACCACCGGCACGACGCGGCCAGCCGCTTCGGCCCCGCGGTGGCCGGCACCATCGTCCACGACGAGCTCGCCGACGGGCAGTTCCTCGCGCGCCTCGACGGCGAAGGCTTCCTGCCTACCGGCGGCGTGCGCATGTCGCTGCACCAGTCCGAGCACTGGGTGCGCGGGGAGGTGGAGCGATGAGCCTGCTCACGGTGAAGGGCCTGTCGCGGCACTTCGGCAGCCTGAAGGCGGTCGACGACGTCACGTTCTCGCTCGACGCCGGCACCATCCTCGGGTTCATCGGGCCCAACGGCGCGGGCAAGTCGACGACGATGCGCATCATCGCCACGCTGGACGTGCCCACCGCCGGCGAGGTGCTGCTCGACGGCCAGTCGGTGGTGGCGCGGCCCGACGCGGCGCGCCCGCTCATCGGCTACATGCCGGACCGCTACGGCACGTACGAAGACATGACCGTCTTCGAGTTCCTCGACTTCTTCGCGCGCGCCTACAAGCTGCGCGGCAAGGAGCGCGTGGAGCGCGTCGACTCGGTGATGGAGTTCACCGGGCTCTTGCCGCTGAAGGACAAGCTGACCAGCGAGCTGTCCAAAGGCATGAAGCAGCGCGTGGCGCTGGGCCGTACGCTGCTTCACGATCCGAAGCTGCTCATCCTCGACGAGCCCGCCGACGGCCTCGATCCGCGCGCCCGCATCGAGCTCCGCGAGCTGCTGCGCGCGCTCGCCAGCCAGGGCAAGGCGGTGCTGATCTCCAGCCACATCCTCACCGAGCTGTCGGAGATCTGCGACGCCTGCGCCATCATCGAGCAGGGGCGGCTGCTGGCCACCGGCAGCGTGCAGGAGGTGCTGTCGCGTACGCACGGCGCGCTGCCGTCCACCGACGTGGAGGTGCGACTGCACGCGACGCCCGGCGCGCGCGACGCGGTGACGCAGAAGGCCGAGCGCCTGCTGCTCGAGCAGCCCCTGGTGGTGGATGTGGTGCCGTCGAACGACGGCGTGCGCTTCCGCATCGAGCTGCCGCAGGGCACGCAGCCCACGCCGGGCTGGGTGGACGGGGCGTGCGTACGAATCCTGAAGGCGATGGTGGCGGCGGAGCTGCCGGTGGTGAGCTTCCAGACGCGCGAGCACGACCTGGAAGACGCGTTCATGTCCGTCACCCGGGGGCGCGTGCAGTGAGCACCGCCACCGCCACGACAACGCCGGCCACGCCGGACGCGTTCGATCGCCTCGGCGAGCGGGTGGCCGACGCCATCAACCCCATCGTGGTGAAGGAGGTGCGCCAGGGCCTGCGCACGCGCGTCTTCACCATCTTCTTCGCGGTGATGCTGGCGGCGAACCTGCTCATCTCGCTCGTCGCCTTCGCCTTCGCCGACGAGGGCGGAACGCGGACGGGGCAGGACGCCTTCATGGCGTACTTCGTCGCGCTGGCCTGCGTGCAGTTCTTCGTCATTCCGTACTCGGCGTACCGGTCGATGTCGCGCGAGGCCGAGGAGGAGACGTGGGTGCTGCTCACGCTCACGGGCCTGGGCCCGCGCCGCATCCTCGCGGGGAAGGTGGCGAGCTTCGTCCTGCAGGGCACGCTGTACGCCTCGGCCGCTGCGCCGTTCCTGCTGTTCAGCTACTACCTGAACGGCATCGACCTGCCGACCATCGTGGTCGCGCTGGCGACGAGCATCGCGTACCAGCTCTTTCTGGTGGCGCTGTCCGTCAGCATGGCGACCCTGGCCGAGACGCGGCTCGTGCGCGGGCTCTTGCATTTCGTGCTGCTGGGCCTCCTGCTGCAGGGCCTGGGCTTCGGCATTGGCGGCACCGCGGGCGCGATGGAGCTGTCCCGCAAGGCGCTGGCCGACGGCGTCTTCTGGCTGTCCGCGCTCGCCGGCACCTTCGCGATGGTGACGACGGGCATGCTGTTCTTCGAGCTCGCCGCGGCGCGGCTGTCGCTGCCGTCCGAGGACTACGCGCGCGGCCCGCGGCGCTGGTACCTCGTCCAGGCGGTGGGGATGCTGGCGTTTTTCCTCTGGGGCTACGCGGCCTCGGGCGAGCGCGGCGTGCTGGTGGCCGGTGCCCTCTCCCAGGCCGCGCACGCGCTGCTGGTGGGCCAGACGGTGGCGTCGGACCGCGACGGCATGGCGCGCGTGCACTGGGCGACCGGCAAGCGCTTCTCGCCGTTCAAGCCGGGCGCGCTGCGCGGCTTCACGGTCGTCACCGTCGTCACGCTGGCGGCGGGCGCGCTGTACGCGGTGCCGGGCTTCTCCGCCGGGGACCCGGGCATGGAGGCGGTCATCATCGCGGCGCCGGCCTTCGCGCTGGTGTACCTGGCGACGCCGCAGATCGTCGCGCGCTGGGTGCCGCACCCGCCGTCGCAGACGGCGCTCATGGTGCGCGTGCTGGCCTTCGGCCTCTTCGTGCTGGGGGTGGGCCTGCCGCCGCTGGTGGGCGAGCTGGTCGCCGAGGCCGACAACCTGGCGCTCAACCTGCTCAACCCCACCGTGGGCCTCGTCAACGTGGCGAAGGCGAAGGTGGACGCGCTGCCGCTGGTGCTCGTGCCGTGGGGCGTCGCGCTGGGCGTGACGGCGTGGGCGTTCGCGGTGCTGCGCCGCCATGACGTGGAGCCGCTGGCATGACGGCCTCGACGACCTTCGCCGACCGGCTGCAGGACCGGGTCGGCCCCATCGTGGTGAAGGAGGTGCGGCAGGGGCTGCGGGCGAAGGTGTTCGCCATCTTCTTCTCGGTGCTGCTCACGGCGTGCCTGATGGCGGCGCTGGTGGCGGTGGCCGAGGTGAGCGACCGCACCGGCGATTCGACGCTGGGCCGCAACTTCCTCGCTGCGTACCTCATCGCGCTGGCGGCGGTGACGTGCTTCGTCATTCCCTTCACCGCGTTCCGGTCGATGCTGCGCGAGCAGGAAGAGGAGACGTGGGTGCTGTTGCTGCTCACCGGCCTCGGCGGGCGCAACATCGTCCGCGGGAAGTGGGTGAGCGCGATGAGCCAGGCGATGTTGTTCGCCTCGGCGGCGGCGCCCTTCGTGGTCTTCACGTACTTCTTGAACGGCATCGACATTCCGCAGATCGTCGTGGCGCTGGCGCTGCTGGGCGCCTGGTCGTGCTTGCTCACCGCGCTGGGCATCGCCATCGCCACGCAGGCGCACTCGCGCATCGGCCGCACCTTCGCGCACTTCGTCGCGCTGGCGACGCTGGGCGCGGGCACCTTCGCGGCCATGGCCTTCGGGACGCTGCTCTCGGAGCAAGGGTCGCGCCTCATGCAGCGCACCGAGTTCCTCACCTTCTGTGGAGCGGTGTTCGCGTTCGCGCTGTCGGTGACGGTGCTGGTGCTCGAGGGCGCGGCCGCGGGGCTGGCGCTGCCGTCGGAGCCGGCGTCGGCCGGCCCGCGCAAGGTGCTGACGGCGATGGTGGTGGGGACGCTGGCGTTCGGGGCGATCGCCTCGTTCGTCAACGGCAGCAGCAAGGAGGCGGGGGCGGTCGGCTCGCTGGTCTCCTCCTTCTTCCTGGTGGTGTGCGGGGTGTTCGCCATCTCCGAGCGCGACGGCTTCCCCGCGCGGCTCGCCGGCATGGGTTGGCTCAAGCCGGGCGCGCTGCGCGGCTACTGGCTCATCATCGGCCTCTTGATGCTGTGCACCATCGGCTGGGGCGTCCTGTACGGCATCGCCCCTGGCGGTGACGGCTCGGGCAAGCGGCTGCGGGTGCTGCTGGCGGCGCCGCTCTTCCCGGCGCTGTACCTGTCCCTGGGCGCCTTCTTCGGCCGCGTGACGGCACTGCGAAAGGCGGGTGAGCCGCTGGCGTCGCGCATCGCCTTCGCGGTCACGGTGCTGCTGGGCAGCGTGGTTCCGCCCATCATCGCCACGGTGGGTGGCGGGCGCGGCGACGACAAGTCGGTGAACGCGCTCAACCCGGTCGTGGGCATGGTGAACTTCATCGACCGCGGCGGCGACGAGCTGGACGGGGCGCTGCTCCTCCTCGCGGCGGTGACGCTGCTCTTCGTCTTCCTCGCGGGCTCCGTGCTGTGGACGCGGGACGGGGTGCGCAGCGCATGACCTCGGGGCTGCTGGACTTCGCGGCCGTCGAGCGCGCGGCGGCGGGCCGGGCGCTCCGGCTGCCGCGTGTGCCCCACCGCGGAAAGGTGGGCGAGGTGCGGAGCTCGTCCGTGGGCAGCTCGCTGGAGCTGCACGACTTCCGGCTGTACCAGCCGGGCGACGACCTGCGGCACGTGGACTGGAACGCGGTGGCGCGCACGGGCGAGCTGGTGCTGCGCGTGCGCCAGGACGAGGTGTCGCCGCGCGTGGAGGTGCTGCTGGACACGTCGCGCTCGATGGCGGTGTCCCCCGAGAAGGCCGCGCGCGCCCGGGAGGTGGCGCTGTGGGTGACGACGCTGGCCCGGCACGGCGGCTTCGAGCCGGTCGTCATCGCCGCGGGCCAGACGGGGCAGCGCGCGGCGGGCCCGGCGACGCGGGCGCTGTTGTCGCAGGTGGGCTTCGAGGGCCGCGACGCCTTCGACCAGGCCCTGCGCCGCGGGCCGCCGCTCTTGCCGTGTGGCCTGCGCGTGGTGGTGAGTGACTTCCTCTTCGAGACGCCGCCGGACGTGTTCGCCGAGCGCCTCGCGCGCGGCGCGGCCGGGCTGGTGCTGGTGCAGGTGCTGGACGTGGAGGACGTCGAGCCCTCGGCCGGCGTGGGCGCGAAGCTGATCGACTCGGAGACGGGCGAGTCCATCGAGCGGCTGGTGTCCGCGGGCGTGGTGGACCTCTACCTCGAGCGGCTCGCGGCGCACGTGGCGCTCTGGCAGGGCGCGGCGCGGCGCGTGCGGGCGACGTGGGTGCAGGGCTCGGCCGCGAAGCCGGTGGACGAATGGGCGCGCGGCGAGCTGGCGTCCCTCGTGGAGGCCGTATGAGGCGTCCGGGCGGCGCTCACGCAGCGGGGCTCACGCCAGCCGTCGAGTGGGCAGCGCCGCCGGCTGTCGTCAGCTGTCGCACACGGAAGACGGGGCGCGGTGCCGTGGCGCGTCGCGGCCCCCCGGACGTCGGAGGGCGACCGGTGAGCGTCGCGCACGGCGACGGCAGGCCCGGGCAGGTGCGCGAGTCGCATGGGGGCGGCGGAGCCGGCGCCCGCGTCTGCGCAGAGCCTGTGCGCGAAGCCCAGGGCCCGGCCCATCCCGTCCCGGCGAGCGTCGCGTGCAGGTGGGGCCACCGCGGGGCCGGCTTGCGCCCCGGGAGGTACCCGCTTTCGGTGGCGCGTGTCCTCTCACGCGCCGGGGAACGGGAGGGCCGACCGTGACGTTCGGCGCGCCCCTGGGCCTCCTCGCGCTCGCGGCCATCCCCGCGCTGGTGGTGGCGTACTTCCTGCGCCGCCGGCAGCCGCCGCGCGTCGTGAGCGCGCTGTTTCTCTGGCGCACGCCGGACCAGCGCGCCGAGGCCGGCCCGCGCTTTCAACGCTTCTCGCGCGAGGCGTCGCTGGCGCTGGAAGTCCTCGCGGTGTGCTGCGCGGCCCTCTTCCTGTCCGACGCGCGCTGCGGAGAGGCGGCGCGCGCCAACCACGTCGTCGTCATCGTCGACGGCGGCCTGTCGATGGCGGCGAAGGTGGACGGGAAGACGGCGGCGGACCGCGTGAAGGACGCGGTGGCCGCGCTCGCGCGCTCCGAGGGCGCGGGGGTGATGACCATCGTCGAGTCGGGCGTGCGACCGCGGCTCCTGGCCGGGCCGCAGCTCGAGACAGCGCGCGCGCTGTCGGCCCTGGAGGGCTGGCAGCCGTCGCAGCCGGCCCACGACGTCGCCGCCGCCATCGCGATGGCGCGCGAGCTGTCGGGCAGCACCGAGCGGCGCCTCTTCTTCTTCACCGACGGCCCGCTGCCGGCGTCGGCCGCGCTGCCGTCGCAGGTGGAGGGGCGCTCGGTGGGGAAGGCCGCGCCGAACGCCGCGCTGCTCACCGCGCAGCGGCAGGACGAGGGCGGCATGGCGCGCGTGACGGTGCGCGTCGGCCACTTCGGCGACGAGCCGGCGAAGGTGACGGTGCGCTTCGAGGCGCCCGACGACGCGCCGCAGACGCAGGCGCTCGAGCTGCAGCCCGGCGCCTCGGCCGTGGTGCGCGTGGGCCTCGAGACGGCGAAGCCGGTGCAGGTGACGCTGCCTTCCGACGCGCTCGAGGCCGACGGTCGCGTGACGCTCTTGCCGTCGCCCCTGGCGGACGTGTCGGTGGGCTTCCTGGACGGCGTGGACCCGGCCGCGCTCGCGGCGGTGAAGCGCTTCCTCGCGGTGGCCCCGGGCGTCGTCGTCGCCGAGCCCGCGCTCCTCACCGTGGGCCCGCCGGGCAGCCGCGCCAGCCTCACGCTGGGCGCCACCGGCACGCTGAAGTCCTTCGTCGGCCCCTTCTTCGCGCAGAAGGCGCACCCGCTGCTCGACGACGTGCTGCTCGGCGGCGCGGTGTGGACCGCAGGGGAGAACCCGCCGGGCCGCGCGCTGCTCTCGGCGGGTCCGGTGGTGCTGATGTCCGAGGAGGACGACGGCACCGTCCACTTGAACCTCGACGTCGGCCGTTCGAACGTGCAGCGCACCGTCGCGTGGCCGGTGCTGCTGGGCAACGTGGTGCGCCAGGCGCGGCTCGCCAGGCCCGGCTTCCCGCGGCGTCACGTCATGCTGGGCGAGGACGTGCCCGTCGTCACCACGCCGGGCAAGACGTGGCTGCTGAAGGGGCCGGCCGGTGACGAGCGCCCTGTGCTGGGCGTCGGCGCGCTGACGCTGCCGGCGCTGCCGGCGCCCGGCCACTGGGAGCTGCTTTCGGACGGCGAGCCGTTCGACGCGCTCGAGGTGCTGCCGTTGGATCCCCGCGAGTCGGACCTGCGCACCCGCGGCGACTGGGAGGTGCACGCGGCGCAGTCGACGGGCGTGGCGTCGCTGGCCACGGTGACGCCGCGCGCCTTCTGGCCGGTGGTGGTGGTGCTGGCGCTCCTGCTGCTCGACTTCTGGCTGACGGCGCGGGTGCCGAAGGCCGCCCTGGCGCCGCCGCGCCGGCCGGGAGGCGCGCGATGACGCTCGTCTACCCGCAGGCGCTGTTGCTGCTCGTCCCGCTCGGGCTCTTCCTGTGGCTGTCAGCGCGCGTCGAGGGCCCGGCGATGGGCCTGCGCATCGCGCTCGTCGCTCTGCTGGTGTTGGCGTTGGCGCGGCCCGAGTGGCGACTTCGCAGCGCCGGCAGCGACGTCGTCGTGGTGGTGGACCGCAGCCGCTCGATGCCGCCGCGCGGCGAGGCCGCCTCCGAGGAGCTCATCCGTCTCCTCGAGCCGCAGCGCCGCACCGGCGATCGCCTCGGCGTCATCTCCTTCGGGCGCGAGCCGCGCATCGAGGCGCCGCTGTCCTCCGACGGGCGCTTCGGCGGCTTCACCGCGTCCATCGACGGCGAGGCGTCCAACCTCTCGGCCGCGCTGGACGCCGCCGGCGACCTGATTCCGCCGGACCGCGCCGGCCGCGTCCTCGTCATCTCCGACGGCCGCGTCTCCGGCCTCGACGCACGTGCCGCCGCTCGCCGCCTCGCCGCGCGCGGCATCCCCGTCGACACGCGCTGGCTGGGCCGCGAGGACGCTGCGCTCGACGTCGCCGTCTCGTCGCTGTCGGTGCCGCCGTCGGTGGCCGCGCGCGAGCCCTTCCTTCTCACGGCGACGCTGAAGGCCTCCGGGCCGACCGAGGTGACGCTGGTCCTGTCGCGGAACGGCAAGCCGCTGGTGAAGACGCAGCGCTCGCTGGCCGAAGGGCCGACGGTGCTGACGTTCCGTGACCTCGTCGACGCACCCGGCCTCGTCGCGTACGAACTCAAGGCGGAGGCGCCCGGCGACGGCGTGGTGGAGAACGACGTGGGCCGCGCGGTGGTGCGCGTCGAGGGCCCGCCGCGCGTACTGCTCATCACCGACAAGCCCCAGGGCGCGCTGGCGAAGGCGCTGGCGCAGGCGAACGTGGCGCTCGACGTGCGCGCGCCCTTCCCGGTGACGATGGGCTCGCTCGACGGCGTCGGCGCGGTGGTGCTGGAGGACGTCGACGCGGGCCGCCTGTCCGAGAACGGGCTCCACGTGCTGGCGCAGTTCGTCAGGGAGGCCGGCGGCGGCCTGGTGATGACGGGCGGCCGCCACAGCTTCGGCGAAGGCGGCTACCGCAAGTCGCCGGTGGAGGACGTGCTGCCCGTCTCGCTGGAGGTGCGCGAGGAGCAGCGCAAGGCGGCCGTCGCCATCTCCATCATCATGGACTGCAGCTGCTCGATGGGCGTCCGCGTGCCCGACGGCCGCACGAAGATGGAGCTCGCCGCCGAGGGCGTGGTGGGCGCGCTGCAGCTGCTCAACCCGGCCGACGAGGCCTCGGTGCACATGGTGGACACCGAGGACCACCCCGTCTTCAACATGAGCCCGGTGGCGGACGGGCTGCCGCTGGACAAGGTGGCGCGCGGCTTCTCGGGCGGCGGTGGCATCTACGTGGGCGTGGGCCTGCGCGTGGCGAAGAAGGAAGTCCTCGCCTCGAAGAAGGCCACGCGGCACGTGCTGCTCTTCTCGGACGCGGCGGACTCGGAGGAGCCCGACGACTACCGCCGCACCATCGCGGACCTCACCGCGCAGGGCGTCACCGTGTCCGTCATCGGCATGGGCAGCCCCGCCGACAGTGACGCCGCGCTCCTGCGGGAGATCGCCGCGCGCGGCAACGGCCGCATGTACTTCGCCGAGGACGTCACCAGCCTCCCGCGCATCTTCAGCCAGGAGACCATCGCGGTGGCGCGCAGCACCTTCGTCGAGGAGCCGACGGCGACGGCCATCGCGGCCGACCTCTCGCAGCTGGGCAAGCTGCCCACCGCGTCGGCGCCGGCGCTGGGCGGCTACAACCTCACCTACGCGCGACCGCAGGCGTCGGTCGGCCTGCGCACCAGCGACGACAACAACGCGCCGGTGGTGGCCTTCTGGCCTCGCGGCGCGGGCCGCGTTGCCGTGCTCACGGGCGAGGTGGACGGCGCGCACACCGGCGACTTCCGCAAGTGGGAAGGGCAGCGCGCGCTCCTCGCGCAGATGGTGCGGTGGGTGATGCCGCCCAACGCCACGCAGCTGGACGCGGTGGCCCGCGCGTCGCTCGCCGGGAACGATCTGCACGTCACGCTGGACCTCGACCCGGCCGCGCCGCCGCCCGCCGGCACGCCGACGCTGGTGCTGCTGTCCGGCGACGCGCGGGTGGCGCCGCTCGAGCTGCCGATGCGCTGGGAAGACGAGGACCGCGTCGGCGCGCATTGGGTGCTGCCCGGCAGCGGCACCTGGCACCCGGTGGTGAAGCTGGGCGACCGGCTGTTCCGCGCCCCGCCGGTGACGCTGCCGTGGGCGCCGGAGTTCGAGCCCGCGCCGGTGAAGGAAGGCAAGGCGCTGCTCGCCTCGGTGGCGGCGGCAGGCAACGGCGTCGAGCGCCTCGCCATCGTCGGCCTCTTCAAGGACGCCGTGGAGTCGGAGGCCGCGGTGCCGCTCGCGCCGTGGCTGGTGGCCGTCGCCGTGCTGGCGCTGCTGGGCGAAGTCTTCGTGCGCCGCTTCCTGTCGGGGCCCCGGCCCGCGCGCCGCAAGCCCGTTGCGATGAAGGCGGCGGCCGCCCCGCCGTCCGCGCCGAGGGCCGAGGCGCCCCGCTCGTCGCCGGGCACCGCCACGCCCGCTGCCGCCGCCGCGCGGCCCGAGCCCGAGGTTCCGCCGGCGCCGCCGCCCGAGAAGAAGGACGTGCGGTCGGCGCTTTCGCAGGCAAAGGAACGCGCGAAGAAGCGCACTGGCCGGTAGCGGGGCCCCTGGCGCACCCTTTTCATGTGGCCCCGGCTCTGTCCCGCCGGGCCGACGTCTTACGGCGTACGAGGTGTCACATGGGGTGGCTGGGCAAGCTGCTGGGACTCGAGGCGGAGCCGCACGCGGTGGTGTCGGTGTCCGACGCCAACTACAAGGCCGAGGTGCTGGACAGCGAGCTGCCGGTGCTGCTCGACGTGTGGAGCGACGGCTGCGGCCCCTGCAAGATGCTCGAGCCCGTCGTGATGGACCTGTCCCGCAAGTACAAGGGCCGGCTGCGCGTCGCGGAGATGAACGTCGCCAACGGCCCGAAGACGGCGCGCAAGCTGGGTGTCAGCGCCACGCCGACGGTGCTGTACTTCCACAAGGGGCGCGTGGTGGAGCGCGTCGTCGGCTACCGCGCCGGCCACTACCACCAGACGTTCCTCGAGCAGGAGCTGCTGCCGAAGGCCGCGCCGGAGCGGGCCCAGGCCGCGAAACCCTGAGTTTTTCCCGGCTCGACGCCTGCTGCGACACGTTCGTTCATCTGCACACCGCGCAGGTGAGCGGGGGGCGTGCTAGGGTTCCAGGCTCGCGGCGCCGTCGGCCGCGCCCCCGCGGTCCACCCTCGAACGGAGTCCCCCGATGCATCGCGTCCCGGTGCTGTGGCTCGTCTTGACGGCGCTGGCCGCCTGCAGCGGCAACATCGTCGGCGGCGCGCCCGTCGGCGGGAGCGGCGGTGGCCTGGCGGGCGGCGGTGGCGGCGGCGCGGGAGGCGGCGCGGGAGGCGGCTCCGAGCCGTGGGAGGTGCCGCGCTTCACCTGCGCCCCCAACCAGTCGCCCATCGAGCTGCCGCTGCGGCGTCTCACGAAGCGCCAGGTGGTGAATTCCGTGCGCGACCTCGTCCAGCGCACCGGCCTCCTCGCGACGGACCGCGCGCAGGTGCTGGCCGCCGTGCTGCCGACGCTCGACGGCTTCCCCGACGATCGCCTCGTGGGCGTGCCCGGCGAGAAGCACGGCGGCTTCACGCAGCTCGACCAGGCCATCCAGCAGGGACACGTCGACGTCACCTACGCCGCGGCGACGGAGCTGGGCCGCGAGCTGACCAACACGAGCGCGAAGCTCGGCGGGCTTCTCGGCGCGTGCGCCACCGACGCATCCACCACGAACGACGCCCAGTGCCTGCGCGACTTCGTGGCCGCCTTCGGGCTGCTGGTGCACCGCCGCCCGCTCGACGCGGCGGACCTCGACTTCTACACGCAGGTGGCGGGCACCACGCCGGTCGACCCCGCGGCCGTCGCCGACGTGGTGGCGCTGCTGCTGACGTCGCCGCGCTTCCTGTACCACGTGGAGGAAGGCGACCCCGCCGCGGCCGGGCCCACGCCGCTCGACGCCTACGCGCTCGCCTCGCGGCTGTCCTTCCACTTCTGGCAGACGATGCCCGACCAGGCGCTCCTCGACGCGGCGGCCTCGGGCGCGCTGGCCACCGAAGACGGCTACCGCGCGCAGGTGCAGCGGTTGTTCGACGACCCGCGCACCGACGCCGCGCTGGACGACTTCTTCGCGCACTGGTTCCGTCTGGACGAGCTGCCGCCGCTGGACACGCGCATCGGCACGCCCGTCTTCGACGCGTTCGTCGGCGCCGACGTGCCCACGCCCACCCTGCACCAGGAGATGATGGCGGAGGTGCTGGACGCGGCGCGCGACGTGGCGCGCACCGGCGGGACGGTGGGCGACGTGCTGACGAGCCGCCGTTTCTTTGCGCGGACCGACGCGCTCGCCCGCCTCTACGGTCAGCCGCGGTGGGACGGCGCCTCGGCCCCGGCGGACTTCGCGCAGCCCGCGCGCGCAGGTCTGCTCACACGCGCCGCCTTCCTCGCGTCGGGCAGCGCAAACACCCGCCCGGTGATGAAGGGCTTCCGCATCCGCAACGCGCTCCTCTGCCAGAAGATCCCCCCGCCGCCGGACAACGCCATGGCCACGCCCATCGAGCTCGCGCCGGACCTCACGACGCGCGAGATGGTGGAGGCGATCACCGAGGTGCCGGGCTCGGCGTGCGCGGGCTGCCACGCGACCATCTTGAATCCGCTGGGCTACGCGACGGAGGACTTCGACGCCCTCGGCCGGCACCGCACGGCGCAGCAGCTGTTCGACGCGCAGGGCCGGCCCACCGTGTCGAAGCCCGTCAACACCCGCGCCACGCCGCACGTCTCCGGCGTCTCCACGCCCATCGACGGCGCGGCGGAACTCACGCGGTTGCTCGCGGAGGGCGGCGAGTTCCAGACGTGCTTCGTGCGGCAATACTTCCGCTTCACCTTCCAGCGCATGGAGGACGAGGCGAGAGACGGCTGCCTGCTCGAGTCGCTGCAGGGCGCGGCGCTGGCCGGCCGACCGCTGCGCGAGCTGCTCATGGCCACCGCGCTCGCGCCGGAGTTCAAGCGGAGGGACTTCCGATGAGCCTCTCCCGCCGCTGGGTGCTGAAGGGAATGGGCGCCGCCGTCGCCATCCCCGTGTTGCCGTCGTTGCTCGCCTCGCGACGCGCCGAGGCGCAGGCGATGAACCCCGGGAAGTACTTCGTCAACCTCGGCACGCACCACGGCGCCGCGTGGGAGGAGTTCATGTTCCCCGCCACGCCGGCCACGGGCGTGGAGACACGCATGTACGGCGGCCGGGAGATCCGCCGCTTCCGGCTGACCGCCACCACCCAGGGCGGGAACGCCGTCGTCGCGCCCGTGTTGACCGCGCGCAGCTCCCAGCTGACCAGCGGCCTGTTGCAGAAGATGTGGGTGCTGCGCGGCCTCGACGTGCCCTGGTACATCGCCCACCACACCGGCGGGCACCTCGGCAACTTCGCGCGCAACGACGGCAACGGCGGCGACGGCGGGCTGGCGCAGGTGAACGCGCAGCGCCGCACCGTCGACCAGGTGATGGCGTGGAGCCCCAGCTTCTACCCGGACCTCACCAACGTGCGGGAGCGCGCGCTGGTGCTGTCGGCGCGCACCTCGTACCAGTTCGAGAATCCGGCGATGGGCACTGGCGCCATCCAGGAGTTGGCGCCCACCGCCTCCACCCCGCGCGAGCTGTTCAACCGGCTCTTTCCGTCGACGCCGGGCCCGACACGCGCCCCCATCATCGACAAGGTGCTCGAGAACTACCGGCGGCTCCGCGCCAGCCCCCGGCTCTCGACGGCCGACAAGATCCGCCTCGACGACCACATCCAGCGCGTCGACGAGCTGCAGCGGCGCATCAACACCCTGGTGAGCTGCACCGCGCCGACCGCGCCCGCGGCGCCGTACGCCACCGCCAGCATGGGCGCCGTCGTCTACAACGCGCCCTTTGCGCAGAATCCGGCGGAGCAGTCGGCGTGGCTGCGCGTGATGAACGACCTCATCGTCGCGGCCTTCGCGTGCGGCCAGTCGCGCATCGCGTCGATGCTGGTCAATCCGCACCTGTCGACGTTCGCCGGCGACTGGCACCAGGACATCGCGCACCAGGCGAACCTGTTGACCGGCACCGCGCAGGAGACGCTGTGGCGCTCGTACGCCGTCTTCTTCAGCGAGGTGCTGGTCGACCTCGCGACGAAGCTGGACGCGGTGACGCTGCCGTCGGGCGCCACGCTGCTCGACCAGTCGCTGGTGGCGTGGACGCAGGAGTCGGGCCTGCGCACGCACGACGCGCGCGACCTGCCGGTGGTGGGCTTCGGCGGCGCCGGCGGCGCGCTGACGACGGGCTGGCACGTCGACTACCGGAACCGCGCGCTGCGCTTCGAGCCGGCGAGCGAGCCCGGGCCCTACACCTCGCCCGGCCTGTTGTGGCACCAGTGGCTGGGGACGGTGCTGCAGGTGATGGGCGTGCCGAAGTCCGAGTGGGAGAATCCGGCCGTCAACGGAGG
The DNA here is from genome assembly GCA_040755835.1 of Myxococcota bacterium. Taxonomy (GTDB): domain Bacteria; phylum Myxococcota; class Myxococcia; order Myxococcales; family Myxococcaceae; genus JADLDB01. The sequence goes on from JBFMAB010000049.1 coordinate 77,267, forward strand.
CTACCCCGACTACAACTTCGTCAACGTGAGCTGGGCGGCCATCACCACCGAGCAGGCGTACCCGGTGTCGGTGTGGAGCGTCGCCGGCGAGCGCCTGCCGTGGTTCGCCGCACCGTGAGGACGACGCGCCCGATGACCCACCGACTCGCGGCCGCGGTCCTCGCGTTGCTTTGCAGCTGCAGCGGCCTGGTGACCGATCCCCCCGGCGGCGGCGACGGCGGCGGCAGCGCGGGCGGCGGCAGTGGCGGTGGTGGAGTTGCCAGCGGCGGGGGCGGCGGCGCGGTGGGCGGCGGGACGGGCGGCGGCGGCACAGGTGGCGGCGGCACGGGCGGCGGCACAGGCGACACGGACGCGGGCGCGGGAGGCGGCGGCGGCGCGGTGGACGCGGGGCCGGACACGGTGCCCATCTTCCTGGCGATCGGCCACGTTGCGCGGACCATCGTCAGCTGCGACGACGGCCTGACGTGGTCGGGCAATCGCAGCGACGACGACGGCGTGCGCTGCTTCGCTGGCACGATGGTAGACGGCGGCTCGTCGGACTGTGACCACAAGTACGGCGCGGGCCGCGGCGTGGCCTTCACCGGCTCGGCCTTCGTCGCCAACTTCGGCTGGGGCGATCCCGGCACCATCCGCCGCAGCGTCGACGGCGTCACCTGGAGCACCGTCGACATGGGCGCGAACTTCGCCAGCATGGTGCTGGGCGAAGGGGGCCGCCTCATCGCGGCGGCGCGCAGCAGCAAGGTGTCCACCGACGACGGGCGGACGTGGACGAGCGCGGCGGTGGCGGACCTGAAGGACCCCGGCGGCGCGACGGTGTGGAACGTGCGGCGCGGCGGCTTCGGCGGGGCCGACGGCGGCGTCTTCGTGCTGGTGGGCGACGGTCCCAGCGTGGCGGTGAGCGCTGACGGCGCCGCCTGGCGCTTCCCCAGCGTGTTGCCGACGACGTGCGGCCAGGCGATGCAGTGGGAGGGCGGCGTGGTGGGCAGCGCCCGTGTCCTCGTGATGCTGGGCGGCGACGGCGTGGCCTGCCGCTCGACGGACGACGGCGCGACGTGGACCGAGGTGGCGACGGGCGCGGCGGAGGTGAGCTCGCGCCTGCTGTGGACCGGCACCGAGTTCCTCGCCTGGGGCACCGGCTCGGGGACTGCGGGCGGCCCGCGGCTCTTCCGGAGCGCCGACGGCGCCTCGTGGACGAGCACGCCCACGACGGTGACGCGCACCGACGGCGCAGGCAGGACGACGACGTCACCCGGGCCCACCATCGGCCCCGTGGCGCGCAGCCCGTCGGGCACCTTCGTCGCCGTCCGCGGCGGGTGGAACGTCTGGTACGAGCAGCAGCGCTTCTACCGGAGCACCGACGGCGTCTCGTGGACCGAGCTGCCCACCACGTCCTTCACCGGCAGCCACCCGCTGACGCACATCGTCTGGGGGCAGGCTGCGCGCAGCGCCGTGTGCCCGTGACCGTCAGCGCCGCCGGCGTCGCGTCAGCGTGAGGCCCGCGCCCAGCACCAGCGCGCCCAGGGCTGCGGTGCCGCCGCAGCCCACCTTGCGGATGCCGCCGGGTACGCAGCGGCCGCCGTTGCAGGTGAAGCCGCCTTCGCAGTCGCGCGAGTCGAGGCACGGGGTGCCCTTGTCGTTCTCCTCCGAGCTCTGCTCGGCGCCGCCCTGGCCGACGGAGGCGTCCGGCAGCGAGGCGTCGGGGAGATCCTGTGCCCAGGCGACGGGCGCGAGAGCCGTGATGAGCAGCGCCCCGAAGAGCGCGCAGCGGCGGAGCGGCGTCGACGTCATGACCGGGTCCTTCCGGCAATCAACAGTTTTGGCGGCCCGGCCCACAGAGTAACCTCTTCCCGCCGATGCAGCCCATCATCCTCGTGGTCGACGACAACAGGGAGCTCGTCATGCTCCTCACCAGCCTCTTCGAAGAGGCGGGGTACCGGGTCGTCGGCGCGAACAAGGGGAAGGTGGGCGTCGAGCTGGCGAAGGGCGAGAACCCGGCGCTGGCCGTCATCGACGTGCTCTTGCCCGACATGATGGGCTACCACGTGGCGGAGTCGCTCCGCGCGCACCAGCCGAACCTGCCGGTCCTCTTCATGAGCGGCGTCTTCAAGGGTGCGCGCCACTCGAACGAGGCGATGGCCCGGTTCCCCGGCGCCGAGTACTTCGAGAAGCCCTTCGACGCGAAGAAGCTGCTCGAGCACGTAAAGGCGCTGGTACCGCCCGCGCCGGCCCCCACGCTGCCGCCCGGCCCGTCGCAGGACGCCGCCGAGGACTTCGACGTGGAGCTCGACATCGACGTCGAGGACGCCGAGGAACAGGACCCGATGGAGCTGACGGGCCGCATCCGCGTCACCGGCGGCGGCAACATCACCGCGGAGCTCAAAGGCGCCAACCTCACCGCCGGCAAACCCACCCGGGGGCCGGTGTCGGGCGATCGCCCGGCGGCGGGGAAGCTCGCCTCGGGCGTGGTGCAGATGCCGCGCGGCCGGCCCACGCAGGGGTCGCTCACCGACAATCTGCCCGGGTTGATCAGCGCCTTCTACCAGGCGCGCGAGACGGGCGAGCTGTATTGCCAGCGCGGCAAGGTGAAGAAGGTCGTCTACTTCGAGTCCGGCCAGCCGGTGTTCGCGCTGTCGAACCTCGCGGCGGATCGCTTCGGCCAGTTCCTGGTGCGCGTCGGGAAGATCAAGCCCGGCGAGCTGCAGGACGCGGCGGTGGTGGCCGCGAAGACGAACCGGCGCACCGGCGACATCCTCGTCGAGCGCGGGCTGCTCAAGGACACCGAGCGGCTCTACTTCGTCGGCCAGCAGGTGAAGGCGATCATCTACAGCCTCTTCGGGTGGGAAGAAGGGCAGTACGTGATGACCTTCCGCGAGAAGGCGCGCGCCGAGTCCATCAAGCTCGACATCTTTCCGGGGAACCTGATCGTCCGCGGCATCAAGAAGCTCTACAAGCCCGAGCGCCTCGCGCGGCTGGTGGCGCCCGAGGACCGGCTGCTCCCCAGCCAGCAGCCGGCGTACCAGTTGCACGAGATCGAGCTCGAAAAGTGGGAGGCGTCGCTGTTGCCGCGCCTCGACGGCACGCGCACCAACGCCGAGGTGATGGCGCTCGCCGGCAAGCCCGAGCACCAGGTGCGCGCCTTCATCGCGGCGATGCTGGCGCTGCAGATCCTCGAGCGTCGCGAAGTCTGAATGGTGCGGCCGTCAGGCGGCTTGGCTGGTGCGCTCGCGCACGAAGCCGTGCAGCGCCTCGCGGTCCGTCACCGCGATGTCCGCGCCGCTGAAGGACACGCCGAGGCCGCGCGCGCTTCCCTTCGAGTCGCGGTCGATGCGCGCCACGTTGCCCACCAGGGTGCAGAAGCGCACGCCGTCGCGCGCAGGCAGGGCGATCGCCACCCGAACCGGGGTGCCTACGCGCGCCGGCTCCCGCGTCCGCAGGTACAGCCCACCTTCGGAGAGGTCGGCCACCGCGTCGCGGATGAAGCGGTTTCCAATGCGGCAGTGGGCCGTCAGCTTCACCGCCACCCGTGGGAAGACCCGCTTCTCCGTGTGTCGCATGCCACCTCCGGCCACAGCGTGCGTGGAACGGCGACAACGTGCGCGAAAGGAGCACTTCCTGTCAACCCACTCTCCATCACGAAATCCAATCGTGACGCGCGGTTGTGACGCTTTGCGTCGCGGCCGCTACTCGGGGACGACGGACTGGAGGCCGTGGCGGTAAATGAAGATGCGCTCGGTGTTGGTCCGGTTGTCGGCGGGGACGAGGAAGAAGCCGGCCTGCGGCGACTGGTGATCGCGGGAGAAGCCGACCACCTGGCGCCCGTCGCGGAAGGTGACGCGCACCTTCGTGCCTTCGGCGGGCGGGGGCCGGCTGCCGGGGCTCAGCATGAAGAAGAGCGCCTTGATGCGCTCGCGCGGCAGCGTCTCCGAGCCACCGCCCGGCGCTTCGAGCACCACGCCCTGGCCGCAGAGGTTCGTGTCGCGGATCACCCCGCGCTTCACCTGGCCCTCCAGCGTGTGGAGGATCACCCGGTGCTCGCCCATGAGCTCGACCGGCGCGGACTCGCCGGAGAGCACCGCGCCGGAGCGATCGAAGATCGCGGGTCCCGTCGGCTGCGGCGCGCCGGGCGCGGCCGCGGCCAGCCCAGGCGGATGACCTCCCACCGCGACGGGCGTCGCCACGCGAACCTGGAGCGGCTGCGTCGGCGGCGCTGCGGGAACAGGCGCGGGCGCGGCCCCGAGCGGCGGAGCCCTGAACGCCGGCGCGGCGGGCACCGGCGCGACCGGGACCGGTGCGGGCGCGAGCGGCGGTACGGACACCGGGGCCGGGGCCCTCGGGGGCGGCGGCGCCGCGGCGGTCACGGGCTGCGGCGCGGGCCGCGGTGCCGACGAGAGCGGCGGCACCACCATGGATTGCGGCGCGGGCGAAGGCTGGCTCACCGCCGCGCCCCAGGAGTCGGCGGGCTCCGGTGGGCCGTCCTCCTCGACCACACCCTGGATGATTTCGCCCTCGAGTTCGACCTCGGCGTCGTCGACGGCGACCGAGCGGCCGGTGGCCTGCCACGCCTCGCCCGTCTGCGTCAGCTGCCGGTCCTGGAGGAAGTCGGCGTTGTTCGCCAGCTCGATGGGACTGCCGTCCACCGTCGACGCTTCGACCTGCGCCGGGCGCATGTCGTTGGCCAGCTCAGCCGCCGACGACGACTCGATGACGAACTCTCCCTCGGCGGGCGCGAGCGCCTCGCCCACCACAGGCGCCTGGTCCCACGAGACGAACTCGGACGGGCTGGCGAGCTCGACCTTCCCGTCCGGGCCGTCGCTGAACGCTGGCAGATCGGCACCGGTCGGCACTTCGGCCCACTCGTCCGGCATGGGGGCGCTCGACGCCTGCGGCGCGGGCGCGGGGCCCGCGGGCGGCGCGGGGGCGTCCCAGTTGCTGGCGAAGACCTGGTCGGGCTTCGGCGACGCGGGCGCGGCGGGCCAGTTGCTGGCGATGACGATCGGCTGGTCCTCACTCACCTCGGGCTCGGCGGACCACTCGTCGCCGAAGGCCGACCTGTCGTGCGCCGGCGCCTCCGGCTCCGGCGGATTCTCCCAGCCCCTGGCGAAGGGCGACGGCTGGGCGGCCGCCTCGATGGGCAGCGGCGCGGCCTCGGGCTCGAGCGCGAGGCTGCCGAGCGCGCTGCTGTACGCAGGCGGGCCGGCGGGCTCGGGGACCTCGAGGGCCGGCTTCGACTCGATGGTCGGGGCGGCTTCGGCCTGCCGTGCGAGCGGCTCGACGCCGGAGGTCTCCACCGGGAGATCGTCCAGCGACGGTGCGAAGCCGGCCGGCGCGGCCAAAGCGGGTTCCGGCTCCGGCTCGACCACGGGCAGGTCGTCCAGCGTGGGGACGAACGCCTGCGTCGGACTCGCGTTCGCCTCCACCGTCGGCTCGGGCTGGGCCGGCAGGACGAGGTCCGCCTCCATCGGCGGCGCGGGCTGCTCCAGGGGCGTCGGTGCGCTCGCGGCGAGCTCCGGCGTCGCGGGCGCGGCGGGGGCCTCCGGCTCCGCGTCGACGGTCAGCTCCGGCAACTCCTCCACCGTGGGCGCGGCTTGTAGCTCCGGCAGCGCGTCGACCACCGGCGCCGGGGCCGCCTCGACGTTCGGAGCTGCGGAGACGTCCAGCGAGACGTCTTCCACCATCACGTCAGGCTCGGCGGCGGCGGGCTCCTCGACGGGCGCGGACGCTCCGGCGACGACTTCGAGGGCCGCGGGGGCCTCGAGCGCGACGGCGGGTGCCGGCACCTCGTCGAGCGGGACGGCGGCGGGCGTGACGTCGACCGATACGTCCGCGACGATGACGCTGGCTTCGAACGGCTCGACCGCGGCCGGCGACGCCTCGGTGCCGGCGCCGGGCGCCGCGTCGGCGATGTCAGGGGCCGCGACGGCCACCGGCATGTCCTCGGTGATGGCGCCGGGCGCCGCTTCGGCGATGTCAGGGGCCGCGACGGCCACCGGCATGTCCTCGGTGATGGCGCCGGGCGCCGCGTCGGCGATGTCAGGGACGGCGACGGCCGCCGGCATGTCCTCGGTGACGGCTCCGGGCGCCGCGT
>JBFMAB010000049.1:83451-88918 GCA_040755835.1 Myxococcota bacterium
TCGGCGATGTCAGGGGCCGCGACGGCCACCGGCATGTCCTCGGTGATGGCGCCGGGCGCCGCGTCGGCGATGTCAGGGACGGCGACGGCCGCCGGCATGTCCTCGGTGACGGCTCCGGGCGCCGCGTCGGCGATGTCAGGGACCGCGACGACCGCCGGCATGTCCTCGGTGACGGCGCCGGGCGCCGCGTCGGCGATGTCAGGGACCGCGACGGCCGCCGGCATGTCCTCCGTGACGGCGCCGGGCGCCGCTTCGGCGACGACGACGCTGGGCTCCGGCGAGCTGACGTCGAGGGACACGTCCTCGACGACGACGCCGGGCTGCGGCGGCGCGAGCGTCGCGGGCGGCTCCGCCACCGGCGTGGTGGCGGGCGCGGGCGCCTCCTCGGTGAGGTCCATCGAGACCTCGACGGTCGGCGACGGCTCGGGAGGCGCGCCCGGCGCCCCGAGAGAGGGCAGTTCGAGGAGCGGGATGGACGGGGCCGCCTCCCCGGTGGTGCCGGCGCTTTCGAGGGCCGACACGGCGGCGACCTCGAGTTGCGTGATGCCGGAGGACGAGGAGATGATCGGGTTCGTCGCGTCGACCAACGGAAGGTCGAGCGACTCCTCCGGGGACGGGCTGCTGACGGCGGGCACAACCGGCGGCGCGGGCAGCGGCGGCGCGGCGGGTTTCGCCGGCGGGGGCATCGGCGGCGAGGGCTCGGGCGTCGTGTCCGCGCCGAAGTCGAGGTCGTCGTCGAGGGACAACGCGTCGCGGAGCGCCGCGACCTCGTCCTCGCCGGACGGCGGGGTGAGCGGCTTCGGCTCAGGCGCCGGCGCTTTCGGCGACGAGGCCACCGGCGGCACCGTGACGGCGGGGATCTCGACGACCTCCTCGTCGGAGATCTCCATCACGTCGTCCGCGCTCACCTCGGCCATCGAGACGCTCGAGCTGACATTCGCCGGCGGCAACGGGGCTGCCTCGGCCTTCGGCGCGGGCGCGTTGAAGGGCACGGGCAGGTTGAACGGGACGGGGGCGGGTGCCGCGGTCGCCGGCGCCGGGTTCGGCGCGCTCGGCGCGGGCAGTGGATCGCGCGCCCTCGACGGCGGCAACGCGTTCGTCCCACCCATCGCGGGAGCGACCGGCACGGGCGCCGGCGGAACCGGCGGGACGCCCGAACCGGTGGGAGCGGTGACGGAGAAGGGGGCGGCGGGGGACGTCACCGAGAAGCCGGCCGGGCGGGGCAGTGGCGCTGGCGCACCGGGGGAGGGCACGGGCACCGGGTCGGCGGGTGCCTGGGGACCGCCTGTCCACGCCTCGGCCGGGCCCGGCGGCTGCCAGCTGCCGTCGGTGGGCACCTGGTCCTGCGCCCACGCTTCATGGGGCGCGTAGCCCTGCGCCTGCTGCTGTGCCTGCCACGCGGCCCACTGGGCGGGATCGGTTCCGAGCGGGGGATAGCCTCCGGGCGGCGGGTAGCCGTAGCCAGGTTGCTGGTAGCCCCACGCGGCGGCGTCGGGCTGGTAGCCCTGCGGGTACGGGTACCACTGTCCTTGAGGCCCGTAGTAGCCCTGCGGCTGCGGCGGGTAGCCGTAGCCGGGCTGCTGGTAGCCCCAGGCGGCGTTCGGATCGTACCCCTCGGGGAAGGCGTACCATTGGCCGTCTTCCCCGTAGTACCCGGCGACCTGCTGCTGCGCCGACACGTCGACGCCCAGCGCGACCGCCAGTTCCTGCCAACGCTGCTCTTCGGCCGGCGTCAGTCCGTTCGACTTCCGCTTGTCGTCGAGGAAGCGGAACTCATGCATCGCCGCCTGGGTGTCGGACATAAGGCTGGGCGCAGCATAAACCGGCTTGGCCCCTGCGGAAATTTGCGTCTTCGGCGACCGCCCGACCGGTGGCCGACTTAGAAGGTCGAGAGGTCCGACTGGAGCTCCTCGTCGAGGCTGGCGAGGTCCTTCCCCATGTGGCGCTCGAAGGCCTTCGGGAAGGGGGTTCCCTGGCCCGCGTCGCGGATCAGCGCGATGACGGCGGGCATGCCGGCCTTCTGCACCATCCACTTCACCGCGCAGCCCGAGAGCGCGTAGGCGAGCGCGGGGTCGCGCATACCGATGAGCGGGCCCTGGGACATGTCGGCGACCGACGGCAGCTGCTTCTGGCGGGCGAGCTGGCCGAGGGGCTTGGCGAGGGCGAGCTCCGGCCGGTCCTGGCCCTGGTAGCGCCACTCGACGTACTCGGCGATGCCTTCCTGCATCCACGTCGGCAGCGCGCGGCCGTGGAAGTCGAGCAGCTCGTCCACCACGGCGTGGACGTACTCGTGCACCAGCGTTACCTGGTTCTTCTGGTTGATCTCCGCGGAGTCGTTCATGCGGATCGCGTTCTCCGAGTAGAAGCCGGCGACCGCCTGCGCGGCCTGCGCCCCGTGATGCAGGCGGAACTCCTCGCGCGAGTAGAGGATGACGTCGACCGGCTGCTCGCGGGCCACGCCCAGCAGCCGCTTCGCCGAGGCGCGCGCCTCCTCGAGCGCGGCCTGCACGTGGCCCTCGTAGTCGGCGCGCTGGCCGAAGTCGCGCTTCGCGTTGAAGTACCTGAAGCGGAAGTACGCGTTCTGCCGCACGCGCCGGCCGTCCTCGTCCACCGACGACTCGTAGCCGAGGCCCGACAGCGAGGTGCTCGAGGGCGCGCGGGCGGGCGGTGGCACGCCCGCTCGCATCGGCTCGGGCGGCCCATCGAGCTCGTCGTCGTCGAATGCGCCCGCGCCCGTCCGGCCCGGCGTCGCCAGCGCCACCTCCGTTCCCTCTCGGGGCGTGGCGGCCCTGGCCTGCGCGGCCAGCGCCTTCGCCTCGGCGGCCTCCCTGGACTTCGCGGGCACCTTCGCGAGCGCGGCCAGTCCGCCGGCGGTGTCCCCCTCGTCGAGGAGCAGCCGTCCCAGCTCGAGCGCGAAGCGCCCGTCCTTCGCGTACTTCTTGAGGCCGGTGCGGAAGGCGCCTTCGGCGGAGGCGCGCTGCTCGGTGCGGCGGGCGGCGAGTCCCAGGCAATACAGCGCGTCGGCCGAAGGGGAGAACGCGACGGCCTTCTCGCCGAGGCCGTACGCCATCACCGCGTCGTCGCCCAGGAGCGCCGCGCAGCCCTGGCTCAACGCGAGGCCGATCGTCTGCGCGTCCTTCTTCCCGTGGCCCTTCGGCTCGACGGCGGCCCACGCGAGGTACAGCTCTTCCCAGGCCTGGTCCTTCGCGAGGCGCTTTGCGTCGGCGGCGGTGGGCGCGGCGGACAGGGTCAGCGAGCAGGCGAGCGCGAGCGCGGACATCGCGCCCGAGTGTACCGCAGCCGGCGCGCTAGAAGTCCCAGCGGTGCAGCGTGCGGCTGAAGTCGGCGAGCTCCTCGCGCTTCTTGTCCTGCCCAAGCGCCTCGGCCAGCTTGTCGTTGATCAGCGACAGGCGCTTGCTCATGACGCCGGCGAGGTGCGCCACCACCTTGAGCGCGGCGACGTTGTTGGCCTTGAGCTGCGCCTGCACGCGCAGCGACGGCACCTTGAGCAACTTCACGTCGGACAGCGCGGTGGCGGTGGCGCTGCGGGGTGCGCCGTCGACGATGCTCATCTCGCCCAGCACCGCGTGGCGGCCGAGGCGCGCCAGCTCGACGCCCTTGCGTGTGACCAGCACCTCGCCCTCGAGGATGACCTGCAGCGAGTCCGAGCCGTCACCCTCGCGGAACAGCGTCTTGCCCTGCTCGACCTCGGCCTCGGCGGCGGCATCGAAGAAGTCGGCCGCCTCGCCCAGGGTGAGCGCTCCGAAGATGGGGATCTGCACCAGCTTCTTCACCAGCTGCGTCTCGATCGCCATGCGTGTCCTCTCGAAAGGGTGAGACGGGTAAGCGCTTCAGATGCCGCGCAGCACGGTGGCCTTGCCCACGCGGCCGATCGCCAGCACGTACGCGCTGGTGCGCAACGGCAGCTTCCGCGAGCGGCTGATCTGCCCGACCTTCTCGTAGGCTTCCTTCATCACGCGCTCGAGCTCGCCGTTGACGCGCTCCTCGTCCCAGGTGACGTGCTGCAGGTTCTGCACCCACTCGAAGTAGCTGACCGTCACGCCGCCCGCGTTCGCGAGGATGTCAGGCACCACCAGCACGCCCTTCTTCTCGAAGACGTCGTCGGCCTCCGGCGTGCACGGCGCGTTGGCGCCTTCCAGCACGATGCGGGCGCGAACGTCGGCGGCGACCTGCTTCGTCACCACGCCGCCGAGCGCTGCCGGTACCAGCACGTCGCAGTCGCAGGTCAGCACGTCCTCGTTGCGGCACGGCGTGCCGCCGGGGAAGCCCTTCACGCTGCCCGTCCGGCGCACGTGCTCGAAGAGCGCCGGCACGTCGAGCCCCCTGGGGTTCTCGACGCCGCCCGTCACGTCGGACACGGCGATGACGAGGCCGCCGTCTTCGTGGAGGAGGCGCGCGGCGTGGCTGCCCACGTTGCCGAACCCCTGCACGGCGAAGCGCGTGCCCCTCACCGACTGTCCGATGTCGCGGAGGATTTCGCGCGCGATGAAGAGGAGCCCGCGCCCGGTGGCCGCCTCGCGGCCGCGGCTGCCGTACAACTCGAGCGGCTTCCCCGTCACCACAGCCGGCGAGTGACCGTGGTACTTGGAGTACTGATCCATGATCCACGCCATCACCTGCGGGTTGGTGTTCAGGTCCGGCGCGGGGATGTCGCGGGTCGGCCCGATGATGTCCTGGACCTGGTCGACGAACTTGCGGGTGAGCCGCTCGAGCTCCTTGAGGGACAGCTTCGACGGGTCGACGGCGATGCCGCCCTTCGCGCCGCCGTACGGCAGGTTCACCACCGCCGTCTTCCACGTCATCAGCGACGCGAGGCCCAGCGTCTCGTCGGCGTCCACCTCGGGGTGGAAGCGCAGGCCACCCTTCATCGGCCCGCGCGCGTTGTCGTGCTGCACGCGAAAGCCCTGGAAGGTGCGAATCTCCCCGTTGTCCAACTCGATGGAGACCTGCACCTTCACCTCGCGGAGCGGCGTGGCGAGCAACGTCTCGATCCGCTCGCCGACGTCCATGATGCGCGCAGCCTTCTTGAAGTAGTGGTTGGCGGCTTCAGCGGAAGTCATGGTGCGCGGAAGATACGGCTCCGCGTAGCATGGCGTCCATGATTCGCTCGGTCCTGTTCATCGCGGCCCTGGGCGCCCTCGGGGTGGTCGCCGCGTCCTCCTGTGGACCCACCACGGTGCTGTGCCAGCCTTCCAACTGCTCGGGCTGCTGTACGGAGGCCGGCGAGTGTCTGGGGCCCCCGAAGCAGTCCAACAAGAGCTGCGGCACCCACGGCGCGGCGTGCCGCGTGTGTCTGCCCGGGCAGTTTTGCAGCCAGGGGCGGTGCCTCGTCGACCCCGACGCGGGCCTCGGCGGTGGCAGCGGCGGCGGCGGGGACGTCGGCGGCGGCAGCGGCGGTGGCAGCGGCGGCGGCACCGGCGGCGGCACCGGCGGCGGCACCGGCGGC
>JBFMAB010000050.1:0-19396 GCA_040755835.1 Myxococcota bacterium
CCTCGACCGGCATCTGCGACGTCGCCGAGTCCTGCACCGGCACCAGCGCCGCCTGCCCCGCCGACGCCTTCGCCCCGGCGACGACGGAGTGCCGCGCCTCCGCCGCCGTCTGCGACATCGCCGAGTCCTGCACCGGCACCAGCGCCGCCTGCCCCGCCGACGCCTTCGCCCCGGCGACGACGGAGTGCCGCGCCTCCGCCGGCGTCTGCGACGTCGCCGAGTCCTGCACCGGCACCAGCGCCGCCTGCCCCGCCGACGCCTTCGCCCCGGCAACGACGGAGTGCCGTGCCTCCGCGGGCGTCTGCGACGTCGCCGAGTCCTGCACCGGCAGCAGCGCCGCCTGCCCCGCTGACGGCTTCGCCCCGGCAACGACGGAGTGCCGTGCCTCCGCGGGCGTCTGCGACATCGCCGAGTCCTGCACCGGCACCAGCGCCGCCTGCCCCGCCGACGCCTTCGCCCCGGCAACGACGGAGTGCCGTGCCTCCGCGGGCGTCTGCGACGTCGCCGAGTCCTGCACCGGCACCAGCGCCGCCTGCCCCGCCGACGGCTTCGCCCCGGCGACGACAGTATGTCGTGCGGCTGCCTGTGTCGGTGACACGGCCATCAAGGAAGCCTCCTGTCCGGGCTCGTCTCCTGCTTGTCCTCCCGGGGTGACGGAGGCGTGCAACCCAGGTGCTTGCAGCGCCGGCTCCTGCGGCACTGGAGGTGGTTCAGGTGGCAGTAGCGGTACTGGCGGCGGCACTGGCGGCGGCACTGGCGGCGGCACTGGCGGCGGTACTGGCGGCGGCACTGGCGGCGGTACTGGCGGCGGTACTGGCGGCGGTACTGGCGGCGGTACTGGCGGCGGCACTGGCGGCGGCACTGGCGGCGGCACTGGCGGCGGCACCGGCGGCGGCACCAACGGCGGCACCAGCGGCGGCTCGGCGCCAGCCAGCGGCTGCGGCTGCGCCACAAGCCCTTCCACCTCCTCCCTGCTGTCAGCGACAGTCCTCGGACTGTGGCTCGCGGCGCGGCGCAGGCGTCTGACTCGTCGCGCCTGAAGCGCCCTGGCGCAACGGGAAACACTCCTCCTTGAGCCTGCAGCGGGCCGGCCGCCACGCGGTTGTTACCGAAGCCCCGCTCCAGCCGCTCAACCGCCGAATCAGACCCAGACCAGGCAAAGGGCAAAGCCGCCAGCTGTCGGCCACGGGGCCTGCGAGCCTCTTGCAGACCAGCCGTGCCTTTCCTGGACGTGGGAAAAGACGCGGACGTCGCACGCTCGGTCAAACGCGCCTCGAGTCCAGGAACTCGAGCACCGGCCGTGCCGTTGAAGACGCCCGATGGTGACCAAACGTCGGCCGTCGCGTGGACTGCACGATCGCCAAGCCGGCGGAAGTGGACGCCAAGCGCGAAGCGGTCGTCGGCCGAGAGTTTCTCTCCTTTGCGGCACCGGCCGCGCCCGCCATCGTTCCCGCGCGCAGGCACGAATCGGGATATAGAGTCCGTCCGTCATGTCACGAGCACCAGCGAAGCGGGCCATCAAGCAGGACCGGGCGGTGAAGACCCGGCAGGACATCCTGAACTCGGCCATCACGCTGTTCGCGCGACGCGGCATCCTCGCCACGACCATGGCCGAGTTGGCGCGGGCGATTCACATGACACCGGGCGCGCTGTACTGGCACTTCCCGACCAAGGAAGACCTGCTGCTCTCAGCCATCGAGGAGCTGCACCAGCGCTTCGTGGCCAGCTTCGAGCCGCTCTTGCAGAAGCAGGCGGCGCTTCCGGCGGCGAAGCAGCTCGAAGGCTTCATGAACCACACGGCGACGTACCTGCACGAGCACCGCGAGCACGGCATCTTCTACGGCATGGTGGGCGCCGAGGCCGCCGAGAACAACCCCGACGTGGCGAACGCGCTGCGCGAGGCACTCAACGTCTACGTCCTGGCGATCGAGAACATCATCCGCTACGGGCAGACGAAGACGAAGGAGTTCCGCACCGACGTCGACGCGCGCACGCTGGCGAACGCGATCATCTTCGGAAACATCGGCATCATCGTGCAGCACAACCTGTTCCGCGAGACGCTGTCGTACACGCCGATGGTGCAGGCGTTGAACGCGATGGTGACGTCGGGCGTGGGCAAGAAGGAGGCGGGCCGTCACTCCGCGGGCAGCTCGCCGTAGCGCGTCTCGACGACGCGCCCGTCCTTCACCACCACCGTGCAACCCGCGCGGTAGCCCCACACCTCGACCGCCGCGAGGAACTCCTGCGGCACCTTCCCCGCGGGGGACTGCGGCACGAAGGACCAGCCCTTCGCGGCGGCGCGCTGTTGCACCGCGGGCCACGGCTCGGCCCGGCGGGTGGCGTTGCAGAAGGCGTGAAAGGCGTCGCGGTCGCCGACGAGGTTCCCGCGCAGCCACCACCCCGCGCCCAGCAACGCCGCGAGGCCGACGAGCGCCAGCAGCGGTACTCGCAGGCGATTGCGATGGTCGTCGCTCACGGCTCGGCCGGCGAGGCGTCGTTCTGCGGGTCGCGCGTCGAGGTGGAGCGCAGGTAGAGGTCGCTCGCGTTGTTCCCGGTGTCCAGCGCGTTGCCCGCGCTGACGTCGATGCCCATACCGGTCATCGTCGCCTCGGTGGACGACAGCTTCGCCTTGCGCTCGAAGGAGCGCTCGGCCTGCCCGCTGCCCGGGTGGTTCGGCAGCGGCGTGCCCTCGCCGCCGACGGTGCTGGCGCCGATCGCCACCGCGTCGACGGTCTCGTCCACCTGGTTCACCGTCCGCATCAGACGGATCGCCGTGCCCGTGTCGCTGATGCCAGTCGTCGGCGACAGCCACACGAAGTCGGGCGGCGGCCCGCTGCCGGGCGACACGTAGCCGTTGGCGGTGGTGTTGGCGGTGAGCAGGTACCGGTGCGGCGCGAGCGAGGTGTTGCCGGGGAAGATGACGCGGTCCACCCAGGCGGCGGTGGCCGACGCGGACTTCGTCTGCAGCTTCCAGCCCGAGAGGTCGATGGCCTGGTTGGTCGGGTTGTAGAGTTCGACGAACTCGTCGAACGCGCCGCCGGGCCCGCGCGAGGAGAACTCGCTGATGACCACGTGATCCGTCGTCGGCACGGAGAGCACCGTCACGTCCGCGATGAGCGTGTCGGCGCCGAGCGACGCGGTCACCGTGCCCATGCCCGTCGCCATCGGGTCGACCACGAGGTCGAAGGTGGCGGCCAACTGGTCGACGGGAACCGTCACCATCGTCGGCGCCGTACCCAGCGTGGCGGGCGCGACGGACACCAGCACGTGGGTCGGCGTCGCCGCGGGCAGGTCGAGCTTCACCGTGAAGCGCACCGTCGCGCCCGAGCTGGTGGTGACGGGCGTCGGGGACATCGACGCGAGGCGGGGCACGTCGTTCGCGCCCAGGACGCGCACCTCGGCCGTCCGCATCGAGCTGCCCTTCGTTGCCGTCAGCGTCACCAGGCCGCCGTCGGTCGCGCTGACGCCGATGACCGGCACTTCGGCGCTGAGCTGGCCCGCCGGCACGATGACGAGGCCACCGTCGGCCACGTCCACCTCGCCCGACGCGCTGGTGACGGTGACCGCGGTGTCCACCAGCTCCGGGTTCGACAGCCGCACCGTGAGGGGCTGCGGAACGGCGCCCGTCGCGCCTTCCCGCACGAACGCCGGCGACGGACCAAAGGCCGCCAGCGACGCCGGCCCGGTGATGACGTCGGCCGCCGAGCGCGGCTCGAGCTTGAAGGCGTTGTTCCGGTACTCGAGGACGCCCACCAGCGCCTGGTATTGCTGGCCCACCACGGGGAACGGACTGACCAGGTAGAGGTAGTCGTTCACGCGCAGCCCGCCGTCGACGACGAACTCGTTGGTGGGCGCGGTGTCACCCGGGCCCGGCGCGGGCGCCACGTCGACGACCTCGACGTTGTCGAGCCGCACCAGCACCCCTTCCAGCCGCGTGGCGATGCCGCCGTCGTCGCTCGCGAGGTCCGCCGGGTTCGCCGGGACGACGGGCGGCAGCGGGTTGCCGCTGCTGACCACCCTGACGCCGCCGTCCACGCCCGCGGGCCCGACGCCCGAGAGCTGGATCTGCCCGAAGAAGTTGGCGGTATTCGCGGACGGGATGTCGACGCGATCGCCCGCGCTCACGCCGGGGGCCGGCTGGTACACGAAGAGGCCCGAGTAATCGCGGCCCATGAAGCCGGGCTCGTTGTCCTCGACCTGCAGGAAGTAGCCGTTCGGGCCCGCCGCGGTGACCAGCGCGTTGCCGAGCGCCACCTTCGTCCCGATGGGCACGACGCCCTGCTTGATGGCGTAGATGGTGGCGGGGCACGCCGCGCCGCCAGGGTTCGGAACCATCGGGCACGGGTCGCACGCGTCACCCTTGCCGTCCATGTCCGCGTCCTCCTGCATCGGATTCGGAGTCGCCGGGCAGTTGTCCGTGCCGTTGGGCACGCCGTCGGAGTCGCGGTCATTCGGGTCGAACACCGTGCACGTGGTGGTGTTGGCGTTGAGCGGGCACACGTCGCACACGTCGCCGACGCCGTCCTGGTCGAAGTCCGCCTGCACGCCCATGTCCATCGGGCGCACCGGGTTGAAGACGAGCGGGCAGTTGTCGACGCCGTCGGCGATGCCGTCCTTGTCGGTGTCCGTCGAGGCCGACGTGTAGAGGGTGGAGCCCTGACGGCTGTTGCCCGTCGCGCGCTCGGGCACGCAGCTCGGCTCGTTCAACGGCGTGGTGCAGGAGAACAGCGGGTACGTGGTGGCGTTCGCCTGCTGCAAGAGCGCGAGCGAGTCGGCGGTATTGGAGCCCGTCAACGGCGGCAGCTCGCCGCGCACGCACGCCGCCTTGGTGAGGCCGCACACCGGCAGCGCCTCGCACGTCGACGCGGTGTCAAAGGCCGCGACGATGGGCTGATCGCCGTAGAGGACCTTGCCCGCGCGCATCGTCAGCACGACGTCCTGCGGCGCCGCGTCAATGACGCTGCGGTGGAAGCCCGTCGACTTGAGGCGGAAGATCGCGACGTCGCCCAGGCGCCCAGGCGCCAGCCGGCCGATGCGCATGCTGGTGGCGGTGGCGTCCGCCCCGCCGGCGGTGACGGTGCGCCACAGCTCCGCGTCGGACAGCGCGCCGTTGAAGCGCGTCTGGTTCAGCGAGTCCGCGCACTTCAGCTCGCGGAGCAGGTTCATCGAACCCGAGATGGTCCAGTCCGTGCCCAGCGCGATGTTGGCGCCCAGCCGCTTGTAGAGCGGGATGGCGGCGGTGTCCCCGTAGAGGCTCACGTTCGAGCGCGGCGACCACACCAGCGAGGTGCCCGTCTGCGCCACCAGCGCCACGTCGGGCGCCTTGAGCCCGATGCCGTGGACGAGCCCGGTGCGCGCCCCGAGGATGCCCACGCCACCGGCGGCCGACAGGCACTGGAACTCGTTGTTCGCGCTCGCCTCGATGCCCTCGGCCACGTGCGGCAGGTACGCCGAGTCCGCCGGGACGACGGACGCCGAGGGAATCGTCGGGTAGCCGCAGCCCGAGGCCAGCTCGAGGCCCGCCGAGTCGCCCAGCGGGAAGGTGGACGAATCAACACCGCTGCCGGCCACCATGCCCAGCTGACCTGCCGGCGAGGTGTCGAGGTTGCGCAACAGCCCCGAGTTGGCGTTGGTGGTGTACGTCGCGCCGACGATGGAGGTGGTGCCCGCCATCACCTGCCGCAGCTCCGCCCAGCGGACCTGCGCGTTCGTCGCGTTGCCGCCGTTGTTGATGCGCGTGTGACCGTCGTTGCCGACACGCCAGTCGTGGCGGTGCTCGTAGCGCTCGGCGGTGCCGACGTACGGGTTGCCCTGGAAGCTGATGTGGTCGTGCGCGTTGATGAGGCCCGGCGACACCACGCCCTTCGGGCAGACGAGCGTCGTCGCGGTGGCCGCGCCCGTCGACGCCGAGCAGTCGCACCCCGCGCAGGCGATGGTGCCCGTCGCGTCGATGAGCACCTGCCCGCCCACGTAGACGGTCGCCTCGCCGAGGACCACGCCGGTGATCAGCTTTCCCTGGTCGCCGGGCGTGACGTCGCACGTGGCCATCGCCGGGGCCGGCAGGTTGAGGCCGGGGCAGCCCTGCACCGTCGGCGTGTTGGTGAAGGCGCAGTTGCTCTCGCAGCCGTCACCCGCGACCCGGTTCCCGTCGTCACAGGCCTCGGCGCCCTCGCGCACACCGTTGCCGCACGTCGCCACCGGCGTCAGCGTGCAGTCCGGCTCGCAGCCGTCGCCCGCCGTCCTGTTGCCGTCGTCGCACTGCTCGCCGCCCTCGGGCGTGCCGTTGCCGCAGGTCGGCGAGATGGTGCAGTCGTTCTCGCAGCCGTCGCCGGGCACGGAGTTGCCGTCGTCACAGGCCTCGGCGCCCTCCTTCACGCCGTTGCCGCAGCGGGGAACGCGCGTCACGGTGCAGTCGCCCTCGCAGCCGTCGCCCGGCGTCATGTTGCCGTCGTCGCACTCCTCGAAGCCCTCGCGCGTGCCGTTGCCGCACGCGGCCATCGCGCCGCCGCCGCCGCCCAGGCCGCCGTCGTCACCCCCACCGCCGCCCACGCCGCCGTCCTCACCGCCGCCGCCGACGCCACCGCCCATGCCACCGCCCATGCCGCCGTCGTCACCGCCACCGCCGCCGGTGCCGCCGCCCATGCCCGTCACGGTGCAGTCGTTTTCGCAGCCGTCGCCGGGTGCCTTGTTGCCGTCGTCGCACTGCTCGGAGCCCTCCTTCACGCCGTTGCCGCAGGTGGCCTGCGGAGATGGACAAGCCGTGAGCAGCGCGCCCGCGAAGGCGAGCAGGAGGACGAGACGAAGCTGTTGGATCATGGAGAGTCCGGAGGGGGTCGGCCGTGACGAGGGCTGCTTCTAGCCCCACGGCCGGGGAAAGGAAAACGCCCCGGCGCGCGGGGGCGTCACCGGGGCGTGCACGTCCAGGGTTGACGGGCGCGTCACTCGACGATGTTGAACTCCACGCGGCGGTTGTTTTCGCGGCCCGCCGCCGTGTCGTTGGTGTCGACTGGCCGGTCCGGACCGAAGCCCACGGGCTTGAGACGGGTCGTCTCGACGCCCTTGCTGACGAGGAAGTCGCGCACCGAGGTGGCGCGTTCGTTCGACAGCTTGCGGTTCGTCTCGGCAGAGCCGGTCGAGTCGGTGTGGCCTTCGATCTGCACCAGCTTGATCTCCGGGTGGCTCTTCAGGACCGAGGCGATCTGCTCGAGGAGCTTGAAGCTGCGCGGCTGAATCGTCGCCTTGCTGGTGTCGAAGTAGACCTTGTCCTTGATGACGATCTTCTCGCTGGTGATGACGACGAGCTGCTTCACCTTCGCCGGGCAGCCCTGGTTGTCCGCGGGCCCGGGTTCGGTCGGGCAGTTGTCGAAGCGGTCGGCGACGCCGTCCTTGTCACCGTCGGCGTAGGGGCAGCCGTTGTTGTCGACGAGGCCCTTCTCGTCGGGGCAGGCGTCGAGGCGATCGACGACGGTGTCCGCGTCGCGGTCGGTGTCGGGGCAGCCCTGGTTCTCCACCGGGCCCTTCACGTCCGGGCACTTGTCGGTGCGATCCGGCACCGTGTCCCCGTCCTTGTCACCGTCCGGGCAGCCGTCGTTCGCCGCGGGCCCCTTCACCTCGGGGCACTTGTCCTTCTCATCCAGCACGCCGTCCTGGTCCGCGTCCGTCTCCGGGCAGCCGTCCTCGTCCTGGACGCCGTCCTTGTCCTCGGGCTTGTCGCGGCACTGGTCCGCTTCGTCGTCGATGCCGTCCTTGTCGTTGTCCGCCTCGGGGCAGCCGTCGTTGTCCTCGAAGCCGTCGAAGTCCTCGGGCTCGTCGATGCACTTGTCGTCGTCACCGCGGATGCCGTCGCCATCGAAGTCGGCCTCGGCGGGCGTGGTCTGCGGCGCGCCGATGGTGATGGACAGGCCGAAGCTCAACATGGCGTGCGGCCCCATCAGCGAGAACTTCGCGAACGGACCGAAGGACAGGCCTTCGAGGATGGAGAGCTCCGCGCCTGTGCCCACGTCGAAGCCCACGCCCGGCGTATTCACCGTGAAGTGCGCGTCGATCCACGAGTTGCCCCACCAGTTGCCCGTGCGCTTGGTGCCCGGGTTGAAGCGGTAACCCTTCTCGTCGTTGAACAGGCGCAGCCGCGCGCCGATGCCGAAGCCGAACGCCGTGCCTTCGACGAGGTACGTGTGGTTCGCCGCGCCGTAGCCGAAGCCTTCGATCTGCGGCGACACCGGCCCGAGGAACTTGAAGAGCGTGGTGTCGATCTTCAGCGTCGCGCCCGTCACCAGCATCGGCCGGTCGAGGCCGGTGCCCACCGCCGGATCGAGGTGGAAGTTCAACGCCGCCTTCTCGGCGAAGGCCGGCGACGCCACCAGCGTCAGGGCGAGGGCCAGCAGGGGAACGCGCACGCGCATGATCTCACTCCGGGTTGTCAAGGCCGGCGCACCCTAGGCGGGCGGGCCCTGAAACGGAAAGCGTTTTTCACCGCCGGCGCCGCAGGGCCAACGCGAGCGCCGCCAGCGCCGCGAAGCCCGGCACCTCGACCGCGCTGCAGCCGCAGCCCACGGGGGGGCCGAGCGCCGCCGGCGCCGCCGACAGCACGATGGGCTGCGGCTCACCGGCGTCCCGGCCGCTGCCACCGCCAGCCCCGCCGCCCGCGCCCGCGTCCGAACCGCTTCCGCCCCCCGTGCCCGCGTCGCTGCCGCTGCCGCCGCCCAGGCCCGCGTCCACGCCGCCGTCCACGTCCTGCGGGAAGCACGACGACACGTGCGTCGGCCGCGTCTGCGTGCAGGACGTCGGCGTCGCGCAGTTCGGCTCGGACAGGGTGTTGGGGCTGCCCGCGCTGCCGATCTCGGACAGCTTCGGGTAGGCGAATGGCAGCGGCGACCAGTGGCTCGACGACGGCGGGTACTCCATCGCCCCGAAGACTTTCTCCTGATACGGCGCCGAGCCGCCGACCGACGGGTTGTAGACGCCGCGCGTGGTCGAGTACGCCGGGTTGGTCGGGTTGTTGACGTAGGCCAGTCCGTTGTACGCCCACGTCGCGCTGTACCAGTGCTCCACCACCTTCGGCTGGTTGTCCCCGACGCAGCGGGTGGCGCGCCACTTCTGCGCGAGGATCTGCATGCCGGTGGCGAGGTTGTACGTCGCGTCGTTCGCCACGCGCGCGCGGTCGAAGGCCGGCGCCTCGCCGATGTGCATGCCGCTCGTCACCTGGCCCACGCCGTAGCCGCAGTCGAAGCTGATGATGGTGCGCTCCGCGCCGCCCACCTGGTCCGCCGGGCGATCGGGCACGCAGAACTGGCGCCAGGTGCTCTCGCGCCAGGTGATCGCCTTGATCAGCTCGCACGGGAAGCGCGCGGGGACGGAGTGGCTCGGCTCGGGCTTGCCGCAGCCCTGGCCGATGTCGCTCACCGACGGCCCCGCGCTGCCCCACACCGACGGCCCCTGCGCCACGAGGTTGAAGATGGACTGCCACTGCGCGTTGGTGGGGTTGGTGCCCGGCGCGGCCTCCACGCCGCAGTTGCCCGTGTTGTTGCTGCTCGACAGCGTGTACGACGGGCAGAACGCGAGCGCCGCGTGGGCGGAGAGCGCGACGACGAGGAGCGTCGCGCGGCTCACGGCGTCACCCCCGCGACGTCGAGGCGCGCCGACGCGGGCGCCGCGGTGACGAGCGGCGCGCCGCCCAGCGTCCGGGTGAAGAGCCGCGGGAAGTCGCTCGGCACCTCATGCAGCCCCACCGCGACGCCGCGCACCACCGCGCGGAGCCGCTCGTAGCCCGGCCCCTGCGCCGGCAGCACGCGCCCTGCCCCGCCTGTCAGCAGCAGCCCCTCGCCCGCGCCCGGCGCGTACGCGACGCGGCCGTCCGGCAGCACCGCGGGCACCAGCGCGACCGACGGGCCCTCGGCGAGCCGCGTCAGCGCGCCCGAGTCCAGGTCCACCGCCACCACGCGCCAGCGCTCCACGCCGGGCTCGCCCAGCGTGAAGACGACGCGGCGCCGCGCGGCGTCCACCGTGAAGTCGAAGGCCAGCGGCGCGAGCGCGGGCACGAGCGTGCGCACGCCCAGCGTGTCCACGTGCACCGCGAGCAGCTTCGCGCCCGACGGGCCCACCTCGTAGACGACGAGCTCGCGGCCGAGCGCGCCGGCGAGGAAGGCGGTGAAGCCCTGCGTCTCATAGACGGTGCGGGCCTTGCCCGAGTCCACGTCCACTTCGTCGATGGTGAGCCGGTCGACGCGGCCCAGCTCCGTCAGCTCGCCCGGCCGGCCACGCTGCACGAAGGCGCGGCCGCTCTCCAGCACCACGGGGCGCGTCGAGACGGCGACGCGATCGACCAGCGCGCGCACCGGCACGCCGGCCTCGAGGCGGAACAGCGACGCGCCGAAGGACTCGTCGCGCGGGCGCGCGACGACGGCGGTGGCCAGCACCACGCGGCGGCCGGGCACCAGCGCGCCCAGCACGGTGCTGCCGTCGCCGTGCGTGAAGGTGGCCGCGACCGGCGCGAGGGTGGCGCTGCCGACGGGTTGGAAGCGCAGCGCGGTGGTGTCGCCGGCGCTGGACAAGAGCGCGACGTCGGGCGCGGCGGCGAGGGACAGGAGCGTGACGAGGCCGAGCATGACAGGCGTCCTCTCGCACGATTTGGCACCAGAACCAAGACGCCCCCGGCGGGTGTCGCACACCGGCGTCGCCACGGACTTCGCGCGGTTCAAGAGCGCTGCGCGGGCGACGCAACTCCCGCCATGTTCGGCCGAAAAAAGAAGGGACGAATTCACGAAGGTGTTCGAGTCGTCTTCCGACCTCCAGACGCCACGCGGGGGGTCGACGGGCCGTGTTCTCCTGGAAGGGGGACACGGCCCGCGCATTCTCTGGAGTCAGGACCACGGCGGCGCGACGAGCCTCCGCCCGTCCGCGCTGCGGCCCACCGTCGCGTCGTCCGGAAGGCCCTTCGCGCGGTCCCACAGCTGGCACGTCACCGCCTGGTGGCTCTGGTCGAGGCCTTCGCAGTAGTTGGTGAAGAGGCAGCGCCGCACCTCGGCGCCGCGCCCCTGCCGCACCTTCTCGAACCAGTCCGGGTCCGCTAACGCCTGCCGCGCGCTCGCCACCACGTCGGCGTCGCCGCGCGCCAGCACGGCCTCCGCCTGCTCGAAGGTCGCGATGCCGCCGCACGCCACCACCGGCGTCGCGTACCCCGCCGCCACCACCGCGCGCTTCACCTGCGCCACCGCGTCGAGGTTGCGGCCCCACGGCCCGCCCGGCGAAATCCGCGTCGTCGGCATGCACTCGTGGCCCGACGGCCCGGTGTACGGGTACGCCGCTTGGCCCACCTTCGGCTGCTTCGCGTCCTCGAACTTCCCCCCGCGCGACAGCGACAGGAAGTCCATGCCCGCCTTCGCGAACTCGACGGCGAAGTACGCCGCGTCGTCCACGCGGTTGCCGCCCTCGATGATCTCATCGGCGAGGAAGCGGCACCCCACGGCGATGCGCTTCGACACCGCGGCGCGCACCGCGTGGAACACCTCGAGCGGCAGACGCACGCGCTGCTCCCGCGGGCCGCCGTAGCCGTCCGCCCGGTCGTTCCGCGCCGAGAGGAACGACGCCATGGTGTACGCGTGCGCGTAGTGCAGCTCGACGCCGTCGAAGCCGGCCGCCTCGCAGCGCCTCGCCGCATCCGCGAAGAGCCCCGGCAACACCTGCGGCAGCGACGCGATGTGCGGCAGGTGCACGTCCGTCACGCGCTCGCGCAGGCCCATCGTGAGCGCCTCGAGCTCGCGCGCGTCCAGGACGCGCGACAGCTCGCGCTCCGGCAGCGCCAGCAGTCGCGCGCGCGCCTCGCCGTCGGTCGCCACGCCCAGCGCCGCGCGGTGCCGCTCCGTCACCTGGAGGAAACGCGACAGGTACGCCTCGCGCGTCGGCCGACGCTTGATGGCGAGGAAGTCGATGAGCTGGATGAAGACGCGCGTCTCGCCGTGGCTCTCCTCGCGCACGCGCTGCACCAGCTTCGCGAGGCCCTCCACGGTGCGCTCGTGCCCCGCGCGCAACAACGGCCCCGACGGCACGTCACGAATCCCCGTCGCCTCCACCACCAGCACGCCCGGCTTGCCGCGCGCGAAGCGGCCGTACCAGTCCAGCACCGCGGGCGTCACCTCGCCGTCGCCGGTCGCGCGCCACGGCACCATCGCCGGCACCCAGGTGCGCGTCCGCGCCGTCACCGGCCCCAGCGTCACCGGCTGGAACCAGCGGGCCCGCGCGGCCTCCTCGGCGGTGGGCCAGCGGCCGACGGGCAGGAGGCGTTCTCGGCGGCGATCCGTCACGGGCCCTCTCATGCCCAATTCGGCGCGGGTCCGCCACCACGGCCCCTGTCGCCCGAGAGAGCGGGGGGCTCGGCTCATTCCACGCGCGCGCTGTGCGCCATCATCAACACCTCGTCGCGCACCGCCGGCCACGTGCGCAGCTCGATGCCGCTCGCGTCCACGAAGCGCACGCCGTTGCCCCACGCGACGTAGAGCCGCTGCCGGGCCGCGTCGCGCCGCACCGCCACGAAGCCCTCGAGGGTGAGCGGGTGGTACGGCCGCACGTGCGCGCGCCAGTCGACCGCCCGCCCGAGGAAACGCGCCGCGCGCGAGTCGCCGTCGCCGAGGTCGCTGTGCGTCGCCACCTCGCCCACGTAGAGCGTCACGTCGTGCCCCAGGAAGTGGAGCTGCCCCGCCGGCTCGCGGCGCACCACCCTGGCCGTCGGCGCCGGATCGCCCATCGTCTTCGCCCAGCGCAAGGCGTCGGCCTCGAGCAGCTCGTCGGCGAGCTGCAAAAGCTCACGCTCCGTCGCGTTCGCGAGGTCGTCCGGCCCCTTCAGCTTCACCGAGTACACGCCGAACCACGCCTGGTACCGCACGTCCGTCGGATCCTCGCGCGCCGCGCCGCTCGCGAAGAGGCCCGCCGCGTCGCCGAAGACGAAGCTGTTCGCCCCCGCCCGGCCGAGCGGCCGCCACGCGTCGTCCATGTCCGTGCGGATGACGGAGGTCCACCCCGGCGCGACGTCGAAGGTGACGCGGTCCGCCGGCTCCAGCTCGTCCCGCGCGCGCACGTTCGCCAGCCACACGCCCGCGCGCAGCACCAGCGCGTGCCGCACGAGGAACAGCCCGCCCACCACCAGCACCACCACCGCCGCGACGACGCGGCGACGCGACGGGCGCCCGGCCGTCACCTTCGCACTCCGCGCTGCGTGACGAGGTACGTGGCGAAGCTGCCCAGCCAGTGGCCGCCCTCGTAGTGCTCGCCGGTGACGGCCTCGAGCCCCGACGCGCGGTGCGCCGCCGCCGCCGCCGACAGCGCCGGCCGGCGCGGATCGCCCTCGTCCAGCGCCGACGCGATGCCCTCCAGCATCCACGCGCGCGAGAGGTTGAGCCCGTCGAGGTGCGCCAGCTTCGGGTCGCTGCGGTCCGTCACCACCTCCGGCGCCAGCCACGCCGCGCCGGCCTTCGTCGGAAGGCCCGGCAGGAAGGCCGTGAGCCACGCGGCGTACTCCGGCTTCGGCAGCACGCGGCGCAGCAGGTCCGCCTCCGCCAGGCACGGCGAGAGAAAATCCTGCCCGCCCGGCTCGAAGCGCAAGGGACAGTCCACGTCAGCGCCGTAGTAGGTGGTGATGCGCTCGGTGAGCAACGCCGTCATCGCGTCGTCGTGCGCCACTTGCGCCCAGTCCCACACCAGCCCGAAGGCGAAGGCCGTCTGGTCGTGCTCGCCGACGCGGATCGGCCGTGACAGCTTCGGCAGCCAGTCGCGGAAGCGCTGCGCCGCGGCGCGCTCCAGCGGTTCGAGCGCCTTCGCCCACCTCTGGAAGTCCGCGTCCTGGCCCTCGCGCAGCTCCGCGGCGAGCTGGAGCAGCCAGGCGAGCCCGTAGGGCCGCTCGAAGGACACGCGGCCCTTCCCCGTCAGGTACGCCACCTCGGCGGCCACGTTCTTCGGCGTGAGGCTCTGGTTGAGCGCCTTCCTGGCCGCGGGGACGAAGGCCGCGTCGGGGAACGTGCGCACCAGCCGCGCCAGCAGCCAGTGGCCGTGCACCGCCGAGTGCCAGTCGTAGCAGCCGTAGAAGGCCGGCGTGAGCTGCCGCGGCGCCTGGACGTCCTTCGCGTCGTTCAGCACGTGCGCCAGCTTGTTCGGGTACTCCTTGTGGACGCAGGCGAGCGCCAGGTTCGCGAAGCGCCCGGCGGCGGCGGCGTCGAGCGGCGGGCCTTCCGGCGCGGCGGCGAGCAACAGCGCGAGGACGAGCGTGGACATGGCGCGGATTGTCGTCGCGCCCGGCACGCCGGCGAAAGGCCTTTCCCTTCAGGCCACTTGGGGGTCGCCGAGCGAGCGCAGCTGGTAGGTGAAGGGCAGCACGTCGGAGACGGACTCGGGCTCGGTGAGGAGCTCGATGAGGTCCGTCGAGGTGACGAGCCCCCACAGATGTCCCTCGAGGTCGACGATGGGGATGGAGTCGATGCGGTGCTGCAGCATCAGCGCCGCCACCTTCGACACCGGCGTGGTGGACGGCACCGCCACCGGGTTGGCCGTCATCGCCTCGCCGCAGGACACCTCGGGCACCGCCAGCGTGCCGTCGCTCGCGCGCGCGGCACGCACCAGGACGTCGCGGTCCGAGAGGATGCCGACCAACCGCCCGTCGTACAGCACCGGCACGTGCCGCACGCCCAGCGCCGTCATCATCGCCCACGCCTTCGGCAGCGGCACCTCGGGCGTCACGCAGTGGACTTCGCGGGTCATCACGCGGCTGGCCTTCATCGGATGTCCTCCTTCGTCCACCGCCAGCAGACTTCGCGCCACGCGTGGAAACCGGGAGATGCGAGGCCAGGCGTCCGCAGAATCTGCGTCGGCGTCGCGACGCGAGGCGAATTCCGCGTGGTCGTCGCGTAGAGTCGGGCGCCATGAAGGGCAACGGTCAGCACGTCGGCGCCATCATCTTCGGGGCGGTGTTCGCGGTCATTGGCGGGGCGGTGGCGGTGTTCACCGAAGGCTTCGGCGTCGTCTTCGGCGGCGTCTTCGCGCTGGTGGGGCTGGCGATCATGGCGAACGGGATTCGCCACCTCGTCGCCCGCAGCGCCTTCGAGCAGCTGCACCTCGCCGCGGTGGGCCCGGTTCCGCTGGGCGGGACGGCGGAGCTGCACCTGGTGCTGACGCCCAAGCGCGCGCTGCGGCTCACCGGCGACTCGAAGGTGAAGGTGACGACGACGGAGAAGGCGTACTACTCGGCGGGCACGTCGAGCCGCACGTACACCAACGTCCTCTTCACCCGGGAGCAGCCGCTCGACCTGCCGCAGCTCCTGTCGCAGCACATCGAGCGGCGCATCGCGGTGCCGATCCCCACGGACATCCCCCCGACGTGGAGCGGGAAGTCGAATTGGTTCTACACGACGGTGGAGGTGCGGGTGGACGTGGACAACTGGCCCGACCTCGTCCTGGAGGCGCCCGTCGAGGTGCTGCCGGAGGTACACCAGTGAGCGACGTCTTCGGCGTGTGGCTGGAGCGCGGCGCGTACGCGCTGGGCGACACGGTGGCGGGCAAGGTCGTCTTTCCCGAGCCCGGCAACGAGAAGCTGGCGAAGGTGAGTGCGGTGAACCTGTCCATCCACGCGCGGGTCCACGGCTCGGGGAATGGCGAGCGCGTCGAGGTGTGGAGGGGCCCTCTGCACGTGGGTCCGGTGACGATGCGAGAGCTGCCGTTCTCCGCGCGGCTGCCCGAGCGGGGCCCGCTGAGCTGGCAAGGACGCCACGTGAAGGTGACGTGGGAAGTGGTGGCAGAGCTGGACATTCCCTGGGCCATCGACCCGAAACGCACGCTCGAGTTCAAGGTGGGCCCGCGGCGCCGCGGCTGACCTGGCGCCCGGCCGTCAGGGCTGGAGGAAGGGGGCCACCGTCTCGTCCTCGCGGGCGCGGGCGAGCGCGTCGTCGAGCGCGTCGTGGGCCTCGATGCCGCGGGCGAGGTTCTCGGCCAGTTCGTACAGCACGCGCAACAGCGCGTAGTTGACGCGCGAGACGCGGGGGAAGAGCGCATGCGCCACCGCGTCGAAGTCGAAGCGCGCGCGGCCGGTGAGGCTGGCGGCGGCGACGCGCTTGTCCACCCACGAGAGCGCGGTGAAGCGGCCGAGGGCGAAGGACTGCACGCGCCCGAGCGCCTCGGCCAGCGTCCAGTGGGTGGACACGAGGAGAGACACGCCGCGGGTGCGCGCCTCGCGGGCCACGGCCTCCAGCGCGTCGCGGGAGAGGTTGTTGGCCTCGTCGAGGCACAGCACCTGCGCGCCTTCCCAGGGGAGCGGCGGGAGGTCGGCGCCGGCGCAGTACGCGTAGCGCGCGTCGGCGTGGTGGCCGGCGTACCAGCGGAGCGTCGTCGTCTTGCCGGCGCCCTTCTCGCCCACGAGCTCGACGACGAAGGGGCGGTGGGCGAGCGCGGCGCGGACGGGCGCGGGCACGTCGACCCAGTCGAGGTGCTCTCCGGGCAGGACGTTCTCGAACGGGTTGCCCGTCAGGCCCAGCGCTGCCCAGTCCGCTTCATTCCGGCCCAAGCATCCGCTCCGGCGTCACCCAGCGATCGAAGTCCTCCCCGCTCACCACGCCCAGCGCGAGCGCCGCTTCCCGCAGCGTCGTCCCGTCGGCGTGCGCCTTCTTCGCCACCGCCGCGGCCTGGTCGTAGCCGACGTGCGGGGCGAGCGCCGTCACCAACATCAGGGAGTCCTGCACCAGGGCGCGGGTGCGCGCCTCGTTCACCTCGAGGCCTTCGACGAGGTGCGCGCGGAAGCCCTCCATGCCGTCGGCGAGCAGCCGGCAGGACTGGAGGACGGCGTCGGCGACGAGCGGGCGGAAGACGTTGAGCTGCAGGTGGCCGTTCATGCCGCCGACGGTGACGGCGGTGTCGTTGCCGAGGACGCGGGCGGCCACCATGGTGAGCATCTCGCACTGCGTGGGGTTCACCTTGCCCGGCATGATGCTGGAGCCGGGCTCGTTCTCGGGCAGGCGCAGCTCGCCCAGGCCGGCGCGCGGGCCCGACGCGAGGAGGCGCACGTCGCTGGCCACCTTGAAGAGGCTGGTGGCGAGCCCTTTCAGCGCGCCGTGCAGGTGCACGAGCGCGTCGCAGGTGGCGAGCGCCTCGAACTTGTTGGGCGCGGAGACGATGGGCAGGCCCGTGAGGCGCGCGAGCTCCTCGGCGACGGCGGAGGCGTAGCCCTTCGGCGCGTTGAGGCCGGTGCCGACGGCGGTGCCGCCCAGGGCGATCTCGTGGACGTGGGGCAGCGCAGCCTCGAGGTGCGCGCGGGCGTGCGCGAGCTGCGCGACGAAGGCGGACAGCTCCTGGCCGACGGTGAGGGGGGTGGCGTCCTGCAGGTGGGTGCGGCCCAGCTTGACGACGTGGGCGAAGGCCTTCGCCTTCGCGTCAAAGGCGTTCTCGAGCGCCCCGAGCGCGGGCAGCACCCGGCGGGTGACGGCCTCGGCGGCGGCGAGGTGCATCGCGGTGGGGAAGACGTCGTTCGACGATTGGCTGTGGTTGACGTCGTCGTTGGGGTGGACGAGGCGGCCTTCGCCGCGCGGCCCGCCGAGGAGCTCGGAGGCGCGGTTGGCGAGCACCTCGTTGACGTTCATGTTCGTCTGGGTGCCGCTGCCGGTCTGCCAGACGGACAGGGGAAACTCGGCGTCGTGCCGGCCGGCGAGGACCTCGTCGGCGGCCTGGACGATGGCGTCGGCCTTCTTCGCGTCGAGGACGCCGAGGCGCGCGTTGACGGCGGCGGCGGCGCGCTTCACCCGCGCCAGGGCGGCGATGAGCTCCTTCGGCATCGTCTCGCGGGACACGGGGAAGAAGTGGAGGCTGCGCTGCGTCTGCGCGCCCCACAGGCGCTCGGCGGGGACTTCGATGGGGCCGAAGGTGTCGCGCTCGATGCGGGTGGTCATGACGCCCTCCCGTCGGACGTGGGCAGCGGGAAGTCGGCGAGGCGCTCGAGGCGGGTGTCGCCGTCGAGGCCGAGGCCGACGAAGTGCACGCCGGCCGCCTGCGCGGCGCCGCGGTCGTAGCGGGAGTCGCCGATGAACCACGCGCGGGCGGGGGCGACGGAGAGCTCCTGGCAGGCGAGCAGCACCAGGTCGGGCGCCGGCTTCGCGTGCGCGACGCGGTCGGCGGTGGCGATGGAGGCGAAGAAGGGCTCGAGGCCGGCGTGCCGGAGGATGACCTGCGCCAGCGGCGAGACGGTGTTGGTGACGAGGCCCTGCTTCGTGCCGGCGGCGGCGAGCGCCTCGAGGAGCGGGCGCGCCTCGGGGTTCACCCAGACGCCGTCGAGGTGGCGGGGGAACTCGGCGACGTAGAAGGCGTCGAGCTGCTCGGTGGTGCAGGCGAGGCCGAAGGCGGGCACGTCGGCGGCGGTGCCCTGGCCGAAGGTGGGGGTGAACTCCTCGCGGGAGATGGGGCGCCCGCGGAAGCGCACGCCGGCGGCCTCGACGACGCGGAACCACGCCTCGAAGGACTTCACCAGCACGCCGTCCATGTCGAAGAGGACCGCGTCGAAGGGCATGGAGGCCTTGTAGCCTGGGAGTAGAAGGTGCGCATGCTCGCGAGCCTCCAGTCCGTCGTGGTGTTGCAGGCGCCGGCGCGGGGCGACCTCGCGGGGCGGCTGTCGACGGCGCTCGAGGCGGCCGGTGCTGGAGCGGATCCTCGCGGAGGAGAAGTGATGGAGTTCAGGTTCTGCCCGAAGTGCGGCGCGAAGCTGGAGAAGAAGGCGCTGCACGGGAAGGAGCGGCCCGCGTGCGCGGCCGAGGGCTGCGGCTTCGTGCACTGGGGCAACCCGACGCCGGTGGTGGCGGCGATCGTCGAGCACGAAGGGAACGTGCTGCTCGCGCGCGGGCGCGGCTGGCCCGAGAAGATGTTCGGGCTCATCACCGGGTTCCTCGAGGCGGGCGAAGCGCCCGAGGCGGGGGTGCTGCGCGAGGTGAAGGAGGAGCTGTCGCTCGACGGGGACATCGTCTCGCTGGTGGGCGTGTACCCGTTCGAGATGCGCAACGAGCTGATCGTCGCGTACCACGTGAAGGCGACGGGGACGGTGGCGCTCTCGGAGGAGCTGGAGGCGGTGAAGCCCGTGCCGCCGGAGAAGCTGCGCGCCTGGCCGTTCGGAACGGGGCTGGCGGTGCAGGCGTGGCTGGAGGCGCGGGCGCGCTCCTCCCGAGGCTGAGCTCGGGCCTCACGCCTCCTGTCGTTCAGCGGCTCGCGCTTGGCGCCAGCCCGGGAGGCGAAGCACGAAGGCGTTTCCGCCGCCGGGCCGCGGGGAGTGCCCTGATTTCGGTGTTTCGCCCCGGGGTGGCTCTGCAAAGGAGCACCCATGGCGAGAAAGCAGAAGGTCGAGTCGAAGGAGGAGTCGGTGAAGGGTGACGTCCCGGCGGCTGCGAAG
>JBFMAB010000051.1:0-10070 GCA_040755835.1 Myxococcota bacterium
GTCCGGCGACATCAGCACCAGCATCGAGCCCTGTCCGTCGTTCGTTCCACGCATGGCCAGCACCAGATCACGCCTCGGTACGGCCAGTCGATCGTCTCGAGGCGTTTTTCAGCAACCTGCTAGGGCACCTCGCCCTTGCCGCTGACGCCACGCAGTCCGTCCACAACGCCGCGCGCGAGCAAGCGGAGCCGCTCGCGCTTGCGGTCCCTGAGTGCCGCCGTGACGGCCGCCTCGACAAGCAGGCGTGCCCCGACGAGAGCCTGGGTCGGGGGGCCACGCTGCGCTCTTTTCGCGGCCAGAAAGAGGTTCCGCGCCATGTAGTACCAGTACCAGGTCGGCTTCTCCGAGACGAAGAACGAGAACGGGCCGATCTCGCGCGACTCGTACTCGTAGTCGTCGTTGAGAACGACGCTGGGAAGCACGAACTGCTCGTACCCGTTCTCCTCGAGCCCCCAGCCGTAGGCGAGGTCCTCCCAGCCCATCCAGAAGTCAGCCCAAACGCAAATGCCCTCACGGACCGGCGCCATCGCGTACAACGCACCGTTGCTTGAGCCCCAATGCACTTCGAGAAAATCCGCGGTCGGCATGGCGTGCGACCGGATCGCCGGGAGCGGAAACCGCCAGGTACCAGTCAGGTCGAATCGGTTGCCGCTGTTGGTGTACCGGCGCAAAGGGTAGACCGCCCCAACCCGAGGCCTCGTGGTTGCGAACGAGACCAGATTTCGGACCGCATCGGGCACGATCAGACCATCGTGGTTGATCGCGTACACGAAGTCGAAGCCCTGCTCCGCGGGGATCTTAAGCCGCTCGGCGAGGTTCCCCGCGCTGCCCAGGTTCTGGGCATACGACCGGTACTCAGCCCAACCTGCCCACCCTCGCTCAGCGATCGCCTTCGGAATTCCTCCGGTTCCGAGCGAGTCCACCACCAGCACCTTCGACCACGGCGCGTCCTCCACCCGCGAGGCCTCCTCGAGCAGGCGAATGATGGACGCGTCCGAATTGTACGCGGAGATCGCGAGACACACCTTCGGAGTCATCGCGGGTTCTTCCTGAAGTACTCAACCGTCAGCAGAAGCCCTTCGGCCAGCGGCATCTTCGCCTCGAGGGTCAGCTCCTTCGCCGCCCGCGACACGTCCGCCCGGATCGCCTTGATGTCGTTCGTCCACGCCGGCAGTTGCTCCACCTCGAGCTTCACGCCCGACACCTGCTCCACCGTGGAGAGCAACGAGCGGATCGACGCGTCCTTCCCCGTGCCCACGTTGTAGAGGCGGGAAGGCGTCGGCTCCCCCACCCGGAGGAATGCCGCCACGACGTCGTCGATGAACACGAAATCGCGCGTGTTCTCCCCGGTCCCGTAGAGCTTCACCTTTCGATCCACAGCCGCCGCGTGCGCGAACTTGCACGTCACGTTGGCGTAGGGGTGGTGCGGATTCTGCCGTGGCCCGTACACGTTGAACAGCCGCAGACAGCAGAACTCGTAGCCATCGCGCTCCTGGTACATTGACAGGAGGTGCTCGCCCGCGAGCTTCGTCAGCGCGTACACGTTCGCGGGCGCCGGCACGTCGGTCTCGCGACACGTCGGCTCACTACGAATGCCGTACACGGTCGAGCTCGACGCGAAGACGATCCTCGGGCGGGGTGACAACGTCCTCGCGACGTCCAGCAGCCGCAGCAGGCCGCCGATGTTCACGTGCGTGTACTCGTCGGGCGTCTTCAGGCTGTCGTGCGAGCTGATCAGCGCCGCCAGGTGGTAGATGAGCGTGACCCCCTTGAGCGCCTGGGCGTGCTGCGCGACGTCCAGCACCGAGCCTCTCAGGATCCGCACGCGCCCCGCGACCTGAGCGAGGTTCTCCTCCCGCCCCAGGGAGAAGTCGTCGAGCACGAGCACCTCGTGCCCGCGCTCCACGAGCCGATCGCACAGGTGCGATCCGATGAAGCCTGCCCCGCCTGTCACGAGCACTTTCGCCATCTGCCGCCGGTACCCCCTGCGTCCCACCTGGTTCAACGCGCCACGCCCATTACCACGGCGCTGCGGCTTTTTCGGGGCCCAACCTCGCTCCCCGACCTGTCGATCCAGTCACTTACGAACCGGAGAATCGGTTGTCACCCCCGTGCGTTACACCGCCACCATGAACGAGCTCTCCCGGGTGGCGGCGTGGAAGGTGGTGGACGACCTCGTGACGCGGGTCTACCGCGCGTCGTCCCAGGTGACGGATCCGGCGACCCGCGAGCTGCTCCGCGAAGCCGTCCTCTCCCTGGGCCCGCTGATGCCCCTGCCCGTCCTCCTCCGCCGCATGGAGGTCGTCGCCGCGCTCCTCATCGCCGCCGTCCAGACGAACGCCCTCTCCCAGGAGCTGGGCGAGACGCTCCGCCAGGCCGTCGCCGCCGGCGCCGACTCCCTCCGCCGCCTGCAGGCCGTCCCGAAGCCCGCCGCGACGCCGTGACCCCGCCCGCCGCCGTTCCCCCCCGCGGCCCGCACTCGGACGTCCTCACACCACGCCCCTGCTTCTCAACACCACTTCCCTGCTTCTCACCCGCCGAGAGTCACCTGGTGCACGCACGCTCGTCCGCGCCGCGAGCCGCCTCCACGCGAGGTGAGACGCTTCCCCACCCCCGCCCGCACGCATTTCCGCCCGCTTGCCGTTGGCACTCCGCCCGCAGTGCCCTCCCTCGCCGACGCAAGGTGATGGGCAAGGGGACACGGGGGCGTCGGCACGGCGCGCGGTGCGAGGGGAGTCGAGGGCGAGCTGAATGGGGCGGTTCTTCCAGGCTCCCCTCGCGCCCGCCGGTTTCAGGGACGGACGCATCATGATGTCTCTGGACTGCTATCGTGATGACATGCGTACCACCGTCACGCTCGAGCCCGACGTCGTCGCCCAGCTCAAGCGCCTGATGCGCGCGAAGGGCCTCTCGTTCAAGGACGCGCTCAACCAGGCGCTGCGCGCCGGCCTGAGCGGCCCCTCCGTCACGGGTCGGCCCGTGCGCTTCCCGACCTACGCCATGGGCCAGCACCCGGGCGTCGATCTCACCAAGGCCCTCCGCCTCGCGGCCGAGTTGGAAGACGAGGAGATCGCCCGCAAGCTCGCCATCGGGACGTGTTCATCGTCGACACCAACGTGCTCCTGTACGCCGTCAACCGCGACGCGCCTTGTATGACGCCCACTCACGGAAGTCCTCCGATGCAAGTCGCGGTCGTCGCGCAGTTGTCGGAGGGGGTGCAGGGGGAGACTCGAAGGTTGTGGGAAACGGCTCGCCGGCTGTGGGCAGCGGTGTAGACGGAGCCCGACGGAAATCGGGAGAGGGTCGCCGTGGACGCCTTGAGGCATCGTCCTCGTTGCTGAGATTGGCGCCCTCGACCGGTGTTGCAGGCCCGGACGGAATTCTGGGGCCAGGCATGGGCCTGAGTCCCCGCATGGACAAGGGTGGGCATCAACACCGGCTCCGAGGCTCCCGACTCTCCCCGTCGAGAGGGAGGAAGGACATGCGGTACGCAGGAATCGATGTGGCTTCGGAGAAGCACTTCATCGCCGTCGTCGATGACGACGGTGGAATCGTCGAGGAGTCGACGAGCTTCACCGAGGATGTGGACGGGTACGCGAAGCTGTTTCGCGTGCTGGGCGCCGCGGAAGACGTCGCCCTGGTCGCGCTCGAGGCCACGGGGCACTACTGGAAGAACCTCGTCGCGGCGCTGATGGCGAACGGCTTCAAGGTGGCGCTCCTCAACCCGTCTCGCACCAGCCGCTTCGCTGCCGAGGAAATGCAGCGCACGAAGACGGACGCCATCGACGCGATGGGCATCGCTCGCTTTGCCGCGCAGAAGAAGCCGGTGGTGAGCCGCCTGCCGGACTCCGTCACCGACGAGTTGCGCGAGCTGGTCCGCCTGCGCAACCGGCTGATGCAGGACCTGGGCGACCGAGTCAGAGAGTTGCACCGGGTGGTGGACCTGGGCTTCCCGGAATTCACCCGCTACGTCCGCACCCTCGACAGCGAGCTCGCGACCGGCATCCTCAAGGACTACCCGACGGCCGAGGCCTTCCTCGGTGTGCCGCGGAAGACGCTCTCCAACTTCAAATACGACGGCCGACACTTCGTCGGCCTTCAGCTCGCGGACCAGCTCATCGCCGCGGCGAAGACGTCCGTCGGCCGTCACCACGGCCACGCCTACCGCGTCCAGGTGAAGTACTTCTGCCAGGACATCGACGTCTTCCGCGCTCGCCTCAAGGAGCTCGACCGCGACATCGAGTCCCGCCTCGACAAGCACGAAGTCGGCAAGCTCCTCACCACCATCGACGGCATCGGCTCTGGCACCGCGGCGCGTCTCATCGCCGTCCTCGGAGACCCGTCTGACTTCCGCGACGAGCGCGCGCTCGCCGCCTACGTCGGCGTCGTCCCTGCACTGCGGCAGTCTGGCAAGCGTCAGCCGACTCGCGCCGCTGCCACCACCATCGGCAACGCAGCCCTCCGCACGGCGCTGTACATGCCGACGCTGACGGCGGTGCGGAAGAACGCCTGGCTCAAGCGCTTCTATGAGTGCCTCGTCGCCGCCGGCAAACCGAAGAAGCTCGCCCTCATTGCAGCCATGCGGAAGCTGCTCCACGCCATCTACAGCGTCGCGAAGCACCGCCGCGCCTTCGTGCCGAAGCTGGAGGCCACCACGTGAAGAAATCGCTTGCTCGACGTGACGGAATCTCAGCACACCGCTTGCCGCACGTGGCTCTCCGCCGCCCTCGGAGCCAGGACACCCGTCGGCCTGGCCTGGACCGCTCTGCTCGCCTTCCTTCGCGTGGCGACGCGCGCGGGCGTCTTCACGCGCCCGCTCACGACGGCAGAGGCGTTCGACCTCCTCGACCTCTGGCTCGCAGCGCCGGCGGCAACCGTGGTCGCTCCCGCCGAACGCCACGCCTCGCTGCTGCGCGACCTGCTCGTCCGCGTGGGCACGGGCGGCAACCTCACCAGCGACGCGCACCTCGCGGCGCTCGCGCTCGAGCACGGCGCCACCGTCGTGTCGTGCGATCACGACTTCCTGCGATTTCCCGGCGTCCGGCTCCTCGACCCGACCGCACCGTAGGCGTCCACCCCGCCTGTGGTGCACGGCGGGCAGCGAAACCACTCGCCAGCGTTTTCACCCACCCGCGGCACGCGCTATGGCGGCCCCCATGGATCCCCGCCTCGCGAGCGCCAACAGCCTCTCCGACGTCGCGCGCTACCTCGCCGGCAGCCCGCTGCTCGCCCGCCCACTCGCCGACGTCGCGACGGCCTTCGGCGAGGACGACCCGCGCCACGCACTCTTCATCGACCTCGCGCGGCGCTGGCCCGGCACCGTCGACGCCTTCCTCGCCAACCGCCCCGCCCACCGGAAACTCCCCGTCCCCTACCCGCGCGTCGTCGGCGCCTTCGTCTACTGGGCCCAACGCAACGAGGCCGGAGCCTTCGACACCTTCCTCGACGCCGCCGACACCTTCGGCACCCTCGCGCCGCTGGTCCGCGGCACCGACGCCGGCGGCGCCCGCCTCAGCGACGCCGTCGTCGAGTTGAAGCTCCGGCACAGGCTCCGCACGCAGCTCTTCTCGCTGGCCTTGCACCACCACTTCTCCGTCGCCGAGTTCCTCGACCGCGCCGACGACCTCCTCTGGGCTGACCGCGACTTCTTCGCCATCCTCGACGCTTTCAAGGACTGGCTGCGCCGCCACCTCGTCCGACCCGCCACCGACGCCGTCATCCCCCTGCAGGCGCTCCCCGACCGAGTGACGCTCCTCCGCCGCGTCGACGCCCTCGGCATCCCCGATCTCCTCAACTGGCCCGTGGCCATGCTGCAGGTGCCGCCGCCCGCCAGGGCGCCGTGGACCGCTCCCCTGCGCGTGGAGCTCGAGCGACCCACCCGCGCGCTCGTCGACACCCTCACGCGCTTCGAGGCCGCCGTCGCCCAACTCCGCCGGCAGCCACCGGCCGAACCGCCACCGACGCCCGAGCCCGCGCTCGCCCCGCTGCAGGCCACCGCGCGCGCCGAACGGCTCCGCCTCGCCACCGGCTGGCCGCGGGGCCTCGGCGTGTCGAACCTCCAGTACCGCGCCCAGGAAGCAGCCCTCGACCTCATCGTCAACATGCACGGGAGCCCCCACAGCCACCGCCTGCGCATCGACGACGTGTTTCGCTTCGTCCGCGCCCCGACCATCACCTGCACCTGCGACCACCAGCCCGCCTGCGTCCACCGCGTCGCCGTCCTCGATTTCCTGTGGGCTGCCGGCGCCGCCGACGCCGACTTCCGCGACGCGCTGCTGCGCGCCGTCCGCCCGCCGTGGGAACGCCTCCTGGACGCCATCACCGCGGCGCCCGCTGCGCCGACCGCCCCCCGACCTCGGGGGCTGCTCGCCTTCGTCCTCGACGAGAGGACCGTCGAGCTCCGGCTGCACCCCATCGGCAAGCGCGGGCCGTCGAAGACGAGCCGTCAGGTGTCGCCCACCGAGGCGCTCCTCGCCGTCGACGGGGTCGATCGCCAGCTCGCCGAGCGCTTCGCCATCGCCGCGTCCGCGACGTCGCCCCGCAGCCCCCTCTTCGGTGACGCGCTGCTCCAGCTCGCCGGACACCCGCGCGTGCACTGGTACGACGGAAGAGAGCCGCCGCGCCCCGCCACCCGCGTCGAAGGCACCGTCCGGGTGACGGAGACGGACGAGGGCTACCGGCTCGCCTTCGCCGCAGGCGACTGGCCCCTCGAGGGGACGCCCGCGACCGTCCCGTGCTCCACCGGCGAAGTCGCCGTCGTCGGCACGGACGACGGGCGCGTCTTGCTCGCCCACTTCTCGCCCGCCTTCACCGCGCTTCTCCACGCCGCGCACGCCACCGGCGCCGACCTGCCCCGCGAGGCGCTGCCGCGCTTCACGCAGCTCCTCCCCACCCTCGAAGCCGGCGCCACCGTCGAGCTGCCCGACGAGCTCCGCGGCGACGAGCGGCCGCCCGCCACCCGGCTGCTCGCCCGCATCTCTTCCGCGCCCGCCGGCCTCTCGCTGTCCCTGCGCGTCGAGCCGCTCGAGGGCGGGCCCGTCTTCGTGCCCGGCCACGGCGTGCCGGTGTCCGCCACCTTCGACGGCCGGCGCCGCGCCTTCACCCGCCGCGACTTCACCGCCGAGCTGGCCGAAGCGAACGCGCTGGCCACCCGCCTGGGCCTCGACCCCACGGCCTGCGCCGACCCCTTCACCTTCTCGCTGTCACGCGCGCCCGAGCACATCGAAGCGCTCCGTCGCCTCGAGGCCCTGGGCGTCCCCGTCGAGTGGCAGGCGCCGAGGGTGAAATTCACCCGCGAGGCCTCCCTGGCCTCGTTGCGCCTGTCCATCACGAAGAAGCGCGACTGGTTCGGCCTCGAGGGCGAGGTGGAAGTCGACGACCGCCGCGTCGCCCTGGCCGCGCTCCTGGAAGCCGCCCGGGAGCGCCGCCGCTTCGTCGAGCTGGCCGAAGGCGAGTACGCCCAACTGTCCGAGGCCCTCGTCGAGCGCCTCGCCCCGCTGGCCCACCTGGGCGCGCCTGGCAAGCCGGCCGAGCTGCCGCTGGGCGCCGCGCCCCTCATCGACGCGCTCGCGCCCGAGGTGCAGGCCGTCGAGGCCGCGCAGGAGTGGCAGGCGCTGATGGCGCGCCTGGCCGACGCGCGGGACGCGGCCTTCCCGGTCCCCAGGGCCCTCGAGGCGACGCTGCGCGACTACCAGCGCGAGGGCTTCGAGTGGCTGTCCCGCCTGGCCCAGTGGGCCCGCGGCGCGGTGCTGGCCGACGACATGGGCCTCGGCAAGACGCTGCAGGCGCTCGCCTTCCTCCTCGCCCGCGCGAAGCTGGGGCCCGCCCTCGTCGTCGCGCCGTCGTCGGTGCTGCACACCTGGCGCACCGAGGCCGCGCGCTTCGCCCCGAAGCTTCAACTCCACCTCTTCCACGAAGGCGATCGCTCGCTGGGCGGCCTCGGGAAGGGCGACGTGGTGGTGGCGAGCTGGTCCTTGTTCGCCCGCGAAGCCGAGACCTTCGCGAAGACGCGCTTCTCCACCGTCGTGCTGGACGAGGCCCACGCCATCAAGAACGCCGGCACGCAGCGGGCGAAGGCGGCGCACCGGCTCGACGCCGACTTCGTGGTGGCGTTGACGGGCACCCCGGTGGAGAACCACGTCGGCGAGCTGTGGAGCCTCTTCCGCGCCACCATGCCCGCGCTGCTGGGCAGCGAGGAGTCCTTCCGCGCCCGCTTCGGCTCGGGCTCGAAGGAGGCGCTCGCCGCGCTGGCCCAACTGGTGAAACCCTTCATCCTCCGGCGCACCAAGGCGGCCGTCGCCAGGGAGCTGCCGCCCCGCACCGATCTCGACGTGCTGGTGCCGCTGACGCCGGAGGAGCGCGCGCTCTACGACGACGTGCGCCTGAGCGCCGTCGCCGAGCTGGGCGACGTCACCGGCGAGTCGAAGCGCTTCGACGTGCTGGCGGCGCTCACGCGGCTGCGGCTGACGGCCTGCCACCCGAAGCTGGTGGACGCGGGCTGGAACGGTCCGACCTCGAAGCTGGATCGGCTGCTCGAGCTCTTGCGCGATCTCGCCGCCGGCGGACACCGCGTGCTGGTCTTCTCGCAGTTCACCTCCCACCTCGCGCTGGTGGTGGACGCGCTGCGGCGGGAAGGCGTCACCCACTCGTACCTCGACGGACAGGTGCCCGTCGCCGAGCGCCAGCAGCGCGTGGAGGCCTTCCAGCGCGGAGAAGGCGGCGACGTCTTCCTCATCTCGCTGAAGGCGGGCGGCACCGGCCTCACGCTGACCGCCGCCGACTACGTCATTCACCTCGACCCGTGGTGGAACCCCGCGGTCGAGGACCAGGCCAGCGATCGCGCGCACCGCATCGGCCAGGACAAGCCCGTCACCGTCTACCGGCTCATCGCGGAAGGCACCATCGAGCAGCAGATCCTCTCGCTCCACGCCGAGAAGCGCGAGCTGGTCGACGCGTTGCTCGCTGGCACCGACGCGGTGGGCAAGCTGACCACGAAACAGCTGGCCGAGCTCATCCGCGGTGAAGCGTGACGCGCCTTCCGCGCGAGATTGCGCACAAGAGCTCAGTCAAAAAGCGCCTGGACGAACTCCTTCGGCTCGAACGGCCGCAGGTCCGCCACCTTCTCCCCCACGCCCGCCCACGACACCGGCACCTTCAGCTCGTCGCAGATGCCGATGATGACGCCGCCCTTCGCGGTGCCGTCCAGCTTCGTCAGCGCGATGGAGGTGACGCCCACCGCCTCCTGGAACTGCTTCGCCTGCATGATGGCGTTCTGACCGTTGGTGGAGTCCAGCACCAGCAGCACCTCGTGCGGCGCGCCCGGCAGCGCCTTGTCCACCACGCGGCGCACCTTCTTGAGCTCCTCCATCAGGTTCGCCTTCGTGTGGAGCCGCCCCGCCGTGTCCGCGATGACCAGGTCGTACCCTTCCGCCACGCCCTTCTTCACCGCGTCGAACACCACCGACGCCGGGTCCGCGTCCGCCGGCCCCTTCACGATGTCCACGCCCGCGCGCTCGGCCCACACGTCCAGCTGCTCGGCCGCCGCCGCGCGGAACGTGTCGCCCGCGCCCAGCAGCACCTTCTTCCCCGCCGCCTTCGCCTTCGCCGCCAA
This sequence comes from Myxococcota bacterium, assembly GCA_040755835.1. GTDB lineage: Bacteria > Myxococcota > Myxococcia > Myxococcales > Myxococcaceae > JADLDB01. The sequence continues at coordinate 9,611 of JBFMAB010000051.1, forward strand.
CTTCCCGATGGTCGTCGTCTTCCCAGCGCCGTTGACTCCCACCACCATGATGACGTGCGGGGGCCCACCCCCGGACAGCGAGTGCGGCGCCTTCAAGTCGACGATCTTCTCCACCTCCGCGCGAATGACCGCCTTGAGCTTCTCCGGCTGGTCGAGCTCCTTCGCCTTCGCCTTCTCCCGCGCCAGCTCCACCAACCGCGACGCCGTCCTCACCCCGATGTCCGCGGTGAAGAGCACCTCCTCGAGCTCCGCCAGCGTGTGCTCGTCGATGGCCTTCGGCGCCCCGCCGAACAACCCGTTGAGCCGCGCCATGAAGCCTTCGCGCTTCGTCTTCGCGAGGCCCGCCGCCAGCGTCTGCCCCGCCTCCGCCTCCACCCTCCGGCGCTCGGCGTCCTTCCTCTCCTGCTCGAGCCGCGCCGCCTCCGCCTTCGCCTGCGCCTCGGCCTCGCGGGCGAGCCGC
>JBFMAB010000052.1:0-66754 GCA_040755835.1 Myxococcota bacterium
GCCCACACCACTTCGACGGCCGCGACCGCGAACGCCTCGCCCGGGGCCTCGTTCGTCGCCTCCGCAGCCTCGGCTACGACGTGCCCGTCCCGACGCTTGCGTAAGCTCCCGCCTGTTTCACCTGACCGGCGAGCGCGCACGACGCTCCGGGGCCGGGTGCTCGCGAGGCGCCCGGCCCTTCGACTGTCCGGAGCCTCTGACTGAGCGACGCGGGGACGGGCTCCAGCGGCCCCTCCGCCGGCGTGAAGAGCGCGGCCGCGAGCGCCTCGCCCCAGTCCCTCGCGCGCTCCACGGCGCCGGGCTCGAGCGCGTCCGGGTCCGCTCTCGAGGTCACGCAGAACTCCGTCGCGGCGAGGACGAGGACGACGACGGCGCGGGCCGGCGGTCACCTCAACGCTTCATCCGCAGGAGCAGCCCGCGCACGAGGAGCCACGCGTTCACGACCGAGAAGATCGTCAGGAAAGAGCCGTAGAGCAGCACGCTGCGATCGCCGCCGGGCGGCTGCTCGGCCAGCAGCAGCCACTGCGCCTGGTCGCCGCTCCAGGCCGAGTACTGCTCGAAGACGTCGGCATAGCGGCTCGCGTCCTCGCGGCTCAACAGGCGCCCGCGCGCGAAGAAGGGGTTCTGCTTGGGCTGCGGCCGCTTGCCCCTGGCGTCGCGCGCCTCGTCGGGGAAGGTGGCCCGGCGGACGAGCAGCGGCGTGTCCATCACGCCGACGATGACGAAGCTGCCGGCCGGCTCCTCGACGTACCAGCCGCGCAGCGACGGCACGCCGTGCACCTGCGCGTAGCGGTTCGAGACGGCGCGCTCGAGGTGGTAGCCGCCCTCTGCGCCGAGCTCGATCGGGTCGCGCGACGAGAAGAAGTACGCGAGATCCGCGCGCATCGAGCCGAGGAGGAACAGCGAGCCCGCCAGCGCGACCGCCGCGACCGGCGGCAGCACGCCCACGCCAGGGCGCCGCACGTCCTTCTCCAGTTCGGCGATGAGCCGCTCGCGCTCCTGCTGCGGCGTCTCGGCGGGCGCGGAAGACGGCGTCGGTTCCTGCGAAGGCTCGTCGCTCATGGCGGTCATCCGGGCAAGAAAGAGCCCCGGCCACCTCCAGGAGGCGACCGGGGCCGTGGAAGCTACACCCGACGGCGAGCGCGTCAGTTCTTCTTCGCGTCCTTGTCCTTCGCCGGCTTCTCCGGCTTCTCGCTGATCTCCGACATCTTCGGAGGGTTCTCCGGGAGGTTGAAGATCTTCTTCAGATCCGCCTCGATGTCGTTTTCGGTGACGCCCTTGGCGAACGCCAGCTCCTTGATGAGCAGCGAACGCGCGGTGTCGAGCATCTTGCGCTCGCCGAAGGACAGGTCCTTGTCGCCCTTCAGGAGGTAGAGGTCGCGCAGCACCTCGGCGATCTCGAAGACGGAGCCCGTCTTGATCTTCTCCATGTACTCCCGGTACCGGCGGTTCCAGGTGGTGGAGTCCACCGAGATGTCCTTCTCCTTGAGGATCGCGTACACCTGACGCACGTCGTCCTCGGAGATGATCTCGCGAAGGCCAACCTGCCCGATCTTGTTGATGGGGATGAGGAACCGGCCCCCGTTCTTCTCCAGCATCTTCAGCACGTAGAAGGACTGCCGCTGGCCAGCCACCTCGGTGTGCTCGATTCCGACCACTTCGCCGACGCCGTGACCGGGGTAGACCGCCTTATCGCCTGGCTTGAACATTCGCTTGCAGTCCTCTGATTTTACTTGGGAATCCGGCCCTGATAGCCGCCGGAGGGTGGTGTTTCATACCACGAAATGGGCTTGACTACAACTTCCCACATCCATCAGACTCGGAAGGGCGTGTGAGGTGTGGTGGGGCTGGGCTGGGGGTTGGGCGTGGAGGGTGGGGATGGGACGGTGGACGTGGTGGGCCCTGGGCAACCGCCCGGTTTTCTTTCCTTTTTTGTCCCTGTTGGCGGGTGTCGGGGGCGCGGCCTGGGTTGACGTCTCGCCGGCCCTGGCGGCCGTCGTCGCTGCGGCCCTCTGCGGCCTGGCGTGGTGGCGCGCTCCGCGTCCCGGCGCGGGGTTGGCGCTCCTCCTGTCGTGTGGGGCCCTGGGAATCACCACTGCAACGCTTGGGCTGGGGGTGGATGTTCCGCCGCCGGGCCAGGCGATCCTCGAGGGGGTCGTCGAGGACGTCGTCCCGCACCCGTCGGGCACCACCGTGCGGCTGGCGGTGGCCCGCGTGGACGGAGCGCCGGCGCGGCTGCGGGTGTCGCTCAGCACCGACGCGGAGCTCGCCCTCGTCGCCGGCCAGCGCGTGCGCGTCGCGGCGCGCCTGAAGCCGCTCAACCCTGCGAGCAACCCCGGCGAGTGGAGCCGCGCGCCGTGGGCGATGCGCCACGGCCAGCCCATGACGGGCGGCTTCGACGCGCGGCGCCTGGTGGTGCTGTCGGAGCCGCCCGCGTGGCGCGCGTGGCTGGCGCGGGCGCACGCGTCCCTCAAGGCGCGGGCGCTCGCCGCCACGGGCGACGCGGAGGCGGCGGGCCTCTTCCTCACGCTGGCGGCGGGGCAGCGCGCGGAGCTGGGCGAGGAGCTCGAGGAGGACTTCTCGAAGAGCGGCCTCGCGCACGTCCTGTCGGTGAGCGGCCTCCACGTCGCGGTGCTGGCGCTGACGGCCTTCGCGATCCTGCGCTGGCTGCTGTCCCGGCGGATGACGTCGCGCACGCGGCGCCGGGATCCCCGGGCCTGGGCCGGACCGCTGTCGGTGCCGCTGGTGTGGAGCTACGTCGTCTTCACCGGGCTCCAGGCGCCGGCGGTGCGCTCGGCCGTGATGTGCACGCTGCTCTTGTGCGCGCACGCGCTGCGGCGGCGGAGCGATCCCCTGAACGCGCTCGCGGCCGCGGGCCTGGCGATGACGCTCGTCGATCCGGCGGCGCCGTTCGATCTGTCCGTGCAGCTGTCCTTCGTGGCGGTGCTGGCGCTCATCCTCCTCGCGCCGCTGTTTCGCGCGGCCGTGCCGCTCCCCCTGCCCTCGCCGGCGCGCCAGTCCGGCTGGCGCCTGCGCCTCGCGTGGTGGCGCGAGGCCGTCGTGCAGACCTTCACCGCCTCGCTCGCCGTCACGCTCGTCACGGCGCCGCTGGTGCTGGGCGCCTTCCAGCGCGTCAGCCTCGCGGGGCTGGTGTCCAACGTCGTCACGCTGCCCCTCTCCGGGCTCCTCACGGTGCTGGCGGCTTCGACGGCGGCCTTGCACGTGGTGGCGCCCGCGCTGGCGACGCCGGTGCTGTGGGCGGGCCTGAAGCTGTCCGGGCTCTTCGTCGCGATCGCGAAGGCCTTCGCCGGCGCGCCGGGGGCCGCCGTCGCGTTGGCCTCGCCGACGACGTGGCTGGTGGCCGCGTGGTGGGCGGGCCTCGGCGCGCTCGTCTTCCTCCGCGGGCGCTGGCGCCTCCTGGCGTTGGCGGCGCCGCTCGCGGCCGCGGTGCACCTCGCGCTGCCTGCATGGCAGGTGCAGGGCGTCGACGTCACCTTCCTCGCCGTCGGCCACGGCGACGCCATCGTCATCACCTCGCGCGGGCAGGCCGCGCTGGTGGACGGCGGCGGCGTGCCCAACGGCCACGACACCGGGCGGCGCTTCGTGCTGCCCTTCCTGCGCGCGCGCGGCGTGACGCGGCTGTCGCTGGCGGCGCTGTCCCACGCGCACCCGGATCACGCGCTCGGCCTCGGTTCGGTGCTGGAGGCGCTGCCCGTCGAGCGGCTATGGCTCCCGGCGGGCGTCGGGCGGGGGCCGCTGGTGCAGCCGCTCCTGGACGCGGCGGGCGCGGCGCTCGTCGAGGAAGTCGCCGCCGGCGACGGGCCGCTCCGCGTGGGCGACGCGCGGGTGGAGGTGCTGGGCCCGCCGCCGGAGCGCGGCGAATTCGACGGGGAGAACGATCGCTCCATCGTCCTGCGCGTCACCCACGGCGAGGTCCACTTCCTCCTCACCGGCGACGTCGAGGCGGCCGGCGAGGCGACACTGGAGCCCGGCCCCGTCACGGTGCTGAAGGCGCCCCACCACGGCTCGGACACCTCGTCGGGCCCGGAGCTGATCGCGAAGACGCGGCCCCGCTACGTGGTGTTCTGCGTGGGCCGAAACAACCGCTTCGGCTTCCCTCGCGAGGACGTGGTCGCGCGGTGGACCGCCGCCGGCGCGCGCTGCTACCGCACGGATCTCGACGGGGCGATCACCTTCCACAGCGACGGACGGGACGTGACGGTGGAGACGTTTGGCCCGGCGCCGCTGCCGCAGGCCAGGCGCCGGCCGCTCGCCCGCTGACGTCACGGCTGGACGAGGAAGTCCTTCACCACCGCCATGTGCTGCATCTGCGGGGCGGCGCTGTCGGACTGCAGCACCGGCGGTACGTCGGTGAGCGGGGTGTAGACACGGCTGTCGAAGACGAGGCCGGCGTCGAACTGCTGCGCGCCGATCTCGACCGGCACCTGGTTCTTCTGCAGGCAGCGCGACGCCAGCACCCAGTCGTACGGCTTGGAGCGGCTCGCGTTGGTGCCGGTGACGCCGTCCTGGTCTTCCGGATGCGGGCCGGCTGTGACAGTGCGCTGGCCGAGCGTGGCGATGCAGCTCTCGGTACGGGAGTCGGTGTTGAGGTCGCCGCCGACGAGCAGGAAGTCCTCGGCGGGGATGTTGGCGTCGAGGCGGGCGATGAGCGACTGCGCCTCCAGGTTCCGCTCGCCGGCGTTCCCCGTCAGCAGGTGGAGCGACACGGCCCAGAGATCTCTCGGCCCCGGGAGATCGATGTGCGCCCAGGTGAAGGCGCGGTTGCCCACGCGCGGATCCGCCCAGTCGCCCGACGCGACGATCGGCCAGCGGGAAATGACGCCGTTGGGGATGCTGCCGGTGGCGCCGCGCACGTAGGAGCAGCGGGTGCCGCACACCGCATCGACGAAGCCACGCACCTCGGCGGGCGTGTTGGCGCCGTAGTTGAACTCCTGGATGAGGATGACGTCGGGTTGAAGGCCCTGGAGGATCCGCTGGCCGTGGCCCGGATCCCACGACTGGAGGTTTCCGCTCGTGAGGTTGGCGGCCACCGCGCGCACGCGGAACGGCGCGCCAACGCCGGTGGAGAGGAGGCAGCCATCGGGGCCGGCGTCTGGCCGCACGCCGGCGTCAAAGCCGGCGTCCGGAGCGCCCGAGTCGGGCGTCCCCGCGTCCACCTCGCCCGCGTCGGCGTACCCAGCGTCGTGGAGGCCCGCGTCGGCGTCACCGCCGTCGAGGCCACCGCCATCGACACCCCCGGCGTCGGCCGCGCCCGCGTCGGCGGCCGCGTCCGGACGGCCAGCGTCCACGCCCGCGTCGTCGCCGCCGTCGGACATCGAGGGCGGCGCGCCGCACCCCGTGATGACGCCCAGCGCCGTCAGCCCGAACACCACTGCCCGCCAACTCATCGAGACGCTCCCGCGCGGCCCCCGCGCGCCGAACCATGACGCAGCGGCGCCGACACGTCCACCTGTGAACAACGGTCCGCGGGCGTGCGCAGCGTTGGTGCACGCTGCGCGCTCGATGGGCGCGACGGCAGGCGCAGCTCGCCGTGCGAGCGCGGCGGACGGCCGGGCGCCTGGACACCGAGGCGCGTCAGTCGTCCAGCTTCGGCGGCTGCGAGCGGCGACGGGCGATGACGATGATGAGCACGAGGAGCGCAACGCCCGCGCCCAGAACGATTGGGAGCAGCGGGGGACCCGCCTCCTCGGCAGGCGACTCGTCCAGCCCCCCGGACACGCCGGCGTCCGCCGCCTCGGCCACCAGCGGCGCGCCGGCATCCTCCACGGCGGCCTCGGCGACACCCGCGTCCTCCTCGGGCCTACCGGCGTCCACCTCGGCGGAGGCGACGGGCTCCGACGGCGGCGGCAGTTTCCCTTCCGCGGCCAGCCGCTTCGCCTCGTCGGCCTTGCGCTTCTTTTCCTCGGCGGCGAGGCGCAACGCCTCCTTCGCCTCCTCGGCCTTGCGCTTCCGCTCCTCCGCAGCGAGTCGCTTAGCTTCCCACGCCTCCTCGGCCTTCCGTTTCTTCTCTTCCGCGGCGAGGCGCTTCGCCTCGGCGGCCTCCTCCGCCTTGCGCTTCTTCTCTTCGTCGGCGAGCCGCTTCGCCTCGAGGGCGGCGGCGGCCTGCGCCTGCTTCTCGGCGGCCGCGAGCTGCTCGGGCGTGGGCCCGGCGTCGGCGAGCTCGACCTTCTTCACGAGGGGATCGGGCATCTTCCCGTCGTCTACCTTCGCCAGCATCACCGGCGTCGCGGGGAGCCGCACCAGGAAGCGCCTGGAGATCTCCTTCTGCGCGTTGTCGCGCAGCGGCGTCACCCTCACCCGCACCTCGATGCCCGCGTGCACGTCGAAGGCGGTGGTGCCCGAGACCTTCCACGTGTAGCCGCCCTCGTCGCTCACCACGACGCTGGCCTGGCTCGAGTAGACGACGCGCGCGCCGACGATGTGCTTGCCCGGCGTGACGTCGCCGTTCCAGATCGCGTGCGTGCCCTCGGTGGCCAGCGTCTCGAGCGCGGGCCGCGGCAGCGTCCGGCCGTCGAGCTCGAAGCTGACGTCCTCCAGCTTGTAGTTGGGCTCGTCGAGCGCCTCGAAGTCGATGCGCACCTTCGCGGGCTGCTTGCCCACCATCTGGTTGAGCTGGCGCTCGAGCTCCTCGCGCGCGCGGCGCTGGGCCTCGTCCTCCGCGGAGGCGGTGGCGCCAAGACACAGGAGCGCGGTGACGAACAGGCGAAAGCGCACGGGCACCCCCACGGAAGCGAGCCAGACGTTGCGGTTTCTACGTCACGACGCCGGGTTTGGGCCACTTGCCGCTGCGGCGCTGTTTCGGTCCACCGGGAGGGCATGGGCCTCGAAGCCGCGGCCCTGATGAGCGGTGCGACGAGCGGTTTGCGCCTCTCCCCGGCTGGGCGATCGGGCGCGACTCTCGTCAGCCCGGCTCGGCCACGCGGGCACCGAAGAGCCGGTTGACGGCCTCGAGCAGCTCGTCCGTCACCTGCACCTTCAGGTTGGTGCCGCCGATGAGCGTCTCGGCTTCGCCTGGCATGTGCAGCGCGATGGCGATCGGCGTCGCGCCGGCGAACTTCTTCGCGATCTCCGCCAGCTTTGCCAGCTTGTCGTCGGTGGCCATGTCGACGTGGAGCCGCAGCTCGAGCCGCTTCACCCGCTTCTCGCGCACCTCGCGCAAGCTCTGAATGTCCTCGACGATCAGCTCGGCGACCGGGTTCTCCTCGTCGCGGTTGTTCACCTGCACGCTGCCCGTCACGAGGATCGGCTCGTCGCTCTTGAGCAGTGTCTCCCACTGGTCGTAGCCGGGCCTGGGGCCCGACTTCGTCCACTTGCCGGTCTTCGGATCCATCCGCGAGCCGCCCTCGCGGCCGGGGAAGCAGACGAGCTCGACGGAGCCGGACAGATCCTCCAGCGTCACCCACGCCATGCGCTTGCCCGTCTTGGTGGGCCGCTCGCGCAGCGCCGCGACGATGCCCGCGACGGTCAGCCTGTCGTCCCGCCGGGCGCGCTGCACGGACACCACCGGGCGCGCGTAGCGCTTGAGCTCCTTCTGGTACGCGTCGAGCGGGTGGCCGGACACGTAGAAGCCGATCGACTCCTTCTCGAACGACAGGCGCTCCTTCTCGCTCCACTCCTCGACGTTGACGTAGTCCTGCGCGCGTGCGCCGCTGGCCGCGCCCGCGTCGAACATGCCGAAGAGGTTCGACTGGCCGATCGCCTTGTCGCGCTGCTCGCTGGCGCCGCGCTCGAGCGCGCGCTCGATGGTCTCGAACAGTTGCCGGCGCGGGCGCTTCTCGAAGTCGAAGGCGCCGGCCTTCACCAGCGCCTCCATCACCTTCTTGTTCACGCGCCGCGCGTCGACGCGCCGGGCGAAGTCGAACAGGTCCTTGAAGGGCCCTTCCTTGCGCGCCTCGAGGATCGCCTCGATCGCCGATTCGCCGACGCCCTTGATGGCGCCGAGGCCGAAGCGGATCTTCCCTTCGACGGCGCCGAAGGCGAGCAGCGACTCGTTGATGTCCGGCGGCAGCACCTCGATGCCGGCCTGCCGCGCCTCGGCGATGTGGGCCACCACCTTGTCGGTGTTGTCCTTCTCGCTGGTGAGCAGCGCGGCCATGAACTCCACCGGGTGGTGGGCCTTGAGCCACGCGGTGTGCACGGTGATGAGGCCGTAGGCGGCGGAGTGCGACTTGTTGAAGCCGTACTGGGCGAACTTCTCCATCAAGTCGAAGACGCCCGACGCGATCCTCTCGTCGACCCCCTTCTTCTTCGCGCCTTCGAGGAACAAGGCGCGCTGCTTCGCCATCTCCTCGGCCTTCTTCTTGCCCATCGCCCGGCGGAGGAGATCTGCGCCGCCCAACGAGTAGCCGCCCAGGACCTGGGCGATTTGCATCACCTGCTCCTGGTAGACGATGACGCCGTAGGTGTCCTTGAGCACCGGCTCGAGCGACGGGTGCGGGTACGTCACCTTGTCCCGGCCGTGCTTGCGGTCGATGTACACGTCCACCATCGTGCGGCCGTCTTCGAGCTTCTGGTCGAGTGGGCCCGGGCGGTAGAGCGCGCCGGCGGCGATGATGTCCTCGAAGCACGACGGCTTCATCCTCATCACCATCTCGGTGAAGCCGCTGGACTCCATCTGGAAGACGCCGGCGGTGTCGCCCGAGCTGATGAGCTCGTAGGTGGCGCGGTCGTCGAGGGGGATCTTCTCTCGGACGATCTGCTGATCCGGCGGCAGCTTCCGGTTCGCCAGCTTGATGGCGTTGTCGATGACGGTGAGCGTCTTGAGCCCGAGGAAGTCGAACTTCACCAGCCCCGCCGCCTCCACCTCGTCCTTCGCGAACTGGGTGACGAGGTACTTCTCTCCGGGCGGCTGGTAGACGGGGACGAACTCCCACAGCGGCTTGTCGGCGATGACGACGCCGGCGGCGTGCATACCCGCCTGGCGGTTCAGCCCCTCGAGCGCCATGGAGACTTCCAGCACGTCCTTCGTGGTGATGGCGCGGCCGTCGATCTCCGTGAGCGGCTGCGGGTTGTCCATCATCTCCTTGAGGCGGGGCTCGCCGGCGATCTGCTTCTCCGGGTCGCCGAAGATCGCCTGCTTGAGGGTGATGCCGAGGACCTCGGGCACCAGCTTCGCGAGGCGATCGCCCTCCGCGAACGGCAGGCCGTACACGCGGCACACGTCGCGCAGCACGCTCTTCGCCTTGAGCTGGCCGAAGGTGATGATCTGCCCGACGTTCGTCTCGCCGTACTTGCCCTGGACGTAGCTGATCACCTCGTCGCGGCGGTCCTGGCAGAAGTCGACGTCGAAGTCCGGCATCGAGACGCGCTCGGGGTTCAGGAAACGCTCGAACAGCAGGTTGTAGGGGATCGGATCGAGATCCGTGATGCGCAGCGCGTACGCGACGAGGCTGCCGGCGCCGGAGCCACGGCCCGGGCCGACGGGGATCCCGTGCGCCTTCGCCCAGTTGATGAAGTCCTGCACGATGAGGAAGTAGCCGGAGAACCCCATCTTCTGGATGACGCCGACCTCGAGTTCGAGGCGCTTGAAGTAGGCGTCCTTGTCCACGGCGTACGGCAGCTCGCGGAAGCGCGCCTCGAGGCCTTCCTTCGCCAGCCGCGCGAGGTACGTGTCGGCGCTCTCGCCTTCGGGCACCTGGAAGCTGGGCAGCATGGGCTTCGCGAGGATGTCGAAGGCCTCCACCATGTCCGAGATGCGCATCGTGTTGTCGACGGCCTCGGGCACGTCCTGGAAGTAGGCGCGGATCTCCTCGGGCGAGCAGACGAACAGCTTGTCCGTCGAGTGCCGCATGCGCTTGTTGTCGGCCAGCGTCTTGCCCGACGCGATGCACATGAGCAGCTCGTGCGCGCGCGCGTCCTCCTGCTTGATGTAGTGGGCGTCGGCGGTCGCCGCGAGGGGGATGTCGAGGTCGCGCGAGAGCTGCTTCAGGTTGTCGTTGGCGCGCTCCTGCTCCTCCATGCCGTTCCACTGGATCTCCAGGAAGAAGTGGCCGGGCTCGAAGATGTCCCTGTACTCCTGCGCCGCGCGCCGGGCGTGATCCATGTCGCCGCGGAACGCCGCGCTCGTCACCTCGCCGCCGAGGCACGCGGTGAGGCCGATGAGGCCCTTCGAGTGCTCCTTCAGCACCTGCTTGTCGATGCGCGGGTGGTAGTAGAAGCCGCTCAGGTAGCCCTGCGACGAGAGGTAGCGGAGGTTCTCATAGCCCTCCCGGTTCTTCGCCAGGAGGATGAGGTGGTTGGCGATCTTCTCGGTGCGGTCGCCCCGGCCCTTCGGCCCCGCCACGTAGGCCTCCATGCCGAGGATGGGCTTGAGGCCCGCTTCCTTCGCCTTCTTGAAGAAGTCCACCGCGCCGAACATGTTGCCGTGGTCGGTGACCGCGACCGACGACATGCCCTTGGCCTTCACCGTCTTGATGAGATCCTTCATGCGGATCGCACCGTCGAGCAGCGAGTAGAGGGTGTGCAGGTGCAGATGGGTGAAGGACATGGGACGGTTCCCCTCCAGGGACGTCGAACCGGGCTGCGTGAGGACGACTATGTGCCGCCTTCCGCGCCCACGCGCAATGACCCCTCGGGCCAGCCGGGCGGGAGCGTGTCCGGCGCTCGAGTCAAGGCTTTGCGCTCGCTGGCGGGACGCGTCAGCCGCGGGCCGCCTTCGCGAAGTGGTGCGCGAGGCGCGTGCACAACTCCGCCAGCGTCGGCTCGACGGCGCGCAGCCTGCCGAGCTGCGCCTTGAGCTCGGCGACGTCCTTCCCGCGGGCGGCGAGCGCGTCGGCGCTGAGCGCAAACCACTTCTCCAACTCGGCCGCGGTCAGCTCGGGGTGGAACTGGAAGGCGAAGCTGTCGCCGAGGCGGAAGGCCTGCTGCGTGTAGCGGTCGGTCGACGCGAGCAGCGTGGCGCCCGGCACCGGCGTGTACGTGTCGCCGTGCCAGTGCGCGACGACGGTGCGCGCGCCGAGGCCGGAAAGCACCGGGTCCTTCTGCGCGTCGGCGGTCCACCGCACCGGCGCGACGCCCACCTCGAAGCCATTCCTTCCGGGGAAGACGTCGGCACCCGCGGCCGTGGCGATGAGCTGCGCGCCCAGGCAGATGCCGAGGCACGGGCGGTTCAGCGCGAGCCGCTCGATGAGGAAGGCCACCTCGTCGTTGAGGAACGGGTGCTGGTCGCTCTCGTACACGCCCATCGAGCCGCCCAGCACCACCACCAGCTCGGCGTCGAGGTCCGAGTGCTCGACGCCCCGGAAGCGCCGGACGAAGGAGAAGCCCTCGTGCTGGAGCGCGGGCCCCAGCAGGCCGAGGTCCTCGTGCTGCTCGTGCTGAATGACGACCGCGCGCATGACGCCCGCTTACTCGCGGAACGCCATCACGAACAGCCGCATCTGCATGTCGGGCGCAAGCGGCTGGCCGCGAAAGCTGTACCCGGCGCCGACGAGGGAACGATCAGTAGATCGCCGACTCGTGTCATGTGGCCAAGTCGGAGCTCCTCCCGGGAAGCAAGGCTGCTGAGGATCGGCCAGCGACGACGAACAACGCCGTTGGCGTCGAACGTGAGTATCGTACGTAGGCGGAGTCCGTCAGGGTCGTCGGAACTCCAAACCAACTGCCAGCCCAGCCGGAGGAATCCGGGCCGGTTCGACTTCAGAACCAGCGTACGTCCTTCGAGAGGAAGCACGTCCTTCAGCATCGCGAACGAGGTGCTGGTCGACGTCCACAACTGGGAGTAGGCGCCGCGGTCAAAGGTCGCGATCCACTGGTCAGCGAGAGCCGCGCCTGGACCGGTGGAGAGGCCCGGTCCGAACTGGAGTACGCCCTGAGCGTCACCGGCCACGTTCAGGCCCCCGTCCTGTGCGCGGCTGAGCCCCACGACCGTGACGTAGTCGCTCGACGGTCGCCGGTCGACCAGGTCACACTGGCCCGACGGAGAGAACCGGAAGAGGGCGAGATCCGTACCCGTGCCGCTCGACGTCGAGAGCGGGCAGCCCAGGCCGGTGAAGTCGCCGGTTACAGCGCCCGCACAGAGCAAGGCCTCACCAGCGGGAAGACAAGAGCCTTCCACGGAGGTCGCCTCAGCGTTTCCGCGGTCCTGGTAGTCGCTCGCCTCGGCGACGACACCGGCATCCCAGTTCGCGTCCAGGCTGAGGAAACCCTCCGTCCACAGCGCGCCCGCTTGAAAGCGGTAGAACCGAAGCAGCGCGGTGCTGGCAAGGAAGTCGGCCTCCAGGAACTTCGCACCGAACGCGCCGCTCAAATCGCCGCGGAGCAGGAATCGGCGGACTCCTGCGTCAGCGACTTCAACCAGCAGGGGCGCTTCCGCCACGCTCGTCAGTGTGCCGCAGGGCACTCCTCCAAAGTGGCCCTGGGAACATCCGCCAGCCACGAGCCACGCGCCTGCGGGAGCACGAGCCAACGCAGTCGCCGTGATGCCCGTGTACGCTGCGCCAGCATCGACGGTGTCATAGAGCGGAACCACCCAGCGCACCCCTCCGTCCAGGTCCATGTCCAACACGTAGGGAGAGTAGTTTCTGTTGATGAATGGTTCCTGATACGTGACCCCTTCGACGGCGAGGGAGCGGCCCGCGGTCACAGCCACTCCGATGCCGGCCTGATCCGCGGCGAGCGCCAGCGTGACCGCGTCGCTCGACGGGATCGGGAAGCTGCGGACCCACTCCAGCACCGATGCGAACTCCGCGAAAACCACCACGGGCGCCGTCGCGGCTGGGATCGAACACGTGTCACCGGCGCAATCTCCAGCGAAGCCCGCGAAGCGGGACGTCTCGTCAGGGACAGCCGCGACGGCCAGGTCCAGATCGATTGGGGCGACAACTCGACAAGGAGCCGAACACAACTGACCGTCGACCCACACTTCACCGCTGCCGGAGCCCTGGGTCCGTGTCGAGGGGTCATTCACGCCCCGAAGACCTACTCCAGCGGCAGCGACACGATCGGCGTGCCGAGCTGCGACAGCGGCGCCACCTGCACGAGGTCCTCCGCGACGGAGAAGACGTAGTCGTCCATGAAGACGCTGCGCTTCACCTGGCTCGACGCGTTGGTCCACCACGTGGAGCAGGCGCTCTGGCTGGACTCCGGCGCCGCGTAGGGCACGCCGCCGCGGTAGCTGATGCCGGTGTCGGCCTGCACGTCGAACACCATCAGCCCGCCGAAGGTGAGGTCGCGCCCGTAGCTCGAGCCGCCGTTCGAGCCCTCGCAGACCGTCATCGGCACCGCGAGCAGGTGCTTCGGCGCGAAGTAGTTGAAGGCGAGGTGGTTGGTGAGCGCCTCGGAGGTGCTGCCGCGCGTGCCGATCACGTACCGCGCCGACATCGTCGGGTTCTTCGGGTCGCTCACGTCGAAGATCTGCAGGAGCACGCCCTGGAAATACGCGAACGAGCCGTGGTCCTCGGCGTCGAGGCCGATCGCCAGCAGGTGCGACTCGTCCAGCATGTGCATGTAGGTCGAGAAGCCGGGGATCTTCAGTTCGCCGGCGATCGAAGGCTTCGTCGGGTCCGCGAGGTCGATGACGAACAGCGGATCGGTCTTCTTGAAGGTGACGATGAAGGCGCGCTTCCCGTCGAAGCGCACGCTGCGGATGTCCTCGGTCGGGGCGATCTGGTCCAGCACGCCCACCGTCTCGAGGCCCAGCTCGCCCTGCCGCAGCACCGTCACCGTCGAGTGCACGTTCGGCGACGGCACGTGGCCGGTGGTGGTGGCGAGCCGGAGGACGCCGTCGTGCTCGTCCATCGCGAACTGGTTCAGCACCCGCCCCTTCACGATGCCGGTGCCCTGGTACAGCGAGCGCGGCCCGTCGACGAAGGCGAACTTGTGCACGGTGGTGGCCTCGTCGCCGTCGGCCGCGTCGTCGTAGTACCAGTCGCGCCCGCGGTACTCGTGCCGCGCCGCCACGTAGAGCGCGTCGGCCGACGCGTAGACCGCGCCCGGGCGGCCCACGACCGTCGTCACGTTGACCCGCTCGGACTTCGTCAAGTCGAAGGACGCCAGCGACAGGAAGGCCGCGCCCTCGGTGTTCTTCGACGCGTAGAAGTTCTGGCACGCCGACAAGAGATCCGCGTCCACCACGTCACCCGACGCCTCGTGCCGCGTGTCGACGATCGACGGCAGGAAGTCGGCGATGGTGAGCGCCTCCAGCTTCCGCCGGTTCTCCGCACGCAGCGCCGCGAACTTCCCCTGGATCGCCAGCGCCTTCTCGAAGGTGTCGACGGGATCGCACGACCACTGCAGCCCCTCTGGCCACGTCGGGTAGCTCGGCCGCACCGACTCGGGCGCCGTCACCACCACGTGCACCGCGTCGCCGATGCGCCGGCTGGCGAGCAGCGAGCCGGAGAAGCGCGTCTCGCGCAACAGCTTCGGGTTCGCCACGTCCGACAGGTCGAACACGCTGACGAGCAACGGGTAGCCGTCGCCAGTGAAGCTGCAGTCGTACCCGTACGTGCACTCGCGGCCGTACCAGCCACCGCGGCTCGCGGCGCCGTCCTTCAGGCTCGACAGCACCACCGCCCGGCCCTTCTCCACGAAGAGCTTCTTCGGCTCCCCGGTGATCGGCACACGCGCGACGACGTGCGCGTCGGGCGCCGGCCAGGCGCGGATGATGTTCAGCTTCCCCTCGCCCAGCACGTACAGGTACTGCGCGTCGTTCTTCAGCATGTCCGCCTCGTCGACGCCGGCCACCTGGTTGTTGGTGGTGGAGTACTGTGAGGCGCCGTTCGACGACGCGGGCGCGGCGCTGGGCGGCGCGATGCCACCGGCGAAGGCCGTGTCCTCGTACGCGTAGCGGGAGCACCAGCCCCCGGACAGCGCGGACTCGAGGTTTTGATCGAGCTTTCGGTTCATGTCCTCGATCAACTGCGCGCGGACGGCCTCTTCGACGCCGCTGCAGCCTTCGATGGCGGACAGCTGCGCCAGCTTGCGCGCCGCTTCCGGCGACACGTTGCGGCTGCAGGCTGGGGCGAACGCAAGGACGGCGGCGACGGCGAGCGCGGTACGACGCATCTGAATCCTCCCGGGTGCGGCCGCCGCGCAGGCGACGGGCCACGGCGCCGGGCAGCACGAGGCGTGCCACGGCGCACCGCGAGGAGTTCCGGCAAGGTAGCGGCCGGGCGCCCGGTGGTTCTCCGCCAGGCGTCACGGATTCCCGAGGCTCAGGTCGCGACGAGCCCGGTGTGCGGGTTGTTGCCGAACGGCATCTGGCCGACGTTCAGCACGCGCGTCAGGTACGCCCAGAGGCCCGGCACCGACGGCGTACCCGCAGGCAGCTGCACGTTCGCGCTCATGCGGCCGGTGGTGCCGTTCTTCACGTACTTGCCGATCACCGTGGCCGACAACGCCGCGGCGTGATCCGAGCCAGGCAGGCTGCGGGCGAAGTCGCCCATGATCGCCACCACCACGTTGCGCTCCGGGTCCGTCAGCATGCGGTTCAGGAACGTCCTGAGCGGCGGGAGGATGCGCGTGTTCATCATGTTCCGGACGTTGTTCGCGTCACGATCACCGTGCGTGTCCCAGCCGCCATCCATCGCCACCACGACGTTCGCGCCGGCGGTGATCATCAGCTCGGCGGCGGCGATCTGTGCCTTGAAGCTGTTCACCGACGTCGACGTGCCCAGCGCGTACGCGTTCGCCAGCTCGTTGTAATCGAACGGCTTCACCGGCTTCCGCAAGGTCTCCACCGCGGCCGCGTAGCCCTCGGACAGCACCTTCGTCTGCGAGGGGCTCGTCACCAGTGTCTGGGCGCTCATGAAGCGCGAGGCCGACATGCCCTTCTCGGCGATCTCCCGCTTCGGCGTGGAACCATCTGTCGAGCCGCCCAGCGCCTCCACCGTCGCCTTCATGTCGGTGATGGTCTGCATCGACACGCCGGCCTCGGTGGGCTTCGGCCCCGGCACGCCGCGGTTGCCGACCTGCACGCACTTGATCGCCGCGTCTCCGCCCATCGCCGCGGCGAGTTGGATCGCGTAGTGGCCGCGGCCGTCGCTGAAGTCGGCGTTCTGCGCCGCCTCGTGGCTGGTGAGGCCGTGGCGCACGCCCACGGTCGCCATGTGGTCGAGCGCGAACTGCGGCAGCGTGCCGAGCGTCGGCCCGTCGACCACCAGCCCGTTGCCGAGCGCCTTCTGGTTCGAGCCCGTCACGCCGAAGGTGCCGGCGCCCGCGTAGCTGTCGGCGCTGCAGAAGACCGAGTTGTAGCCGCCCTGGAGGAACACCACGAGCAGCGCCGACTTCTCGCTGACGCTCTGCGCGAAGGCCGTCGACGGCCACAGCCCCGCGCGCGCGGCGACCGCCGCCCCGGACAACCCGGCCAGGCCCTTCAACCAGCTACGGCGGGAGAATCGATGCGACATGGCGTGCTCCTTCGGGAAGGTCGTGTGCGGTCAGTAGGTCATGAAGTCCGACGCGGTCAGCACCGCCGCGCAGCCGTAGGCCCAACGGCGGCGGACGTTCGTCTCGGACGCGGCGTCCACTCGGATCAGCGACGCGCAGGCCTCGATCTCCGGACCGAGCGCCGGGCGGCTCCAGAACTTCTTCGCCCAGACCGCGCACTCCGCCATGGCCGTCTCCTGCGTCGCCTCGACGGCGTACTTCGCGGGCTGCGCCGTCAGCGTGAGGCAGCCCTGGAAGGCGATGCGGTACGCCGTGTACATCGTCACCGCGCTCGCCTGCGGCGCGGGGAACCAGCGGGCCGGGGTGGTGCCGAACGTCGACTCCGCGCCCGCCAGGAGGCCCGGGGTGTTTCCCAGCACGCGCGGGTACTCCGTCTGCAGTGCCGAGAAGGGCTTGAGGCGCACCGTCTCGAGGCCCAGGTCCACCTGGCGGCGGTCCGCCGTGAGCTCGGTGCCGCCGAAGCCGACGTACGTGCGCCCCGAGTCGCACAGCGCGACCTCCGGCGCCTGGATCCGGGACGCGTCCTTCGCGGTGATCTCCACCGGGATGATCGTCGGATCGTCCGGGCCCTTCCTCACGATCTCCGCTTCACAGGCCGCCACCAGCAGCATCACCACCGACGAGAAGAGTGCGCGGTTCATGGTCGTTCCCCTCAGCGGCAGTACGACGCGTCACCCGCGACGGCGAGCAGCGCGGACTGAATGGTCTTCTCGGCGCGGAAGGCGTCGACGCAGCGGTCGAACACCGGGCCCTCGCACGCCAGCTCCTTGCGCCCGTAGAGGAACTGGAACGCGAGGCGGCAGGTGTTGAACTCGAAGTTCGGGCTGTTCACGAGCGCGGTGATCAGCTCCTTGTCGTCGGCGATCAGCTGCCCGTCGAGCAGCACCTGGGGACCGGCCGTCGGCGGCTCGAAGGTCAGGTCGTCGCCCGTGCCCTTGCGCTTCGTCAGCACGCTGGCGATCCGGTCGAGCGCGAACCAGCCGTCGTAGTGGCAGCCGCGGCAGCCCGCGCCTTCGCGCCCGGCGGCCGAGACGTCGACTCCGGCCGCGTTCACGCTGGGCACCAGCTTCACGCCGGTGACGTTGTTCAGCATGCGGTACGCGGTGGACAGCTTGATCCCCTGCTCCTCGTTGCCGGCGTAGCGCTTGAGCCACGGCATCGAGCGGAAGTAGCCGAGCCCGTTCGGATCGCTCTGCACCTGCACCTGGCCGTTGACGGTGTCCACGTTGTACGGCCCGAGGAACATGTCGGTCCACGGCTTGCCGTTGGTGAGCACGTACTTCGCGAGGTGGTACGCCGAGTCCTCCACCGAGGTGGCGCCCGGCTCGTCGTTGAAGGTCGAGTTGACGAAGCGCGCGAAGCGCTCGATGAACGCCGTCGTCTTGAGCAGCTCGCTCACCTGCGTCTGCGGGTTCGCCTGGGACAGCAGCGCGGCGTCGGGGCTCCTGCCGGTGAAGGCGATGCCCAGGCGCACCGCGCACCGCTCGGCCTGCTGCGGATCGATCGGCGCGCCGACCGACTGCGCGGCCGCCACGCCCGCCGTCAGGGTCACCAGGATGAGGAGCGCTCGCTTCATGAAGGCCTCCGGGGCAACGTGTCCACTTGCCCCAGAGCAACCCCCGTGCCCCCACCTGCCCCTTCGTCACCGTCTGGTGACGGAATGTGAATCCCACGAGTTGCAGCGAGGGCGCCGCCACACGGACCTGTCAACGCCTGTGCTCAGAGGAGCACGGACGCACCCGTGTTCTGCACACTTCGCTCTCCACTTCAGGGCGCGGCGGGCGCTGCAGTCCGGCGCTTGAGCTCCGCGTCGAGCACCCTCAGTTCTGCTTTCAGGCGCACGAAGTTGGAGAACATGCCGTCGGGCTGCTGGCCGGGCCGGCGTTTGAGCTGATCCCGCAGCTGCTCCATGGTGCTGCCGATCTCCCGCAGCCGCCGGGTGAGTTCGTCGTCGGACGAGAGGCGAACCAGGAGCAGCTCGTCCACCTCCAGCTTGCCCTCGAGCTCCCGCTCCATCTGCTTGAAGGACAGCTTGCGGGGCTTCTCGAAGTCGAGGACGCGGCGGACCACCTCGATGGTCTTGATTCCGTCCTCCTCCAGGCCGGCCAGATCGCGCGCCGCGCGCATGCGGCCGACGGCCTGCGCCAGCTCGTCGAAGAGCGGATCCATCGCGCTGCGGCCGGGAGGCCTGAGAATGGAGGTCAACCACGCATCGATGCCGTCGCCGCCGGCCTGCTCCAGCGCCTGCCGCAGCGCGGGCAGCCACGCTCTGCGCGCCTCCTCGAAGGCGACGCGCTGGTGGTTGGCGTGGCCGACGGCCTGGCGCAGCCCGGTCTCGAGCGCGTGGAGGATCTCGTCCTTCGACATCGTCCCGCGCGGGGTGAAGACGCGCTCGCGCCACTTGCCCTGCGACACCTCCGGCGCCGCCTCGGCCGTCACGGCCTTCTGGCTGCCGGTGCCGGGCTTGCGCCCGATGAACGAGTCCTCGGCTCGCGCAAAGGCTGGCAGGCCGCCGATGGTCTCGTCGCCGGGCTTCTTGTTCGACATGGCGTGGAGTGAGGAGTCTGCCACAGCCGCGCGCGAGGGTGCGTTTCCGTTCGCCGTCCGCGCCCCGCCCGGGCGCGGCCGGCTGCGTGGAGGCGGGCCGCGACGCCGGGCAGTGGCGCTGGTGGAAACAGCGCGGGTCCGTCACGGGCGCGTCTGGTTTCCGCCCGCGCGGCGGCGGCCCGGGAGGTAGGCGTGCGCCTCGAGCGCGTGGTGGTCGTCGAACTCCACCACCCAGTAGCCCTCGCGGCCCTTCTCGGTGCTGCTCCCGGCGCCCAGCAGGTGGGGCCGGCCGCCGTCGCGCCGGTGCCAGTAGCGCTCGTGCGAATGACCGTGCAGCAGCACCGCCGGGCGCTCGTGCAGCACGTCGAGCAACCCGCGCGCGTCGAGGAGGCCCGAGTGGATCCAATCGAAGCGGCCCGACGGCCCGAGCGGCCCGTGGTGCGAAAGGACGAAGACGGTGCGCCCGGCGAGCTTCGGGTGGTGCAGCGCCGCGCGCGCGGCCTCGAGCTGGCGAGCGCCCAGGCGGCCCACGACGTAGTGGCTCCAGCCGGACACGCGCGTCGAGTCGAGGCCGATCAGCGCCACGCCGTCGCCCACGAGCCGCACGAAGGGGTACGGGCCCTCCACCGCCAGCTCCGGGAGAGCGCTGCCCAGCCACGGCGCGAAGAGGCGCTCGAAGACGCGCGCCGACGGCGAGTCGGTGTAGCGGTCGTGGTTGCCGGGGATGACGGTGAGCCGGCCGGCCGCGAGCAGTGGACGCAGCAGCTCCTCCACCCGGCCGACCTCGTCCTCATGGCCCAGCGCCGACACGTCGCCCGTCACGACGATGTGATCGGCGTCGAGCGCGTGGAGATCGTCCACCAGCTGCTCGAGCCGCGCCTGCACGCCTTCGAAGCGCGCCAGCCGCCCCAGGCCGTGCAGCTCGAAGCGGCCGAGCGCGCCGCGCCAGCCGGTGCTGAAGAAGCTGCGCCGTCCCCAGTCGAGCTGCTGGTGGAGGTCGCTGAGGTGGACGATGCGAGCCACGCCTCACCATGCGCGGGCGAGGCGATTGATCGCAAGGTGCCTGAACGGTCAGGGGTGGCCCGCCGGGTACACCTCGATCGCCTCACCCCACCCGCTCTGCGTGAGGAAGGTGCCGATCTGCTCGGCCGAGACCTCGATGGTGCCCTGCTTCGACAGCGGATCCGCGAGGAGGTACTTGCCGTCCTCCGTCTTGCCCAGCACCGCGACGAAGTGGCCGAAGGTGGCTTTCCCGTTCGCGCCCATGTCCAGGTAGTCGCCGGTCTCGTTCAGCGCCTCCGCCCACGCCTCGCCGGGCGTGCCGCCGAGGATGACCGGGTGGCCCGCGTCGAGCGCGGCGTCGATCGCCTCGAGGCCCGTCCCGTCCCTCGTCGCCTTCGAGACGTCCAGCGTCGCCGTCTCCGCGCCGTACGCCTGGAGGCCGCGCTGCACCGACGCCATGCCCATGGTGTCCGAGGTGGTGGTGTTCTTCCCGAAGATGGTGTCGCGCATCGCGTCGATGGCGTGCGGCGCCTCGGCGGCCGTGGGGTGCTCGGTGAGGCCGAGCGCCGCCAGCGCCATGACGGCGGAGGTCGGACCGCAGTCGTTCGGGCCGTACGGCTTCGGCGCGCCGTTGAACGACTGGTAGTACGCCGTGTTGCCTTCCTGGTTCACGAACGAGCGGTTGGCCTCCTCGACGGTGCTGGCGGTGCCGGCGCGGCGCGTCTCGAGCACCGCGCCCGCCGCGTCCGACACGGTGATGGTGCCGTCCGCGGCCTTCACGATGCGTCCGTGCTCGAAGTCCTGCGAGACGGAGCCGTCGGCGCCCCTCACCGCGGGCCCCGTGGCGCCGCCGAGCTGCGGCTGGCCGGCCCACGCGCCGCGGAGCTCCGGCGCCGGCGCGCTGCCGTGGCTGCCCAGCGCCGCGGCGGTGGCCTCGTCGATCATCCCCGACGGGGTGAGGCCCCAGTCGCGCTGGAACTTCTCCACGGCCTGCTCGGTCATGTCGCCGTAGCGCCTGCCGAAGCCGGAGTTGTTGGCGAACGACGGCGGGAAGTAGCCCCGGTCCATGAGGTTCTGGTGCAGCTCGGCGATGCGCGTGTCGCCG
The DNA here is from genome assembly GCA_040755835.1 of Myxococcota bacterium. Taxonomy (GTDB): domain Bacteria; phylum Myxococcota; class Myxococcia; order Myxococcales; family Myxococcaceae; genus JADLDB01. The sequence continues at coordinate 21,062 of JBFMAB010000052.1, forward strand.
TCCTTCGCGGTGTCGCCGTTGTGCAGGCCCACGAGGCGCTGCGCGTCGTCCACCGCCGGCGGCGGCGGAATTGGCCGGCCCGCGAGCGCGGCCACCGTGCGCTCGTCCACCACGCCCGACTGCGGGATGCCCACGTCGGCCTGGAACCTCCGCACCGCCGCCTCCGTCATCGGGCCGAAGTTCTTCCCGAAGCCGTCGTTCTTCACGAAGTCCTGCGGCAGGTAGCCGAGGCTGATGAGGTCGGTGTGCAGCTGCTCGAGCCTCCGATCCGTCGTGCCCGCGCGGCGGTCGCCGCGCTTCAAGCCCAGCAGCGCGTCCGCGTTCGGATCGACGAAGCGCACCGGCGGCGGCGCCACCAGCGTGTTCGCCTGCGGCGTCGCGGTGAAGCGCGAGGCGTCGGGCTTCGCGGCGGCGGCAGCGGCGGTGGCCACCAACGGCTTCACCACCGGGGTGGGACGAATCGAGGGGCGAACGACGCGGTCGTTTCGGAGGAACATGCCCCCGTTATCGTGGTGCGCCGGGACTCCGATTCGGCGACGCCATGGCCAGGTCGTTTACATCCCGCCGCCAGGTAAACCTGGATCCAGCCACTTGGGCGACCGCAGGAATCTTGTCCGGGCGGCCGATTCGGGGCGTACTTCCGCCCATGATGCGACTTCCGACGATGCTCTCGGTGCTGGCGCTGGCGGCGTGTGGCGGGACCAATCCAGGTTGGGGCACGCAGACGCTGTACGTGAGCGCCCGGCTGTCGACGAACGGCAGCACCGGGGGGACGTCGGCGCGGGTGGAGGTGCGCGAAGGCGGCGCGACGGGCGCGGTCGTCACCAACGCCGAGGTGAAGCTGCGCGGCGACAAGCTGGAGAGCCGCACGCTGGCGTGGCGCGACCAGGGCAACAACGGCGGCGTCTACGTCCTCGACACCTTCGCCTGGGACACGACCTTCATCCTCGACGTCACGCGCGGCTCCGACACCCTGTCCGCGGCGCTCAGCCCGCCGGGCGCGAGCATCCTCACCGCGCCGATCGCCGGCACCACCTTCCGCCGCGCCGACGGCGTGGCGCTCAAGGTCGAGTGGAAGGACGACTGGGGCCGCCGCGCGGAGAACACCACGTTGTCGCTCGAGAAGGCGAAGATCGATCAGAGCTGGGCCAACGGCAGCGAGCCCTACCGCGTCGAGTTCGCGACGAACCGCCTCACCGCCGACAAGGAGCGGATCGAGCTCTCCCGCTCCAACGAGGTGAACCTCGCGGGCGGCAGCACCGGCTCCACGATGCGGGCGACCACCACGCACCGCATCGAGTTCACCGTCGAGTAGCCGTCAGACCCAGGCTTCGGGGATCTGGCTCGGCTTCAGGCTGCGCAGGCCGTCCGTCAGCAGCGGCAGCAGCCGGTCGGCGGCCGCGGGCCGGGGCGTCGTGCTCGCGAGCTTCTGCTCGAACTGCGCCACCTGCGCCATCGCGTCGCGGCGCGACAGCGTCTTGAAGTCGGGCACCGGCATCCCGAGCGCTTCGAACCCCGCCTTGATGGTGCTCGCGTGGGCTTCGGCGAACTTCGGTGCCACCGTCTTCGAGTAGTAGAGCAGGCGGATGGTGGTGTCGCGCTGCGCCTCGAGCGCCGGGCGCTCGGCCGCGGGCAGCTCGGGGTGCTGCAGGAGGCGCTGGACCTGGTTGTAGTAGTCGCGCAGCGGGCCGGTCTGCGGATCGGCCACCGCGTCCTGGCCCGAGTTGAAGCGCTCGAAGGTGGGCTGCGCGCGCGCGACCGCGTCGCGCACCTCGGACAGCGGCGCCGGCGGGCGCCCGTCGTTGTAGCCATGCTCGATGGTCCACACCGCGACGTTCTCGCCCTTGCGGGTGTGCTCGGCGATGGCCCGGTCGAGGTCGGCCCGGGTCCCCCGCGTGGCGGATTCCCAGCGGCTCTGGTGCGGCACGGCGCCCGAGTACGAGCCCGGCGCGGACCCCGAATACGCCCAGATCGTCTTCACGTTGGGGAAGATCGCCCGGTACTTCTCCATCAGCGGCTGGCCGCCGGAGTAGCAGGCCGCGAGGTGCAAGTCCTCGACGCTGCGAGCCGCGCGCGGCATCGCCTCGGCCAGCTTGCCGATGGTGTCGAAGCGCAGCATGCCGTTGTCGTCGCCCCACACGCCGGAGCCGACGTTGTGGCCCGACAGCATGAGGCGCGAGGGGATCTGCCCGCCGCGCTCGGCGTTCGCCCACACCTGCGCCAGCTGCGCGAGCTCGTCGCGGCTGTCCGGGCCGGAGCTGTGAATGACGTCGGCGATCTTCGCCGTCTGCTCCGCCGGCAGGCCCAACGTCAGCGCGAAGGCGGTGGCGCCTTCCTTCGTCGACAGGTCGTGCGTGGTGCTGGCGCCGCCGGGGCCGCGCGTGACGACCTTGTCGTTCTCCTTCGCGTCGCTGATCAGCGTGACGTTGGCGCCACGGCCGCGCAGCTGCTGCGCCTCGTACTTCGCGCCCTCGTTCATCCCGACCAGGAGGATGTCGTTGTTGCTCTTCGGCGCCCAGCCCTGCGGCTGCGTGGGCGTCTGCGGCTGCGCCGGCGTCGAGCCGGTGGGGATGGTGAGGGACCAGCCGACCTGGATGGCGTTCGCGTTGGTGGCGAGGCCCGGGTAGCGCGCCTTGTTCGCGTCGACGAGTTGCTGCACCGTCACGCCGTGGCGCTGGGCGATCTTCGACAGCGTGTCGCCGGACTGGATCTTGTAGCTGCCGCCGCCGCTGGACGTGGTGGGCGTGGGCGTGGTCGCCGGACGGTTGCCGATGGGGCCGGGCATTTCACTCTCCTTAAGTGGTGTGGACGGCCCTTCCATAGCTCAAGACTGCGGCGCACGTCGCGTCCGGGACGTGGAACATGGTCGCCAGCGGGGGAGCGCTCTGCTCCCAGCGGAACTGGACGGCCCCGGTGGGGGGAGCCGCGACGAGCAAGGCGTGGGGCGCGGGGCTGCGCCGGCGCGCGAAGTCCCGCTGGTCCATCGACGAGGCCGGGAAGCTCACCGTGCCGCCTGGGCGCCGCCATGCCGTCCGAGCCGGTCTCCAGTCCGGTGGTCGCCCCCCGGCCGCCGACGGACGGTTGCTCGCGGTGTCCTCGAGCGGAGTGACGGCTACCGGCGGCGCTGGCCGCGCCGCGCCGGCCGGCGGGACGCCGCCTGCTCCGCGCGGGCGCGCTCACCCGGCGACTCCGGCGGCACGAGGCACTTCGGCCCTCGGCCGATGAGCTCACTCCGGCCGGCCAGCGTCAGCGCCTCGCGTACGTCGGGCCACCACTCGGGGTTCCAGTAGAGCAGCAGCGCCTTCTGCAGGCGCTTCTCCTTGAGACCCTTCGCCGTGTACACCGGCGTCATCGTCTGCGGATCGATGCCCGTGAAGTACATGCACGTGGCCATCGACATCGGGGTGGGAATGAAGTCCTGCACCTGCCGCGGCCGGCGCCCGTTCTCCTTGAGCCACAGCGCGAGCTCGATCATGTCCTCGAGCGTCGAGCCCGGGTGCCCGCTGATGAAGTACGGAATGTCGTACTGCTCCTTGCCGGCTTCCTGGCTCGCGCACGCGAACATCTGCTGGAAGCGCTCGTAGCTGGCGATGCCGGGCTTCTTCATCTTCTCCAGCACCCGCGGGCTGACGTGCTCCGGCGCGACCGACAGCTGGCCGCCGGTGTGGTGGGCGGCGAGCTCGTTCACGTAGTCGGGGCTCCGCTCGGCGAGGTCGTAGCGCACGCCGGACGCGATGAAGACGTGCTTCACGCCCTCCTCCTTCCGCGCGGCGCGCATGAGCTCGATGAGCGGACCGTGATCGGTGACGAGGTTCTCGCAGATGCCCGGGTGCACGCAGGACAGCTTGCGGCACTTCGACTCGATCTCGTCCGAGCGGCATCGCATGCGGTACATGTTCGCCGTCGGCCCGCCGAGGTCGGTCAGCGTGCCGCGAAAATCGCCCATGCGGCGAACGGCGCGGATCTCCCTCAGCACGCTCTCCTGCGAGCGGCTCTGAATGACGCGCCCCTCGTGCTCGGTGATGGAGCAGAAGCTGCAGCCGCCGAAGCACCCGCGCATCAGGACGACGGAGTGCTTCACCGTCTCGAACGCGGGAATGCCTTCCTTCCCGTACATCGGGTGCGGCGCCCGGACGAACGGCAGATCGTACAGCTCGTCCATCGGCACGCTGTCTGGGCCGGCGCCCGCGCCGTCGTCCAGGGGGAACGCCGGCGGGTTGAGGTACACGCCGCGGTCGCCGTGGCGCTGCACCAGGGGCCGCGCGTTGCCCGGGTTCGTCTCGAGCTGGAAGTCGTGCGACATGCGCGCGAAGGCGCGTGGATCGGCGACGACGTCCTCATACGACGGCAGCACCACGGGCTTGCGATCGGCGGCGCGGCGCGCGGGATCGGCCTCGAGCTTCACGAGCTCGTCGCGGCCGATGAGGTACGCGGTGCCGCGCACGTCGCGCAGCTGGTCGACCGTCTCGCCGTCGCGCAGGCGCCGGGCGATCTCCCACACCGGGCGCTCGCCCATGCCGAAGACGAGCAGATCGGCCTTCGCGTCGAGGAGGATGGAGCGGCGCACCTTGTCGCTCCAGTAGTCGTAGTGCGCGATGCGGCGCAGCGACGCCTCGATGCCGCCGAGCACGATGGGCACGTCCGGGAAGGCCTCGCGGCAGCGCTGCGCGTAGACGATGGTGGCGCGATCTGGCCGGCACCCGGTGCGGCCGCCGGGGCTGTACTGGTCCTCCGCGCGGTTCTTCTTCTGCGCGGTGAGCCGGTTCAGCATCGAGTCCATGTTTCCGGCGGAGACGCCGAAGAAGAGGCGCGGCTTGCCGAGCGCCTTGAAGGGCTCCGCCGAGCGCCAGTCCGGCTGCGGGATCAAACCGACGCGGAAGCCGCGGCCCTCGAGGAAGCGCGCGATGAGCGGCGGACCGAAGGCCGGGTGATCGACGTACGCGTCCCCGGACACGATGACGATGTCCACCTCCTCCCAACCGCGCGCGGCGAGGTCCGCCCGGGTGGTGGGCAGGAAGGCGGCGCGGGCGGTGGGCGTCTTCAGCGGAACGAGCGGGGCCGACATCCAGGTGTCCCCTACTCCGTCATCCGAGTCCCCCGCAAATCGGGAGGAGGAATGGGTGGGCTTCGGGGCTTCTTCTTCGGCGTCCGCTGGATGCGCGGCGTGTCTGTCCAGCGAGCTGCTGGCCGTCGACCGCGAGCGACGTGCCGCCCGGGACCTTCTCCCGCGGGCGGTGGGCGTGGTGGAGCGGACCTTCAACGGCGGCGAGCCGCTCCTGCACCCGCGAACGCTCGAGTGGGGCCGCGATCCAATGGCGTGCCGCAGGTGGCTCGGCGCCGATCGCGTCGGCGCGTCCGCCTGGTCGAGCCCTCGAATACGCGACCGGCCTCCCCGTCGAAGCCGGCCGATGCGCGCGCTCGCCCTCGCCGCCTGTCTCGTCACCGCCACGGCGCACGCGAGTCGCACCGAGCGAGATCCGATCTTCGTCGAGGCGCAGACGTGGACGCTGGCGCCGGTGCAGTCCACCGGGTGGCTGCTCGGCGGCACGGCGCGCGCGTCGGTGGGCCTCCTCGGCGTGTCGGTGAGCGGCTACCAGCAGGCGCTCACGGGGCCGGTCGGCACGCCGAGCCGGCTGGGCTCGCTGCTCGCGTCACTCACCGCCACCGTGCGGCTCGAGAAGAAGGTCGCCTTCGGCGGGGTGCTCGGCGTGAACACGCTGTTCGCCGCGCCCGACGTCTCGTCCATCGCCCCGTCGATGGGCTTCTTCTCGCGCTTCGCCGTGCTGCCGTGGCTGTCGTTCGAATTGGAGGCCACCATCGCCCCGTGGCCGCACATGCGCACCGACGGGCTCGGCGCGGTGACGCTGCGGTGGAAGGCGTTGACGGCCTCGATCGGCGTCCGCCTGGTGCAGCTCGAGCCGCGGCGCAGGCTGGGGCTCGGGCGCACCGACCTCATCACCGTCGGCGTGCACCTCGGCCTGGGCGTGGAGTGGAGCGGCTGACGCCTCAGGCCGGAGACGCCGCGACGTCGATGCCGACGCGCTGCGCGAGCTCCGGCCGGCGCAGCTTCCAGATGACGCCGTCGATCCAGTAGTGCGACAGCGTGAGGCTGACCCAGACGATCGCCGCCCACGTGGAGAAGTCCCACGGCGTCACGAGCGACAGCCCGAAGATGACGCCGTACACCGCGCCGGCCATCGCCAGGAGGAGCGCCACGTACAGCGCCGCGCGCGCCCGGCCCGGCTGCGAGAGCCACGAGATGAGCCGCGCGTTCGGATCCACCCCGCTCCGCCACGTGTTGCGGTGGTAGTAGCGGACCATGCCGAGGTACTGAAAGCCGTGCCACGACGCGGCGGCCGCGAAGGCCGAGGTGTCGTCGGTGGTGATCAGCTGAAACGGCACGAAGAAGCCCAGGAACGAGCACGCGATGAACGCGACGCGGATCCACCCGGCCGTCGCCCACGCCTCCCGCCGCTCCTTGAGGCGCTGCGCCACGAGCAGACCCGTCAGCACGCCGATCGGCAGGAGCAGCGACAGCACCAGCGCGCGCGGCAGCGGCGGGTAGAGCACCTCGACGCCGAAGAGGACGCGCGGGCCCGTGGAGATGCGGTGGGCCATGCAGAAGAGGACGATGAGCAAAAGCAGCGGCCGCTCGAGCTTGAGGCCCAGCGACGTCGCCGGCTCGCCCGACTTGCGCTGGTAGATGCGCAGAATGCCCCAGTTCTGCGCCACGAAGTGCCAGGTGGCCCAGTAGAGGATGATGCTGTTGAGCAGCCGCTGACCGAACAGCCCCAGCTGGACGGTGATGGTGAAGACGGCGATCCCCACCAGCGCCGGCATCACCACCAGGGCCACCGGCCGCGCCTTCCACTCCCGCGGATCGAAGTACACGCGCGTCCACGTCGACACGAGGTGCGGCCCGTTCGACGTGACGGCCACCGCCGCGAGGATCGTGTAACCGTCGACGTGCAGCCCCGTCGACGCGAACCACACGACCAGCACCGCGGCCGCGGACAGGAAGAAGAAGAGGAAGTCCTGCGCCGGGGAGATGATGGCCAGCGATCTCGGGGCGCTCGTAGGGGCGGCGGTCATGCGAGGGCGGATCTATATCAGCGTCCCCATGAAGCCGCCTCGCCTGGTCCTCCTGCGCCCCCGCAACGCCGACAACCTCGGCGCGATCGCCCGAGCCATGAAGAACTTCGGGCTGTCGGACTGGGTGGTGGTGAGCCCCAACCCGAAGCTGCTCGAGGTGCCGGGCCTGAATCGCCTGGCGGTGAAGTCCGGCGAGCTGCTCGAGACGGTGCGCCGCGTGGACACCTTCGCCGAGGCGATCGCCGACTGCACCTGGGTGGTGGGCACCACGATGCGGCTCATCGACGGCCACCGGCGCCTCACGCCACGCGAGCTGGCCGAGCAGGCGCACGCGCGCGCCGACGAGACGTGGGCGCTCGTCTTCGGCGACGAGCGCAACGGGCTGCTGGCCGACGACGTGCGCCAGTGCCACGCGCTGTCCTTCATCCCGTCGTCGGACGAGCAGCCCTCGCTGAATCTCGCGCAGGCCGTGGTGGTGTACGGCTACGAGCTGGCCATGGCCCGGCGCGGGACCGTCTCCGCGCCTCCGCCGGCTCTGGCGGACGACGCGACGCTGCGGCAGGTCCGCACGTCCATGGAGCTGGGCCTCCACGCGGCGGGCTTCCTCCGCACGGACACCGACGATCGCCACGCCGTGGACGACCTCATGGCCAGCCTGACCCGCGGCAGGTTGACGAAGAAGGAAGCCGGACTGTGGACGGCCGCCTTCCGGGTGATCAGCAAGCGCTCCACCCGAGACGGCGCGACCGACGGCGCGCCGTGAACCGGCGCATGCCCCACGAGGGCGCCTCGAGCGCCGCGGCAGCAGCGGAGCGGCAGGCGCTCTCGGAGCCGGCGACGCGCGCGGCGGCGACGTGAGCGAGATCCGCGACGCGGCGCTGAGCCGCGTGCAGACCTTCGCGCGGAAGCCGCTGGTGGGGGCGGGCGCGAAGGCGGCGCGGGGCGCCCCGCCGCCGGAGGCCTGACGATCAGCGCCTCGACTTCACCACCGTCTCGATCATCGGGATCCGCCGCGCGAGCTCGTCCGGATCCTTCGCGGGCAGGAAGCGCCCGTCGGGGCCTTCGCGCTGCACCTCGACGAAGCGCGTCGGGAGGAACGCGGTCAGCTCCCCCACGAGCCGCTCGAACTGGACCGCCGTCCTCCCTTCGACGGACTTCTCCACCCGGTAGTAGGGCAGCTCGAAGTCGCGGTCGATCGCCGCGGCGTCCAGCACGAAGGTGTTGGTGTTGAAGACGGGGATCGCGTCCTGGTCGAAGTCCTTCGGGAAGCGGAAGCCTTCGATGATCTGCGGCACGCCGTCCAGCCGCGCGGGCGCCCCGCCCTTGTCGCCCTTCTCCTTGCGCACCACCTCGGCGGTGACGGCGGCCCCGTGCGCCAGGTGGAAGCCGATGATCGCCGGGTCCAACGTCGCGCCGAGGTTGTCGACGTTGGACATGACCACCAGCTTGCCGCCGGCCTTGCGGAACTTCGCGAGCAGGCCCGAGCGCCGCAGCGCGAAGGTGAGGTCGCCGTGGCCGGTGGCGTACGGCGACAGCGTGCCGTCGGCCTCGCGGAACAGCCCGCCTTCGGGCGTCAGGCGCAGCGAGACGAACTGCGGGAAGACCTCCACCGGCGGGCGGTCGAGGCCCCTCTCGCGGACGTGCTCGAGGATGCGCTCGTGCGTGGCGAAGCTGCTCATCACCCACGCGGGGATGCTGGTGCCCAGCTCGTCGCCGAGGCGCTCGAGGTCGTCGTGCTTGATCTCGAGGAAGCTCTTCTCGCCCAGCACCGGCACCACGGCCTTCACCACGCCCCCGAAGCGCGTCGCCATGCCGCCCGCGAGGATGACCGAGGCCACCTCCCCGCGCTTGATGGCGGCGGCGCCCTTCTCTCGCAGCGCGTCGCGCTCAGGGCTGCCCAGCGCGGGCAGCGGCTGCACGTCCCCGGCGGCGGGCGGCGTCAAGGTGCCCTTCACCGCGTTGCTCTGCCCCACCGTCGCCAGGCGGTCGGCGAACGCGCGCAGCAAAGCCTCGTCGAACCCGTAGGGCGCCAGCGAGCGCCGGGTGCCCGCGTCGATGTCGAAGGTCGTCATGGCGCGGCGGAGTGTACGGGCCCGGCCCGCCGCGGCGAAGCGCGCCGTGTGGGCGCGGCATCCCGCTCGCGTCCCGGCGAGGGCTCGGCCAGAATCACGCGCGTGTCGCGTCTCCGTGCCGTCTTCGTCACCGCGTCCGTGTTGTTCGCGGCGTGCACGTGCGGCGGCCCGGGCCCGGGCGACGGCGGTCCCGGCGGCGGCGCGGGCGGCGGAGCAGGCGGGGGCACCGGCGGCGGCACTTCGAGCGGCCGCTGCGAGCTCGACCTCTCGCCCTTCATCGGCTCGGCGAGCGGCACCGTGCGCGCTCGCCCCATCAGCGGCGCCGGCGAGCTGATCGGCGGCCCCAACGCGCAGGCGCGCCCCGGCGACTTCCTCCTCGAGAACGAGCGCGTGCGCGTCGTCGTCCAGGGCGACGGGCGGCTGTTCGGACCCCTGCCCTACGGCGGCACGATCCTCGACGCGGATCTCGTGCGCGCGGGCGGCGGGCAGGACCAGTTCGGCGAGCTCGGCCTCCTCTACAACTTCGGCCGCACGGTGAAGCCGGACCAGTTCGAGGTGCTGGAAGACGGCCGCGACGGGCACGCGGCGGTGATCGCGGTGAGCGGCGACGACGCGCCGAATGACTACCTGTCGATCCGCAACAGCCTCGAGGCGTCGCTCGGACGCGTGCCCTACGCGGATCCGTACGTCGCCGTGCCGCTGCGCATCACCAACTACTTCGTCCTCAACGCCGGCGAGCAGCGGGTGCGCTTCGTCACCGCCTTCTGCAACACCAGCACCACGGCCGAGGCGGCGCTCGCGGTCGGCGACCTGACGGATCCCGGCTACGTGCTGGAGTTCTTCAACCCGCAGTCCTGCACCGACGGCTTCGGCTTCGGCGGGCTGTGCGCGGGCCTCGATCGCATGCGCTGGTACGGCTACCAGGGCGACGGCGTCGCGTACGGCTACGCGCCGTACCGGCCGGGAAGCCCCACGGTGTCCGAAGGCCAGAACGCCACGCTGTCGGTCGCCGGCATCACCGGCAGCATCATCGGCGCCAACGGGGTCCTGGGCCTCGGCACCTGGGTCCGCCCGTCCTCCGGGCCGCGCCCCGGCGAGCTGCGCATTCCCCCGCGGGGCAACGCCGCGGTGGCGCGCGACTTCTTCATCGCGAAAGACCTCGGAGAGATCTCCAACCTCGTCGAGCAGACGCGGGCGGCCCTCAACGGCTCTTCGCTCGCGACCTTCACCGCCAGCGTGCGCGTGAACGGCGCCCCGGTCGCCTTCGCCCGCGTCACCTTCGAGGAGGACAGCGGCAAGGCCGTCTTCATCGCCGGCGCCGACGGGACGACGAGCGGCCTGTTGCAGGCGCGCACCTGGCGCGTGTCGGCCTGGGCGCCGGGCCACGCGCCCACCGCGAAGCAGACGGTGACGCTGTCCGAGCAGCAGGCGACGACGCTCACCTTCGACCTTTTGCCGTCGCGGACGCTGACCGTCCACGTGCGCGAGGCGAACGGCGGCCCGCTGCCCGCGAAGGTGACGGTGCTGTGCGCCAACGGACCGTGCACGACGCCTCGCAGGCAGCTCGTGCTGTACGCGGACGTGCCGAAGGATCCGCTGCCCGACTTCATCGCGGAGATCGGCTGGGTCGGCCCATCGGGCACCGCGACCTTGTCCCTGCCGCCGGACCAGTACCTCGTGCTGGTGAGCCGCGGGCCCGAGTACTCCGTCTTCCCCAACGACTACCCGGCGGTGCCCGGGCATGCGGTGGACCTCCGCACCGCCGACGCGACGGTGAGCGCGGTGCTGGCGCACGTGGTGGACACCACCGGGTGGATGAGCGCGGACTTCCACGTGCACGCGGTGAACAGCCCCGACTCCATCGTCGACAACGCGAAGCGGGCGCTCACCTTCGCGGGGGACGGGCTGGACGTCATCGTCTCCACGGATCACGACGTCGTCACCGACTACGCCCCCGTCATCCAGCAGGCGGGGCTCTCGCCGTTCCTCGCGTCGGTCGTCGGCGAGGAGATCTCCCCCATGGAGTGGGGCCACTACAACGCCTTCCCGCTGGCGATCGACGCGAGCGATCCGGTGAGCCGCGGGGCGATCGACTGGGCGGGCGGCGACGGGCCCACGCTCACCGTCGGGGAGATCTTCGCCGAGGCGCGGCGCAGGGGCGCGCGCACGGTGCAGGTGAACCACCCGCGCGGCACGCTGGGCGGCTTCACCTTCCTCAAGGTGGACACCGACACCATGGCGACGCACGCGGACCCGGCGCTGTTGCGCATGCCGGCGCAGCCTGGCGCGACGCCCGACGACACGAAGCTCATCACCACCGACTTCGACACCCTCGAGGTGCTGAACCCCGGCGAGGACCAGCTGGACGGCGCGTCGAGCGCGGCCCGCGGGCGCTTCAACGACTGGTTCACCCTGCTCTCGCGCGGGCTGCTGGTCGCCGGCACCGGCGTCTCCGACACGCACTACGCATTGCTCGCGACGGGCTGGCGCACCTGGGTGGACGTCGGCGTGGACACGCCCGCGGCCTTCTCGCCCATCACGCTGAGCGATCGCGTCAACGCGCTGAGGGCGGTGACGTCGAACGGGCCATTCGTCACGGTGAAGGCGTACCGGGTCGACGCCGGCGGCGCGATGGTGACGATGCCGGTGGGCATCGGCGGCACCGTGGGGCCCGACCCGCGCGACCTCGGTGTGGAGGTCGAGGTGCAGGTGCCGACGTACCTCGACGTCACGCGCGTCGAGCTCTACATGCACGTCGACGCCGACGACGCGGCCTGCCCGCTCGATCCGCTGAGCCCCGAGGCGCGCACCACGCGCGTCGCGTGCAACGGCGCGATGAACTCCAACTGGCCGGCGACCAGCATCACCGCGAGCCAGGCGGTCGCGCTCACCGCGGGCGACCTGGAGACCGTCGCCACCGAGGCCGGCGTGACGTACCGGCGGTACCGCAAGCGCGTCACCTTTCGCCTGCCCGCGCCGACGAAGGACAACTGGCTGGTGGCGATGGTGTACGGCAGCCGCTCGCTCGCGCCGGTGCTGTACCCCTACGACGCGTCGCCCAGCCGCCCGTTCGCCTTCACCAACCCGGTGCTCATCGACGCCGACGGCAACGGCTACGACAAGCCGCCGTTCCGCGCCCCGAAGCCCGGCCCGCGCAAGGTGTCCCGCCCGAAGAGCGCTCCGCCGGAGCTGGTGCCGCTGGACGAGGCAGAGATCCGCCGCCGCTGGCGCGAGGTCTTCAACGGCCACTGACGCCGGGCGGAACGAAGAGTCCCCGCGACACGCCCCGGAGAACGTCGCCGCGCTCGAGGCCCCTGCGCAACTCAGCCGACGGGGAAGGAGGCTCGCGCGCGGAGGCGTCATGCTCTGCGTCGCCACTCGTGGCTCGGACGTCAGCCGCCTGCGCAGGCAACCCGAATTGGCCCGCTTCGATGCCGCCGGCGTCGCTGACGGACTCGACGCCGTGCGCAGGCCCGGGGGCGGAGGAGCCACCTCGCGTGCAGAAGCGGCGCGCGTCAGGCCCGCCGACGCGCCGCGCCCAGCGGTTGCTCTGGTTGCTCTGCGCGGCGCCGCCCGCGCAGGCGGGGCGATCGTCAGTACAGATCCGCCGACGCGCCCATCACACCGGGGTTGCCCTGCGAGGCGCCGCCCGCGCCGCCCGCGCCGCGCACCAGCGACGAGCCCATCAGCGTGACGGTGCTGCTCGAGCGGTACACCGCGTACGACGGGCCGCCGGCGCCACCGCCGCCGTGGCCGCCACGGCCACCGGGCGTGCCGTCGCCGCCATTTCCGCCCGCGCCAACCTCGCCCGTGCAGTACGTGCCGCCGAGGCCCTTCGCGCCCCCGGCGCCTCCATTGCCGCCCGCGCCGCCGGCGCCACCCGCGCCACCCGACGCGCTGCGGATGGTGGAGTTCCGCACCGTGACGCTGGAGCCGACGACGAACAGGCCGAACGAGCCGCCGCCGCCCGCGCCGCCCGTGCCGAAGCCGCCGCCGCAGCCGCCGGCGCCGCCACCGCCGCCGCCGTTGCCGGACCCGTCATCGACGAAGGTCCCGCCCTGCCCGCCGCCGCCCCCACCACCGCCGCCGCCATTGCCGTGCGCGCCGGCGGTGCCGTTGCCGCCGGCGTTGCTGACCCAGAAGCCGGACACCAACCCACCGCCGCTACCCGCCGAGCCGTTGCTCCCCGCCGCTGCCACCACCGACGACGTGGTGCCGTCGGCGCCGCGCCGGCCGGTCGTGCCGCCCGCTCCGCCGGCGCCGCCGGGGACACCCGACACGCCGGTGCCGCCCGCGTAACCGCTGTTGCTGCCTTCGGAGCCCCCGCGCCCCCCTGCCCCACCCGAACGCCCGCACGGCGAGAGGCCGCCGGTGCCGCCCGCGCCCCAGCCGGAGCCGTCACAGCTTCCGGTGCCGCCGTTACCGCCGTTGCCGCCGTTGGAGCCCGCGGCGCCGTTGGAGCCCGCGGTGCCGTTGGCGCCGGCGCCCGCCTCGACCGTGGCGTTGGTGATGACCAGCGCCGCGCAGTTGGTGCACACCAGGCCGTAGCTGCTCTGGCCCGCGCTCGTCGCGTTGCCCGCGCGGATCGTCACGCGATCGATGGTGGTGGGCAGCGTGAGGTTGCTGCCCTCGACGGCCGACACGCGATTGGAAGCGGTCGTGAGCGAGCGGATCAAGCTGACCGCCGTGACCGACCGCTGCCACCCGTTGAGGCGCGAGTAGCCACCGTACAGCGAGACGCCGTCGGCCAGCGTCACCCGGCCGTCGTACGTCCCTTCGGAGATGAAGACGGCCGTCTTGCCGGTCGACGCCGCGAGCGTGACGGCGGCGATGACGGTGCGCAGCGGTTGGGTGCGCGTGCCCGGGTTCGAGTCGCTGCCCAGCTCGTCGACGAAAATGCCCTGCGACGCGTCGCCGTCGATGCCGTCGCAGTTCGCGTCGACGAAGGCGTCGTCGGGCAGGTCGGTGCTGCTGGTGGGCGTGCAGGCGTACTCGCATCCGTTGGCCTGGTTGTTGTCGAGGTCGGAGAAGCCCGGCAGGCAGCTGACGAACTGGCAGCCGCCGTTCACGCAGACGGTGACGGAGTTGGGCAGCTGCGCCGCGCACGACTGCCCGCACGCGCCGCAGTGGTTCACGTCGGTGGCGACGAAGGCCTCGCAGCCGTCCGACGGCAGGAGGTTGCAGTCGCGGTAGCCCGTGCTGCAGCTGCCCATGACGCAGCCGGCGTCGGCGCAGCTGGCGCCCGCGTTGGGGAAGCTGCAGGCGTTGTTGCACGAGCCGCAGTGCTGGACGTCGGTGCGCACGTCCTGCTCGCAGCCGTCGTTGCGCTTGTCGGCGTTGCAGTCGTCCCAGCCGACCTCGCACGCGCTGGTGCACTGGCCCAGCGTGCACGCCGCCTGGGCGACGTGGTTGGTCGAGCACGCGGTGGCGCAGCCGCCGCAGTTGAGCGGGTCGCCGCCGGTGTTCACCTCGCAGCCGGAGCCGCCGTCGAGGTCGCAGTCGGTGTAGCCGGTGGTGCAGCCCTGGCAGCGGTTGGCCTGGCAGGCGACGTGGTTGGCGCAGTCGTCGGCGTCGCGGCAGGCCTGGCCGACGCCGCACGGCGGGCACGGGCCGCCGCAGTCGAGGTCCGACTCGAGGCCGTTGAGCTGCCCGTCGAGGCAGGTGGCGGGCACGCACTTCTCGGCCATGCACACCCGGCTTTGGCAGTCGTTGGGCGAGCCGCAGCCCTTCCCGTCCGCGCACGGCGCGCAGGTCGGTCCGCCGCAGTCCTGGTCCGTCTCGGCGCCGTTCTTCACGCCGTCGGTGCAGGTGGCCGTCTCGCAGCGGCCCTGGCTGCAGACGCCGCTCAGGCAGTCCTTCGGCAGCGTGCACTTCTTGCCGTCGGTGCAGGCGTCGCAGGTGCCGCCGCAGTCGATGTCCGTCTCGTCGCCTCCGAGCACGCCGTCGAGGCACGCCGGCGGCCGGCAGGTGCCGTCGGTGCACACGCCGCTGACGCAGTCCTCGTTCTTCCCGCAGGCGCGACCCTCGAAGCATCTGGGGCACCCGCCGCCGCCGCAGTCCTGATCCGTCTCGAGGCCGTTCTTCACCCGGTCGTTGCAGGTGGCCGGCGTGCAGGTCCCGGCGGTGCACACGCCGCTGGCGCACTGGCTCGCCTTGCTGCACGCCCCGCCGTCGGACACGTTCGCCCGCTCGCCGCAGGCGACACCGAGGACCAAGCCGACGAGGAGGCCGAGGAGGCCGAGCGCTGACCGGGCAGTCACCCCACCAACGAAAGCACCGGGGAGGCCCCGAAGGAAAGAAGGGACCCGGGTTTCTGCCGTGTTGCGTCGAACCGCCGAGTGTGCGAAGCGCCCACCCACACCGAACGGAAGGAGGTGACGGCGCACATGACGACGGTACGAGTGAAGGACGGCGAGTCCATCGAAGCGGCCCTGAAGCGGTTCAAGAAGGCCACCGAGAAGGCCGGGATCCTCTCCGAGATCCGCAAGCGCGAACACTACGAGAAGCCTTCCGTTCGGAAGAAGAAGAAGGCGATCGCGGCGAAGAAGCGCGCGGTGAAGAAGACCCGCAAGATCTAGGCGCCTCTGTCGCGTCAGCTTTCCCCGGGGGTCGGCGACTTCGAGCGCGGACCTCCGGGGTTCTTTTTTGGTAGCACGCTGTTCGTTCCATCGAAGGAGACGGCCATGGCCACCATCCGTGAGCGGCTCGACGCAGACCTGAAGGACGCGATGCGCGCGAAGGACCAGCTGAAGCTGGACACCATTCGCGCGGTGAAGAGCGCCATCAAGTACAAGGAGGTCGAGGGCGAGGCGAAGGTGCTGGACGAGCCCGGCATCCTCGGGGTGCTGACGAGCATGGTGAAGCAGCGCCGGGACTCGGTGGAGGAGTTCACCAGGGCCGGCCGCCGGGAGCTGGCCGACAAGGAGCTCGCGGAGATCGCCGTCCTGCAGGCGTACCTGCCGAAGCAGCTGTCGGCCGAGGAGCTCAGCGCCGAGGTGACGAAGGCGATCGCCGAGGCCGGCGCGAAGTCGATGAAGGATTTGGGCGCCGTCATGAAGATTCTCACCCCCCGCCTCAAGGGGCAGGCCGAGGGCAAGGCGATCAGCGAGGAGGTCAAGGCCCAGCTGGCGAAGCTCGGTTCAGGGGTGAGCCGGGCCGGATGCTGATCCCCGAGTCGAAGATCCAGGAGGTGCGCGAGCGCGTCGACATGATCGCGCTGGTGCAACGCCACGGGGTCGAGCTGAAGAAGTCGGGGCGCAGCTACAAGGGCCTGTGCCCGTTCCACCAGGAGAAGTCGCCGTCCTTCTACGTCTGGGCCGACGAGAAGCGCTTCAAGTGCTTCGGCTGCCAGGCCGGCGGCGACGCGATCGCCTTCGTGCAGCGCCTGCTGGGCAAGCCCTTCGTCGACACGGTGCGCGACCTCGCGAAGGAGCTCGGCATCGACCTCGAGGCGTCGGTCGATCCGGCGATGAAGGAGAAGCAGCAGGTGAAGGAGGCGACCGACTTCGCGGCGCGCCACTTCGTCGAGCGCCTGTGGGATCCGGCCGTCGGGCACCACGCGCGCGAGTACCTGCGCAGCCGCGGGCTGACCGAGGACGTGATGCGCGCCTTCGGCCTGGGCTGGGCGCCGCTCGCGTGGACGGAGTTGGCCGACAAGCTGCGCGAGCACGGGCTGCTGGCCTTCGGCGAGAAGGCGGGCCTGGTGGCGCCGCGCAAGAGCGGCGACGGCTACTACGACACGTTCCGCGGGCGGATCATGATCCCCATCCGCAGCCCGGAAGGGCGCACCATCGCCTTCGGCGGGCGCCTGCTCGAGGGCGACGACGGGCCGAAGTACCTCAACTCGCGCGAGAACAAGCTCTACACCAAGTCCGACGTCCTCTACGCGACGGACCAGGCGAAGGATGAGATCCGCAAGAAGAAGTCCGCCGTGCTGGCCGAGGGCTACTTCGACGCCATCGGCCTCCACCAGGCCGGGGTGAAGAACGCGCTCGCCTTGTGCTCGACGGCGCTCACGCCGGGGCACCTCGCGCTGCTCGGCCGCCTCGAGGCGAAGGAGCTCGTGCTGCTGCTCGACGGCGACGAAGCCGGCCGCAAGGCGGTGGAGCGCCTCGCCGGGCCGATCCTGAACGCCGCCGCCAACTGCCGCGTCGCCGTGCTGCCCGAAGGCGAGGACCCCGACACCTTCGCCCGCAAGGTGGGCGCCGAGGCCGTGCAGAAGCTGCTGCACGACGCGCCCACGCTGACCCAACACCTCTTCAAGACCATGCTGCCCGACGGGCCCGCCTCGTCCTTCGAGGACAAGATGGCCGCGCTCGAGCGCCTCAAGCCCGTCACCGCGCAGATCCCCGTCGGCCTCGTCCGCAGCGCCTTCTTCGGCGCCATGGCCCGCCACTTCGGCCTGCCCGCGCAGGAGCTCGAGGCGGCCCTGCGCTCGAAGGCCGCCCCGCCCGTTCGCGCGGCCCCCAAGCCCGCCGCCCCCGCCGAGCCCCCACCGGACCAGCTCGAGGCCAGCTGGGCCGCCTGCGTCCTGCGCGACCGCGGCCTGCTCCACCGCGACGAGCACCGCGTCGTCGACGAGCTGAAACACATGGGATTACGGGCGCTTATCGGCGGAATCCAGCAGGGCCGCAGCCCCGAGGACGCGCTCTATGACGCCTCGGACGCGCTCAAGGCGGCGCTGCAGAAGGCCGCGGATTTCCTCCCGGCGGATCCGGCGGCGCTGGAACAGGCCTTCGGGCACGTGTGTCGGAGGCTGAAATTGCGGTCGGTTGAGGACCGCCTGCAGCGCATCGCGCGGGAGACGGCGAAGGTGCCGGGCGCGTCGACCGACCTCACGCAAGACACCCGCGACCTGCTCGAAGAGCGGGGGCAGCTGCTCGACTTGAAGCGGCGGCTGCTGTCACAGAAATGAAGGTGCACCAGTTATTTGAAAGACGACGGTCACCTGGAGTAACAGCGGCCGCTCGTTTGAAGCCGGCCCCCCTCTCGGGAGAGAACTGAACATGCCGACGGCCAAGTCCACGTCCACCAAGGGCGCGAAGACCGCGAAGAAGGACCTGGAGAAGAAGAAGAAGCTGGCGAAGAAGGACGAGAAGTCCGAGAAGGACGCGAAGCTCAAGGGCAAGAAGGCCAGGCCCGCAGGCGCGACGGCCACCGGCACCCAGACCATCGACGCGACGGCGCTCGCGCGCGAGAAGCTCAAGAAGCGCGGCCGCGGCGAAGGGGAGGTCGACGACGACGAGGTCGAGGAGCAGGCGATCTCGATGATGGGCGACGCCGAGGTGGACGCCGACGCCGAGAAGGACGAGACCGAAGAAGAGCCGCTCGGCGAGCGCAAGGAGGTTCAGGACCTCCTCGCCCAGGGAAAGCTCAAGGGCTACCTCACGCAGGATGAGGTGACCGACGCGCTGCCCGCCGACGTCGTGTCCAGCGAGCAGATCGACGACGTGATGTCGATGTTCGGCGACAACGACATCGAGGTCGTTGACGCGCAGAAGGCCTCCGAGCAGAGCGAGGTGAAGCCCACCGTCGCCGTCGAGGAAGAGCCGCAGGACGAGGAGGAGGAGGAGGAAGAGGACGACGACGCGCCGCAGGCCGCCGCCAAGTCCGCCGCCGGCGCCGCGAAGACGACCGAGGATCCCGGCACCAAGTCGAACGACCCCGTGCGCCTCTACCTGCGCAAGATGGGCTCGGTCTCGCTGCTCACCCGTGAGGGCGAGGTCGAGATCGCCAAGCGCATCGAGGACGGCGAGAAGGAAGTCATGCGCGCCCTGCTCGACTGCAAGGTCGCGGTCGCCGAGATGCTGGAGATCGGCCCGCGCCTGAAGGCCGGCAAGCTTCGCGTGCGCGAGGTGTTCAAGGACGCCCCCGAGGAGCCGCAGCGCGAGGACGACTCCGAGAGCGAGGCCGAGGGCGAGTTCGAAGGCGATGGCGACGGCGGCGGGCCGAAGGAAGTGCAGCTGAACGCGGCCGAGCTCAACCGGATCGAGTCGATCAGCCGCCAGCTCGACCGCCTGAAGAAGCTCTACAAGGACGTCACCGACGTCGACGAGGACCTCGAGTCGAAGAAGAAGCTGTCCGAGGTGAAGAAGAAGGAGCTGCGGCAGGAGCAGAAGGACATCCGCGACAAGATGATGGACTGCGTCGAGGAGATGCGCCTGTCGAAGAAGATGGTCGACCGCATCGTCCAGCACGTGAAGGGCATGATCGACACCGTCGATCGCGCGGAGGAAGAGCTGCGCGACCTCGAGCGGCAGTACGGCATTCCCCTGAACGATCTGAAGGTGTCGCTCAAGGAGTCCATGGGCAACCCGGTCGCGGCCAAGCGCCTGCAGCGCCGCCTCAACATCTCCGAGGACCAGATGGAGAGCCTCGACCGCGACGTGCGCCAGTGCCTGCGGCGCATCAAGAAGGTCGAGGAAGACGCGGGCATGGACATCGATCTGCTTCGCCGGAAGTACGAGGCGATCCGCGTCGGTGAGCGCCGCGCCGAGCGCGCCAAGAGCGAGCTGGTCGAGGCGAACCTGCGCCTCGTGGTGTCGATCGCGAAGAAGTACACCAACCGCGGCCTGCAGTTCCTCGACCTGATCCAGGAAGGCAACATCGGCCTCATGAAGGCCGTCGACAAGTTCGAGTACAAGCGCGGCTACAAGTTCTCGACTTACGCGACGTGGTGGATCCGCCAGGCCATCACCCGCGCGATCGCCGACCAGGCGCGCACCATCCGCATCCCGGTGCACATGATCGAGACGATCAACAAGTTGATCCGCACCAGCCGCTACCTGGTGCAGGAGATCGGCCGCGAGCCGACGCCGGAGGAGATCGCCGAGAAGATGGAGCTCCCGCTCGACAAGGTGCGGAAGGTCCTCAAGATCGCGAAGGAGCCGATCTCGCTCGAGACGCCGATCGGTGAGGAGGAGGACTCCCACCTCGGCGACTTCATCGAGGACAAGGCCCTGGTGAAGCCGGACGACGCGGTCATCAACATGAACCTCGCCGAGCAGACCCGGAAGGTGCTCGCGACGCTGACGCCGCGCGAAGAGAAGGTGCTGCGCATGCGCTTCGGCATCGGGGAGAAGAGCGACCACACGCTCGAAGAGGTCGGCCAGGACTTCGAGGTGACCCGCGAGCGCATCCGCCAGATCGAAGCGAAGGCGCTGCGGAAGCTGCGGCACCCGTCCCGCTCGAAGCGCCTGCGCAGCTTCGTCGAAGGCCAGTAACGGATTCTCCCTCTCCCCCGTCGGGGGAGAGGGCGGGGGTGAGGGGCAGAGCCCATCACGGCGCCAGCGCCGTCTCCGCCCCCCGCTTCGTCGGCCGCGTCGCCACCAGCCGGTGGCACCGCGCCAGCACCTGCTCGGCCAGCTTCCTCGAGCCGTCCTCGAGCAGCTTGCGGTGCAACTCCTCCAGCTTCGTCCCCACGCGCGGCGGCGCGGCGGAGTCCTGTCCCCGGACGCGCTCGTGCACCGTGAAGAGGATGGTGCCCGTCTTCACGTCGAAGAGCGTCGCCTCCAGCACGCCCGCGGACTCGAACGTCGTCCCCGGGAAGAAGAGCGCCCCCACGACGGTGGCGAAGCCCCAGGCGAAGGCGTTGGGGCGCGTCACGTCGTTGAAGCGGTGCCGGTAGAGCAGCAGGTACTCGGTGCGGTAGCGCGCCGCCAGCTCACGCAGGCCGGGCAGGCCCGAAGCGACGGGCCACTCGGTGGACACCTCGGTGGACAAGTCGACGAGGCCACTCGACTCGAGCGCATCGACCAGCTTCGCGGGCACGGCCTCGAGCGGCACACCCTCCTCCGGCGAGTAACCCGACGCGACGGGCAGCACCCCCACCCTCGCGTTCTCCTCGAGGAAGACCGGCGCGGCGAGGATCTGCTTGAGCTCGGCCTCGCCGACGGACATGCGATCGCGCCGGAAGTGGTTGTCTTCGAGGATGGGCGCGACGGGCGCGGCCTCGAGGACGAGCGGCGCCATCGAAGGCATGGCGGTCTTCTGGGCGGCGCAGCTGGCGACGAGGACGGCGGCGAGGGACAGGAGCGTTCGGTGCATCACGGTGGGCCTCCTTGTGGTTCGCCAGAGAGGATGCGATGCACCGGGCAGGCCCGAAGCACGGTGGCCCCATCGTTTCTTCACGGTTTCGTCATGCCCGACTCCGGCCTGCAGATGCGGCTCGAGCAGCCCGCCCGGCGCCTCGTCGAGGACGGTGAGCGCCGGGAGCCGTCGACGCGCGGTCAACGGCGCGAGACGCTGACGCACTTCGCCGAGCACATCGGGCAGCAGATCGTGAAGGCGGTTGAGAAGGAGCGCGATCGCCACCTGGCCGAGCGCGAGGAGCGACGGGCAGGCCGCCGCGCCGCCATTCCGCCGAAGGTGGCCGCGCGCCCGGACGCGGACGTCCACGAGGTGGACGCGCTGCGCGACCAGCTGCCGGCGGACCTGAAGGAGGCGCCGACGGCGGTGCGGCAGCTCGTCCAGGCGCCGGAGAGGACGATCGCCGCGCCGCGAGGCGCGTTCGATGCGCGGCGGAACACGATGGACGCCGAGGGCGCGAGGCGCGCGGCGGAGGAGGAGCGCGCGTGACGCCGTGGCTCGAGAAGGTGGCCGCGGTGGTGTCCTCCATTCCGAAGGGGCAGACGGCCAGCTACGCCCAGGTGGCGCTCATGGCGGGCAAGCCCGGCGCATCGCGGGCGGTGGTGCGCGCGCTGCACGCGTTGAACGACGTCCCCTGGTGGCGGGTGGTGAAGAGCGACGGCACGCTGGCGAAGGAGATGTTCGAGAAGCAGGCGCCGAAGCTGCGGCGGGAAGGTGTCTCGCTGGTCGGCCGTCGAATTCAGAAGGCGGCCCGGCCGAACATCGCGGGCGCGGACGTGGCGCAGGCGCGCCGGCGCGCGGCGAGGGCCCGGTGAGTCACGCGTCACCGTTCCACCCGGATCTCCAGGCGGCCGCCCGGTGGCTTCCGCGCGGGGTCGGCCGCGGCTGGCTGGTGAAGCTGATGCGCGCGCTGCCGATGCCGACGCCCCGCCTGCCCGCCGGCGTCACCGTGCGCCAGCACTCGCTCGACGGCCGCGGCAGCGCGTCGGTGCGCGTCATCGGCGCGGCGGGCGGTGACGGCCCCCGCCCCGCGCTCCTGTGGATTCACGGCGGTGGGTACGTCATCGGCCGCGCGAAGCAGGACGACCTCCTGTGCGCGCGCTTCGCCACGGCGCTCGGCGTGACGGTCGTCTCGGTGGACTACCGGCTGGCGCCCGAGCACCCGTTCCCCACGCCCGTGGAGGACTGCCTCGCGGCGTACGAGTGGCTTCACCGGGAGGCGTCGACGCTGGGCATCGATCCGTCGCGCGTCGTCATCGGCGGCCAGAGCGCCGGCGGGGGCCTCGCGGCGGCGCTGGCGCTGCTGATTCACGATCGCGGGCGACCCGCGCCCCGGCTGCAGCTGCTCGTCTACCCGATGCTGGACGACCGCACCGTCCTGCGCGAGGGGAATGGCCGCCACCACCGCCTGTGGGACGGGCCGAGCAACCGTCTGGGCTGGACCTCGTACCTGGGCCGCGAGCCCGGGGGCGCGGACGTCCCCGATTACGCGGCTCCGGCCCGGCGGGCCGAGCTGCGCGGGCTCCCGGCTGCGTGGATCGGCGTCGGCACCTGCGACCTCTTCCACGACGAGGACGTCGCGTACGCCGAGAGGCTGCGACAGGCGGGCGTCGGCGTGGAGCTCGAGCGGGTCGACGGCGCCTTTCACGGCTTCGACGCGGCGCTGCCGGGCGCGCCCGTCAGTCAGCGCTTCTTCGAAGCGCAGTGCGCGGCCATCGCGCGCGCGCTGGGCCGGAGCTGAAGCCCCGCTCCACGCCGGGAGCCGGGCCCGCCACACAGCCCCGACAGCCGAGGCGGAGCGCCATCGCCGGCGGCGGCACGTCGTGCGAGGGCACGGGGACGCGGAGGCCCACTACGCCGTCACCTCGACCGCTCTCCGCGCCGGCGGAGGCGGCGGCGCGCGCAGCGCCCACGCGGCCGCCTCCGTCCCATGTCTCCACTGGCGACATGAGCGGCGAGGGCCTGGCCCGGCAACCCGACTGAGCGGGGAGCTGCAGGCCACCGCGCAACCCCGCGACAGGGCGGCTACTTCCGCAGGACGACGAGGAACGGGGCGAGGATGTGGCGCGTGTACGACTCGAGCAGCGGGCGCTTCACGCGGATGCGGCGGACGAGGAGGAGGCTGGCGAAGCCGTGGGTGAGGGACCAGAGAGCGAAGACGGTCTCGCGGAGCGGCAGCTCGACGGGGCGGCCGGCGGCCTGGCCGATCGCACCTCGCCGGCCAGCACGGCGTACGCCCGCTCGGCGAGGGCCTCGAGCTGGGGGAAGCGGCCGTCCTCGTTGAGGCGGCGGCCGAACATGATCCGGTAGTGCGCGGGGTGGTCGACGGCGAAGGCGACGTAGGCGACGCCGATCGCCTCGAGGCGGCGGTCCGGGCCGGCGCGCTTGAGCGGCTCCAGCGCGTCCTCGAGGGTGGCGAGGAGCATCCGGTAGCCCTCCTCGGCGACCGCGGCGAGGAGCGCGGTGAGGTCCTCGAAGTGACGGTACACCGCGCGGTGATTCACCCCCACCCGGCGAGACACCTCGCGCACGGTGATCTGCTCGACGCTGCCGGTGCTGACGGTGTCCAGCGCAGCGCGCACGAGCGCGTTGCGCAGGTCGCCGTGGTGGTACGTCGCGCGCTCCTTCCGGGGCTTCCTCGCCGCCACGTCCGTTCTCCGCGCCGAGCGCGTCCTGCGCTACAACCGTCGAAGACGGGCTCATAGCTCAACGGCAGAGCTGGCGGCTCATAACCGCTTGGTTCCAGGTTCGAATCCTGGTGGGCCCATTCGCAGATCCCCCGTCGCTCCCGTGCGTTCCGTGCTGTCATGCGCGCGCACCTCGTCGTCGGGGGACTTCCCATGCGTCGTTTCTCCGGGTTGCTGGCCTTGCTCGCCCTGCCCGCCTTCGCGCAGGACTTCGACACGCCGAACCGCCAGCTGCAGGAGCGCTCGAACTCCCGCGCCTGCGACGGCTTCACCGCCTTCCTGAAGGCCAACCCGTCGTCGCCGCTCGCGCGCGAGGCCGAGGCGAAGAAAGCCGCCGCGTGCCTCGCCGCCGGCAAGGGCAACTCCGAGGCGCTGCGGAAGCTGGCGAAGGAAGGCGAGCAGGA
The DNA here is from genome assembly GCA_040755835.1 of Myxococcota bacterium. Taxonomy (GTDB): domain Bacteria; phylum Myxococcota; class Myxococcia; order Myxococcales; family Myxococcaceae; genus JADLDB01. The sequence continues at coordinate 45,404 of JBFMAB010000052.1, forward strand.
CTTCGCCCGCGCCTACGCCGCCTTCATCCTCTTCGAGCGCGGCGAGCTGCCGTTCTCCGTGGTCAGCCCGCTGCTCAAGCGGGCCGCGTCGGGCAGCGATCGCGTGGCGAAGGAGGCCCGCGCGCTCCTCGTCCGCGGCGGCTTCGTGGAGATGGAGCGCAACTCGTGGGATCTCCCGCGCCTCGTCTCCACCTCGGAGCTCATCCTCGAGTACGCCAGCAGCGACACCGAGCGCGCCCGCGCGAAGTTCATCCGCAGCCGCCTCCGCGTGCAGCAGGGCGGCAAGGAGGTCGCCGTGGGCGAGAAGGAGCTCGAGGCGATCGGCGCCGGCGACACCGAGTTCGCCGACGACGCGCTCTACCTCCTCGCCGAGCGCCGCGAAAACGAAGGCCAGTACGAGGCCGCGCTCCAGATCTACGACGGCATCGTCAAGCGCTTCTCCGACGTCACCAGCAACATGAAGTCCAGCGCGAGATCGCGCGCCGAGAACATCCGCCGGCCCACCATCTCGCTCTCCATCCCGTACAACGATCTCCCCGGCGTGAAGCCGCAGGTGCAGGTCAGCTGGCGCAACGTGAAGAATGCGAAGTGGACGCTGCTCAAGGTGGACCCGCTCGCCGGCGGCCAGGGCAGCTACCCCGACGGCGCCGACGCTCTCGCGCAGCTCAAGACCGGCGTCGCCGGCTCCTGGACCAGCACGCTGGAGGTGCCCGTCCGCTACGCCCCGGGCTCGAAGACCTTCGACCTGTCCACCCCGGAGCCCGGCGCCTACGTGCTCGAGGTCGACGCCGACGGCCAGCGCACCCGTCAGTGGCTGCTCATCACCCAGACCGCCGTCCTCACCAAGTCGGACAACAAGCGCGTCTACGTCTACGTCGCCGACGTCGAGACCGGCGCCGCGAAGCCCGGCGCGGAGGTCGCGCTGTACCTGTTCGACAACGGCCACACGAAGCTCACCGCCACCACCGGCCCCGACGGCGTCGCGCGCATCGAGGTGCCCCGCCCGAACAGCTCGATGATCGTCTGGACGAGGTCCGGCACCTCCATCGCCGGCGCGCCGGCGGGCAGCGCCTACTCCTCTTCGTGGGCGAAGGAGCACCTCGCCTACGTGATGACCGATCGCCCGCTCTACAAGCCGGGCGAGACGGTCGGCTTCAAGCTGTTCCTCCGCACGCGCGAGGGCGGCCCGTCGGCGCCGCTCGCCAACACCACCGTCACGCTGCGCATCAGCGACCCGCAGGGCAAGGAGGTCGCGAAGCCGTCGCTCACCACCAACGCCTTCGGCACCGCGCACTTCACCCTGCCGCTCGCGAAGAACGCGCCGCTGGGCGCGTGGTCGATGTACGTGCAGTCGAACACCCAGAGCTACCGGCAGTCGGGCCAGCAGTTCCGCGTCGAAGAGTACAAGCCGCCAGAGTACACCGTCTCGGTCGAGGCGCTCGGCAGCGTCAAGCCCGGCGAGAAGGTGAAGGCCCGGGTGAAGGCCAACTTCTACTCCGGCGGCCCGGTGGCCAACGCGCAGGGCCGCGCGATCGTCAACATCACCCAGTACGTGCACCAGTTCGGCCCGTGGCCCGACGCGAAGCTCGACGGCGAGGCGTACGGCTACGGGTACGGCTCCGACGACTACGACGAGGAGTACGGCTACCGCGGGCGCCGCGGGTACTACGGCTGGTACGGCACGCTGGCGCAGCACACCGTCACCTTCAAGACGGGCGCCGACGGCACCGCCGACGTCGAACTCCCCCCGCCGCCCAACGGCTACGACTCGGTCCAGTACCAGGTGCAGGTCTTCGTCACCGACGCCTCGCGCCGGGAGATCCAGGGCAGCGGCACCATCAAGGTGTCGAAGGAACCGTACTTCGTCGACGTCCGCACCTCGCGCTTCCTCTACCGGCCCGGTGAGAAGGTGACCGTCGACCTGCGCGGCGAAGACGCCAACGGCCGCGCCGCGTCGCCCGACGTCGTGGTGCGCCTGATGCGCCTGTCCGAGGACGGCAACGCGACCCGCATCGCCGAGACGCGCACGAAGCTGAAGGACGGCACCGGCCGCGTCGTGCTGGACGCCGACGCGCTCGGCATGGCGCGGGTCGAGGTGCTCGACGGCTCGGCCGAGAAGGACACGCTGCTGGCGCAGAGCGACTTCTGGCTCACCAGCGACACGAAGCCCATTCCCCCGCCCGGCGGCGGCTTCCAGCTGCTGGTGGACAAGGCACCGCTCAAGGCCGGCGACTCCTTGCGCGTGCTGGTCGCGGCGCAGCAGCCCGGTGGTCACGTCGTGCTGTCGCTGGAGAGTGACGTGGTGCACGACCTCCGCGTGGTGGAGCTCAAGGGCCGCGCGCGCTTCGTGGAGATCCCCCTGCGTGCGGACATGGCGCCCAACGCCTGGCTGCTCGCCACGCGCTTCGAAAACACCAACTACCTGCAGCAGCAGCGCCCGGTGCGCATCGCCGGGAGCGAGGTGCAGCTCGACGTGAAGGTGGACTTCGGCCGCGCCTCCGCCGAGCCCGGCAGCACGGTGAGCCCCACCGTCCTCGCCACGGGCGCGGCGGCGAACACGCCCACCGAGGTCGCGCTCACCGTCGTCGACGAGGCGCTCTTCGCCATCGAGCCCGAGCGCACCGACTTCCTGTCCTTCTTCGGCCGCACGCCGCGGCAGCTGTACACGCGCACGTCCTTCAGCCACTACCAGCGCGGCTACCGGCCGCGCCCGCAGCCGCAGCCCAAGGTGGCGCAGCAGGCGCCCGAGCCCACGTCGCCGTCCGACGATCGCGACCGCAACGAGGCGAAGAAGGACAGCAGCGCGGCGTCCGGCATGGCCGCGGGCCGCGCGATGGCGGATGCGCCGGCGTCCTCGGACCCCGCGCCCGCGATGGAGAAGCCGAAGAGGTCGCTCGCGAAGGAGGAGGCCTTCGCCGGGGATGAGAAGCCCCGCCGTCGCCAGGGGCCCGGGAGCGACAAGGCCGGCGCCGACGAGGAGCCCGTGGAGGCCCGGACGGACTTCGCGACCTCCGCCGGCTGGTTCCCGACGCTGACCGGGCGGATCGGCGCGCGCCTGGTGCAGCCGCTCGCGCTCAAGGACTCGCTCACCTCGTGGAAGGCGACCGCCACCGTCGTCACGCAGGGTCCGCACCTCGGCCAGGGCGCCGGGCGCATCCGGGCCGCGAAGGCGCTCATGGTACGCCTGCAGGCGCCGCGCTTCTTCGTCGAAGGCGACGAGGTGACGCTGTCCGCCGTCGTCGAGAGCCACCTACCGAGGGCCGCCGACGTCGACGTCGCCATCAGCGCGCCCGGCTTCAAGCCGCTGTCCGACGCGCGGCGCGTGGTGCGCGTGGAGCCCGAGCAGGTCCTGCGCGTCGACGCGAAGTTCAAGGTGGTGGAGCTGGGCGATCGCCTCGTGCGCGCACAGGTGAGGGGCGGCGGCGCCTCCGACGCGATGGAATGGACGCTGCCCGCCTTCGTCCACGGCAGCGCGCAGCGGCAGTTCTTCGCCGGCCGCCTCGACGACAGCTTCGGCTTCGAGTTCGAGTTGCCCGAGAAGCGCAAGGCCGCGCTCACGCGCCTCGAGCTGACGCTCTCGCCGTCGCTCCTCGCGGTGATGTTCGACGGGCTGCCGTACCTCGCGCAGTACCCGTACGGCTGCGTCGAGCAGACGCTGTCGCGCTTCGTGCCCGCCACCATCGCCCGCCGCGCGGTGAACGATCTCAAGCTGCCGTCCACGCGCGTGCCGAAGGACCTCGACGACATGGTGCAGAAGGGCCTCGAGCGCCTCTACGGCTTCCAGCACGGCGACGGCGGCTGGGGCTGGTGGCGGGACGACCGCACCAACCACTGGATGACGGCGTACGTCGTGTACGCGCTGTCGCTGGCGAAGGAGGCCGGCGTGGCGGTCGACGCGCAGACGATCTCCCGCGGGCGGGCCTTCCTCACCAGCCACCTCGGCGAGGCGCTCAACAACCCCGAGACGCATGCCTTCATGGTGTACGCGCTCGCGGCGACCGGCGGCGCGCCGAAGGCCGCGCTGGACAAGGTGTACGAGCGCCGCACGTCGCTCACCGCGCGGGCCCGCGCGCAGCTGGCGCTGGCGCTCCTCCACGCGAAGGACAAGCGCGCCCGCGTCGCGGTGGAGAACCTGGACGACGTGGTCAAGGCCGCCAGCGAGCGCAAGGACGCCATGGTGGGCGACGCGACGACGTCGTGGGGCACCTCCGCGGCCATCGAGGCGACCGCGTTCACGCTCATGGCCTACGCGCGGTACGACCTCAGCTCTCCGCTCATCGCGCCGCTCACCGACTTCCTGGTGCTGCGCCGCAACGGCGGCAGGTGGCGCAACACGCGCGACACCGCGTTCGCCATCTACGCGCTGGCCGATCTCGCCCGGCGCGAAAGCGCCACCTTGAGCTCGGGCACCTTCGTCGTCAGCGTCAACGGCCGCGAGGTGAAGCGCGTGAAGTACGACAAGGGCGGCATCGATCTCACCGAGCCCTTGTTGCTGACCGACGAGGCTCTCAAGGCCGGGAAGAACGTCGTCACGGTGAAGCGGGACGGCCGCGGCACCGGCTACTTCGCGGGCACCTTCGACGTCTTCAACATGAACGACTTCATCAAGGGCGTCGGCGGCGACGTGAAGGTGAAGCGCACGTACACGCTGCTCGGCCGGCCGAGCGCCGAGAAGGCCCAGGCGCCCACCGAGTACGGCATGCCGGTGGAGTCGGGCGTGCGCGTCCGCGTGGACCTCGAGGTCACGGCCAACAAGGCCGTCGAGTTCGTCATGATCGAGGATCTGAAGCCCGCCGGCTTCGAGGCGGTGGAGCTGCGCTCGGGCCCGCAGGTCTGCAGCTACGCCTGCGCGCACGCCGAGCTGCGGACCGATCGCGTCGCGATGTTCCTGTCCGAGGTGCCGGCCGGGAGGACGAAGGTGTCCTACGAGCTCCGCGCCGAGGTGCCCGGCAGGTTCGCCGCCCTGCCGGCGCGGGTCGAGGCGATGTACGCGCCGGAGATCCAGGCGACCGCAGACGAGATGCGCTTCGAGGTGCGCGACGCGCCGGAGAGCGACGTGGCGGCGAAGCAGTAGCTCAGCCGATCGGCACGAAGATCTTGAGCCCCGTGCGGCCGCCCGCGGCGAGCGTGTTGCGCTCGACGAAGTCGCCCGCCGACGAGGAGCCGTTGCCCAGCGTGATGGCGGCGTGCCCGTAGATGCTGCCGAGGCGCGTCGAGGTGTGCTCCCAGGTGAGGATGAGGCCGGGGCTCGTCAGCGCGTCCTTCAGGGAGCTGTGCACCTGGCGGAACTTCGAGCGCGCAGGTTGCTGTCGATCTGGTTGCCGTTGCCCCACACCTTGATGCCCATGGCCTTCACGATGGAGCGGCTGACGCCCGTCGCGCACAAGCCCAGGCCGCAGTAGCCGCCCATCGACCGCGCCGTCGACTTCCCCGCGCTCGCCAGCCCGCCGCATGGTCGCAGTGACGTGGATGCCCGCGGTCGTCTTCGCGAGCTGCTTCATCTTCGCGAGCTCGCCCGCGCTGTTCTTCCCGTCCTGCGTCAGGTGGTGCTTCTTCTCGAACGCCAGCACCGCCTTCTTCGTGCGCGCGTCGAACAGGCCGTCGATCTTCCCGGGGTTGAGGCCCAGCTTCTTGAGCAGCTTCTCGCTGGCCTTCACCGCGCCCGCGGTGCGCTCGTCGAAGCGGCCGTTCGCCCTGGAACTTCTCGAACGCCGGCGACACGCGCCCGTCCACGGTGCCTGGCGAGAAGCCGGCCTCCTCGAGGTGCCGCTCGGCTTCGCGGACGGTGGCAGCGGGCGGCGCAGTCGGCGGGGTGGAGGTCGACGGAACGATGGGGCGGGGATCGATGCGGATCATCGGCGGCGCCGTGAAAGATGGCGTGGGGAGTTGTCGGCGCGGCGCTTTCTCGAGACCGGGGAGCCCCCGTCAGCGCGCGCTACAAGCGCGGCGGAATTTCCGCGGGATTTGCGGGCCCCGGCTATCGTTTGGGCGTGGGCTGCGGACGACTCTTCGCGGTGGTGCTGGCGGCGGTGTCTGGTCTCCTCGCGTTTGGCGGCTTCTACGTCTGCCAGCGCGCCGGCTGGCACAGCGATGGGCCCGGCCTCTTGTGTCCCATGGGCGTCATGGTGGGCGGCGCCTTCGTCGCCGTCATCGCGCTGTGGACGGCCTTCGTCCCCAGGGTCGGCCCGCCGGGGACGTAGGCGCCCCCCGGACTTTCCGGGCGACGACGCCACGGTTTGGACGCAGACTGCGCCACCCATGGAGCCCGCGGATCAGCCGAGCACCCGCCTCGAGCGTCTCGCGCCCGCGCTGCTCGCGCTCGCGGCCGTCGCGCTGTACGTGCCGACGCTCTTCAACGGGCTGACCAACTGGGACGACTTCAAGTACGTGGTGCAGTCGCCGATCGCCTCGCAGGGCCTCGGCGGCCTGCGCGCCGCGTGGACGCAGCCGTTCGACTTCGCGTGGTACCCGCTGACGCAGAGCGTGTACTGCCTCCTCTTCGCCGCGGCCGGCGCGACGGCGTGGCCGTACCACCTGGTGCAGGTGCTGCTGTTCGCCGCGTCCTGCGCGCTGGTTCCGGCGGCCCTCGCGGCGTGCGGCCTCGAGCGCCGCCTCGCGCTCATCGCCGCCGCGTGCTGGCTGCTGCACCCGCTGCGGGTGGAGTCGGTGTCGTGGGTGGCGAACCTGAAGGACACGCTGTCTCTCCTCGGCGTGCTGGCGGCGTTTGCGCTGTTGCCGCGCGGGCGTGTGCCGTCGGCCGTGGCCTTCGCGCTCGCGCTCCTCGCGAAATCGACGGTGTTCCCGCTGGCGATCCTCCTCGCCATCGTCGATGCGCGGCGTCGCTCTTCGCGTTGGCCCGCGGCGCTCGCGGGCAGCCTCGCGTGGGTGGGGCCGGCGATCGCCGTGGCGGTGGTGGCGGCTGTCCTCCAGCGGGGGAGTGAAGCCGGCTTCCTCCGCACCTACCCGGGCGGCTCGCTCTGGGCGGCGCTGCCGTCGGCGCTCTACCTGCCGTGGCAATACGCGGCGTGGGCGCTGGGGCCGCACCGGCCGCAGGCGCTCTACGACTTCGAGCCGGTGGGCGCGATGGACGCGCGCGCGCTGGTGGCGTTCGCCGCGTGGGCGGCCGCCGCCGCGCTCGCGTGGACGCGACGCCCGCGCGCGCCGGCGCTGGTGCTGCTGGGCGGCTTCGCGCTGCCGTTTCTGCCCGTCACCGGCCTGGTGCCGATCGCCTTCCACGTGGCAGACCGGTACGCGCTGCTCCCGTCGCTGGCGGTCGACGCCGCGCTGGTCCTCGCCGCGGCGGCCCTCGCGCGGCGACCGGGCCGGAAGCGGTGGCTCGTCGTCGCGCCCGCCGCGCTCAGCCTCCTGCTCGTCCCGCTGACGGTGCTGCGACAGCGCGACTGGCAGACGAGCATCACGCTGTGGGAGGCCGACCGCGGCCGCACCGGGCAGATCGCCGCGCGCGTCAACCTCGCGGGCGCGTACGGCGGCGAGGGCCGCTACGCCGACGCCGCGAAGGAGCTGGAGGCGGTGGTGGCCGCCGCGCCGCGCGACGTCGGGCACCTGTCCAGCCTGGTCTTCGCGCTCGCCGCGCGCGACGGCGCCGACGCGGAGCTGGTGCTGCGCTGGGTGGGGCTGGTTCGGGCGTCTCGCGGCCTGCCGGGCACGCTGGGCCTTGTAGCGCGAGAAGCCGACGAGGCCGGCGTACCGTCGGTGAGCGAGGCGGTCAGGCGCTGGCTGAGGCTGAGTCGCTGAGGCTCGAGCGGCGTCGCGAGCGGGGCCTCCGTAACGCCCGGGCGTCCGCGCGCTCAGGACGCGGCGCGCACCAGCCGTAAGTGTCCGGCAGCCGAAGTCCGGGATCGGTCCGCCTGCGACGCAGACCGACGGCGTTCAGCATCCCACCCCGGGGCACCGACACGGCGCTGCGCAGCGGCGCCCCCGGGCGGGCAGGTGACATGGCCCGACGGCGCCTCAGCGTTCCGCCCACTGCAAGAAGACGAGGTCCCCGGTGATGATGACGCGGCGGCGCTCGGAGCACTCGGCGAGGAAGTGAAGCGGACCTCCATCGCCTCGCGGTCCTGCGGGATGTACCCGATGTCGTCGAGGATGACGGCGTCGAAGCCATCGCGTCGTCCCCCGGGCACCGACGCGGGCCTGCGCAGCGACGGCCCTGGCCGAAGCGTGCGGTCCACGTCTCACGCGTCCCGGCGACCAGCCCTGTGTGGCGCGTTCGCGACGCGGCTTGGGCGCCGCCGGCGACGCAGGCCGAGCCCCAACGCGAGCAGACCCAGCAGCGGCGGCCCCGGGCTCGAGCACCCGCAGCCCCTCGGCGCCTCGGCCTTCGACGAGAAGAACGCGTGCCCCGACACGGTGCGGGGCTGCCCGTCGACCCACACCTCGGCGCGCAGCCGCCGCTCCCCGGTCTCGGGAATGGTGACGGTCGTCCGCGCGGTGAAGGGGTCCGCGGTGATGGGCTCCGACGACACCTCCGCCCCGTCCTGCACCAGCTTCAGCGTTGCGCCCTGCCCGCCCGTCACCCGCACGCCAAGCTCGACCGGACCCACGGGCGCAGCGGCGTGCGCCCCCACGAGCGTCGTCACACGCGCGTCGCCGGTATCGAGCGGGACGACGGTGGCGACGAGGTCCACCATCGGATCCTCCGGTCCCTGCAACTTCACTACCGTCCGCCCCGCCTTCACCGCCTCGACGATCCCCTTCGCCGACAGCTCGGTCGCGAACACCATCGTCGTCGGACTGCCGATCGGGCTGTCGAACGCCCCGGCGCCGGCGCCGCCGGAGTGATCGTCGCTGCCGCCCAGCGGCGCCGCGTGCACGCCCTGCCCCACCAGCCGGTCCCAGAACGCGATCGCCTGCTTCGTGAACAGCAGCCCCGTCTTGTCCCAGCCGCCGGTGGCGATCTCCACCGCGCCCAGCGCGTCGCGGGGGATCGGGTGCCTCCACGCGCAGCCGATGCAGGTCTGCCCGAGGTCCAGCACCGGGTGGTTGATGCTGAACACCGCGCCCTGCGCCCCGAAGGCCGCCACCGCCCCATCGAACGTCGCGCCGCCCACGCCGAAGCGGTGATCGACGTACGCCGTCGCGCCGATGCCGTTCGCGTGCCCGTCGTAGGTGGTGAACTCCACGCCCGGCACGAAGAGCAGCCGCGGGTGCCGCGCCTGCGCGTCGCCCATGAAGTCCAGCTGCGCCGTCGTGTTGTGGTCGCTCAGCTCCACGAAGTCGAGGCCGCGGCCGCGCGCGAAGGTGCCGATCTCATCCAGCGTCGGGTGCGCGTCGCCCGACTCCTTCGAGTGCACGTGAAAGTCACCGGCGTACCACCGCGCGTCGGCGGACAGCGCGGACGCGGGCGTGTACGGCCGCCGCTCCGGCTGCGCGGTCAGCGTGGGCGCGGTGCGCAGCTCGATCTCCAGCCGGTACTTTGCGGGGCCCGCCACCACCTTCGCCTTCCCGATGACGACGTTCCACGTCCCCGCGGCCATCGGCCCGGTGAGGTAGCTGCGCGAGCTCGCCTGCGCGCCAACGACGATGGGCTCGGTGTTGCCGCCGCCCCAGCCGCGAAACGCGCCCGACGGATCGTACAGCCCGTAGTCGAGGATGTTCTCGGACTGCTGCACCGGGTGCCGCACCTCGATCTCCGCCGTCCCCGCCGGCACCTCGAAGGGCACCAGCACGAACGCCGGGCCAGCGGCGGGCAGGTCGCCCTCCAACACCGTGGGCTGGGCCGAGGCCGGGAGCGCAGCGAGGACGAGGACGGGACAGAGCAACCGGCGCATGGATGCGGGAGTGTGCCACGCCGGCCGCGCCCTCACCCGACGGGCGGGGCCTTCACGTCACCGCGCCGTTTCGTGCTTCTTGCACACGCGTCCCCGGTGCGGGGTCTCTCGAGCACCATGCGGTCCCTGCTCCTGATTCTGGCCTCGCTCTCGGCAGTTGGCTGTGCGCACATCGACCGGGCGCAGGCGACGAACGTCACCGTCTACGGGGTGATGAGCGACGCCGAGATCGCCCGCGTGGCCGTCCAGGAGGCGCTCGGCGAGCTGCACGAGGTGCAGGCGGTGGACCCGGACACGGGCGTGGTGACGGCGGGCCGCTCGGCCTTCCACACCCGCGAGGAGCGCCTCGACTTCGAGCGCCGCGTCGACCAGCTGCTGCGCGCGCGCATCTACGGCCAGGGCCCGACGCTGGAGCTCGTGCGCATTCGCTGCGAGGCGCTGCAGCGCGCGGGCTGGGAAGGCTGGCCGGGAGATGCCGCCGCCTCGCGCCGCGCCTGTGACTACGGCGAGATTTCCATGACGCTCCACTCGCTCTTCAAGAAGCCCATGCTGCAGCGCGCGTACGTCGACGTGCTGCTCGGCGCCGTGGACGACGCGGCCTTCGCGGCGCACGCTCGCGCTCGCCTCGTCGAGCTGTCACAGACGCCGGTCGAGCCGTACCTCTTCGTCGTCGAGGCCTGGGAGCGCGTCGAAGGCTTCCGCCCGCGCGGCTAGTCGGCCGCTTCCCAAACCGCCCGCGGGTGTGGTTTAGGCTCAAGTCAGCACGCGCCAGCCGGAGGCGCGCCTGTGGAGCGGCGAAACACCCCATGTGGACTCGGACCTTCGCGGTGGCGCTCGGGGCGGCCGTGGGCCTCGCCCTCGCCGCCTGCGACCCCTCGGGAACGACCATCAGCTGCACCGTCGCGAACTGCGCGGGCTGCTGCGACGCGAACGGCGTTTGCCAGGACGGCGCCACCTCGCAGGCCTGCGGCCTCGACGGGCACACCTGCGCCACCTGCGGCTTCTCCCAGGTGTGCAGCCTCGGCCAGTGCGTCGAGGCCTCGGGCGTGGGCGGCGGTGGCGGCGGCGGCGGGAATGCGACCGGCGGCGGCCAGGGCGGCGGCGTCACGGGCGCGTTCGACGGCGGCGTCGACGGGTGCAGCGAGGCGGCGCGGCTCGTCTACGTCGTCGACCAGGACAAGACGCTGTCCAGCTTCGATCCCCGCCAGGCGGGCTCGCCCAACGCCTTCGTCGATCTCGGCAAGCTGAACTGCCCCGCGCGCGCGCTGGCGGAGCCCTTCTCCATGTCCGTCGACCGGCAGGCGGTGGCGTGGATCGTCTACGACTCGGGCGAGCTCTTCACGGTGAACCTGCGCGTCTCACCGCTCACCTGCGTGAAGACGACCTTCCTGCCGCAGCAGAACGTCGCGAAGTTCGGCATGGGCTTCGTGTCGAAGGCCCCGGGCTCGACCGAAGAGACGCTCTTCGTCTCCGGCAGCCCGCTGACGGGCAGCCTGAGCTCCACCAGGTTCGGCACGCTGTCCACCACGCCGCCGTACACGCTGTCGCTGCTGGGCACGCTGAGCGGCGCGCCGGAGCTGACCGGCACCGGCGACGCGAAGCTGTACGGCTTCTTCCCCGACGCCAGCCGCCCCCGCGTCGCGCAGCTCGACAAGGCGACCGGCGCCGAGCTGCCGCCGAAGTACGACGCGTCGGCGCTCGCCGGGTCCCCGCTGGCGTGGGCGTTCGCCTTCTGGGGCGGCGACTTCTGGATCTTCCTCGAGCGCGACGTCGACCAGTCCACCAACGTCTGGCGCCTCGACGGCCAGACGGGCCAGGTGACCAACGTGCAGGTCGACAGCAACCGCCGCATCGTCGGCGCGGGCGTGTCCACCTGCGCGCCCGTCACCATCAATTGATCGTCAGCCGGACTGCTTCGTCGGGGTGACGCGGCGCGCGTGGTAGTGCGCGAGGCGCTGGTCGAGCCACTCGAGCGCCTCGTCTTCCGTCTTGAAGGCCTCGGAGTTGTCGTTGCCCGACAGGCGCATCACCAGGTTGGCCGTCATGCGCGTCAGCGCCGACGGGAACAGCATCGCCACGGGCACCGGGTTGTCCGGATCCGGCCGCACGCTGCCCAGCACCTTCTTGACGTCGCTGGACACGCCAGTGACGTTCCCCAGCACCAGGTGGCCGCAGTGGTCGTACTCGGCGCCGGGGATGATCCGCTGGTGGTACCGCCTCGCCTCATCCACCGTCACCTCGCCCGAAAACACCGCCCGCAGCACCTTGTGGCCGGAGCGTGTCGTCACCTCGCTCGTCTCGATCGGCATGGCGCCCGGAAGGGTACCGGCAACGCGGCGCGCGCGACATGGAATCTGGTGGGCATCAACCCCGGGTGAGGAGCGACCTCCGGCGCGGTGTCGGGCGTCCGCACGTCAGTTGGGCACGCACACGCCGTTGCCGTCACAGGTGGTGCCGGAGGTGCAGCCCTGCGCGCACGAGCGGAGCCACTGCACGTTTCCGAACGCCCCGCGGGTGCCGGCGGTGCCCGAGGACGACGCCGCGCCGGGGCTGGAGCCGCCCGCGCCGCCGGGCCCGCCGGTGTCGAGGGCCGACGGCGTGAGGAAGGTGTTGGCCGGCACCAGCGACGGCGGGGTGATGTTGAAGACGAGCCACGCGAAGCTGGGACCGCCCGCGCCACCTCCGCCACCTCCGCCCGGGCCGCCGTTGCCGCCCTCGCCGCCCTTGCCGCCCACCGACGAGCTCCAGCGGTCCGCGTTGCCGCCGAAGCCGCCGCCGCCGCCGAGGCCGCCCGCGCCGCCGAAGCCGCCGTTGCCGCCGGTGCCGCCCGGGCCGCGCTGGAAGCGGTTGTCGCGGATGCTGGGGAAGGTGGCGGTGGGCACCGTCGACACCACCAGCAGCGCGATCGACGCACCGCCCGCGCCGCCGGCCTGCCCGCCGGTGCCGCCGCAGCCGCCCGCGCCGCCGCCGCCGCCCGTCGCGCCGATCTCCCAGCCCTGGCAGCCGCCGGTGGTGAAACGCGCGACGCCGCCGCCCGCGCCACCGCCGCCGCCGCCCTGCGCCGCGCCGCCCGCCCCGCCGGCCGACGCGCCCACGGGCGCCGCCACCCAGCGGCCCCCCTGGAAGCTGCCGTACCGCGCCAGGGCCGGCGCCCCCGCGCCGCCGGAGCCGCCGCTGCCGTCCGCCCCCGGCTTGCCGTCGTCGCCGTCGTGCTGCTGGATGTTCACCGGGAAGCCCGACTCGGTGACGTGGCTGCAGCCGAAGCCCGACATGGTGTCGAAGCTCCAGTCCCACCCGCCGCGACCGTCGCGCGACGTCGCCGGCGGGTTGACGTACTGCTGCTGCTGCCCCTGGTTGCCCGTGAACGTGTACACCGGACAGACGACGCTGCCGCCCGGCGCCCCCGAGGCCGCGGGGCACACCGTGTTGACGCCCGCGAGGCCGCCAGCGCGATGGTTCGCGGCGCCGCACACGCCGCCGGGGAAGAACTGACTGTCGACGCCGCGCCCGCCCGCCAGCTGCGGCGACGCCTGCCGGCCGAAGCCCTGCGCGCCCGTCGCGCCGCGGCCGCCTTCGCCGCCGCGCCCGCCCAGCACGTCGTTGGACTGCAGCACGAAGCGGGCGCCCACGTCCTTCAGGTACACGGCGATCGACGGCTCGCCCGCCGCACCCACCGCCGCGGCCGTCGACACGTCCCAGCCCTTGATGGTGAAGCCCGCCACCACCGTTTCAGCGGCGCCGTTGCCCAACGCCTCGGCGTGAATGGCGGCGATCGCCGTGCCGGTGGGCTGGACGCCCTCGATGATCGAGGTGTGCACCTGCGGATCGCGCTTGAGGAAGTCCGACGCGTAGCCGCCGAAGAGCTGCGCGCCGTCGACGAGGCGCACGTTCTCGCGGTACAGGCCCTGGGCCACCAGCACGTACTGCTTCCCCTGCGCCTGCATCGCCGAGAGCCCCTGGGCGATCGTCCGGAAGGGCGCGGTGCGCGTGCCGTTGCCGCCCGGGTTGGCGGTGGCCGACACGAAGACGGCGTTGGTCAGCACGCCGTCGATGCCGTCGCAGTTCTCATCCACCCAGCTCGCGCCGCCCGTGGTGGACGGCCCGCGATCCGGAAGGTCGACGGCGAGGTTGCCCTGCGCGCGCCGGCACTCGCAGCCGTCGGCGGTGTCGCCGTTGACGTTCACCCACTCGAAGGTGGTGTTGCCCACCACCTCGGTGAGGCATGGACCCATCGCGCAGCGGGGCATGGCCGGCGCGGTGTCGCAGACGCCGGTGGTGTGCTGCAGCACCGGCGAGAAGTACTTGGTGCAGTCGTTGTTGCAGAAGCCGCAGTGCTGGGCGGTGTCGTAGCGGCCGGTCGCCTGGTTCTTGAAGCCCTCGTCCGTCTGGCCGTTGCAGTTGTTGTCCTTGCCGTCGCAGATCTCCGGGTTGAAGGACGTGACGTCGCAGGCGCTCCAGTCGGGCCCCTGCGGCCCCACCGCGCACGTCTCGAAGCCCTTGCACGTCATCACCGTACAGGCGCGCGCCGAGCCCAGCGTGGACGCGCGGCAGCTGCAGGTGCCGGTGGTGGGCACGCACTGCTGGCCGCCACCCGCCGCCTGGCACGTGTAGCCGCCCGGGCAGCCTGGCGGGTACGGCGACGCAGCGCTGCAGTCGCGGCCGCACACCTTCTCGCCGTCGATGGTGAGGCACTTCGCGCCGGGGCCCGCGCAGTCCCCGTCCACCTGGCAGGCGTGGCACAGCGTGTCCGGCAGCTCGAGGCAGACGCGCCCGTCGTCGTAGGGGAAGTAGCCCGGCTCGCAGGCCGTGGCGCGGCAGCGCGCGGCGTCGGTGGAGCTGTCGCACGTCGTCGCCGTGGCGTGCGCGATGGCGGTGGGGCAGCTGTTCCCGCAGGCGCCGCAGTGCTGCAGCGTCGTGTAACGCCCACGCGGATCGCGGAAGCCGTCGTCGACGACGCCGTTGCAGTCGTCGTCCTCGTAGTTGCAGGCCTCGGCGGTGGGGGGCCGCGCGGTGCACACCAGGCCCGCCGACGCGAAGCAGACCTGCGGGCCCCGGCACGTCACGTTGCCCACCGTCTTCGTGCACTCCGGCGGCATGAAGTCGTCGATGGCGCCGTTGCAGTCGTCGTCGACGCCGTTGCACGTCTCGGCCAGCGCCGGTGGCGCGTCGCACGCGGTGAAGCCGCCGTCGACCTGGCACACCTGGCTGCCGAGGCAGGCACCGAACGGGTTCGCGGCGCCGCGGCACGACTTCTTCAGGCCCAGCGTCTCGGGCACGCAGTCACAGGTACGCCCGTCCGGCACGCACTGCCGCGAACCGTCGGGGAAGCCGACGCACGAGAAGAGTTCCGGGCAGCCGGTGAAGGTGCAGTCGCGACCGCAGAAGCGCCCGCCGTCGAGGTCGAGGCACTTGTCGGCGCCCGACGCGCCGCACTCGAGATCCTCGGTGCAGTCCTGGCAGAGGAGCGGCTGCGGCACGGTGCACAGCGACACCCGCGGGCCTCCGTCCGGCTGGTCGGGATCGACGAGGCTCTTGCACGCGTAGGCGAACGGACAGCCCGCGTCCTCGCAGTCCAGCGTGCAGAAGGCGCCCGTCGGGCCGCCCACGCAGCGCCCGGAGGAGCACTCGGCGCCCGCGTCGCAGGGCTCGCCGAAGCGCTTCTCGCCGCGCTTGCCGCCGCCGTCGGGCAGCTCCAGCACCTGGCAGACCTGGTTCACGCAGCGAAGGCCCGCGTCGCAGTCGCTGTCGAAGACGCACTTCTGCGCACGCGGAAGGGGCACGGTGCGGCCGCAGGCGACGATGGCCGCGGCGAAGGGGACGAGGAGGAGGAGAAAGAGGAGTCGAACGAGCGTCTTCATCGTCATCCTCTAGAAGGACTGCACCGGCACGACGACGCCCGCCGCGCCGTCCCCGCCCCGGAAGGAGTTGCCCGCGGGCGACGCGCCGCCCACGCCGCCCTGGCCCTGGGCGTTCATCGGCGCCGCGGCGAAGGTGTTCCGGCTGGCGAGCGTGCCCGGCAGTCCCTGCCCGGCGATGCCAAAGACGCTGCCGCCGCAGCCGCCACCGCCGCCCGAGCCCGCACCGCCGTTGCCGCCGCGCCCGCCGGGGCCGCCCTGCCCCGCGCACCAGGCGACCGAGTTGTTGGGGCCGCCGCGCCCGCCGGGGCCGCCGAGGCCTCCGTAGCCGCCCGCGCCGCCGTTGCCGCCATTGCCGCCGAAGCCGAGGTCGATGAGGTTGCCGTCGATGGCCGGCGGCGCGCCGATGACGAAGATGGCGAAGCTGCCGCCGCCGCCGGCGCCGCCGAGGCCTCGCCCGCCGCCACAGCCGCCGGCGCCGCCGCCCCCGCCGGTGCCGCCGAGATCGCCCACGCGCCGGCCGACGGTGCAGGTGGGCGGGTTGTCGTTGCGCACGCAGCCCCCCGCGCCGCCGCCGCCGCCGCCGCGCCCGTTGGTGCCGATCGCGCCCGCGCCGCCCGCCGGCGTCACCCAGTCATCGCCGACGATGCCGCCCAGGCCGAGCGCGCAGCCGAGGCCCGGAGCGTTGGCCGCGCCGTCGCCGCCGTTCTGCGCCGCGCCGCCAGCCGGGTTGTTGCCGCCGATCACGCAGTCGTACTTGCAGAACGCCGCCTGCGACGGATCGGAGTGCGAGTAGGCGGAGTTCGAGCCGCCGCGCCCGTTGCCGCCGGCGGTCGTCTGGTAGTCCTGCGGATCGTTGGACAGCGTCGAGCCCGCGCCGGCGTTGCCCTGCGTGCCGCCGGGACATGCGGCGTTGACGCCCGGCGCGCCGCCCGCCTGCGACTCGCCCGCGCAGTTGGGCGTGTTGCACTCGCGCGCGGCCTGCCCGTCGCTGCCCGCGCCGCCGTTGGCGCCCGCCGAGCCCGGGAGCGCCGGCGTGCCGTCGCCGCCCCGGCCCCCGACGACGTGGTTGTTCTGCAGCACCAGCTGCGGCGAGTTCTTCACGTACACCGCGTAGCTGTTGCGCGCCGGTTGGCCGGGCAGCGGCCGCGAGATGACGTCGTACCCGCGAATGGTGAAGCCCGCGAGCACGGTCCGGCTGGTGAGGTTCTCGGCGTTGACGGTGCCGCGCGGTTGGTTGCCCGTCGGCTCGGCCGCCTCGATGAGCGTGGGGTAGAGGACGACGTCGCGCTTCGAGAAGCCCGGCGCGTAGCCGCCGTGCACCGAGGCGCCGCTCTTCAACACCACCTGCTCGACGTAGGTGCCCTGGGCCACGAGGATCGCGCTGTTCACCCCGGGGCGGAACGCGGCGATCGCCTCGGAGATGGTGCGGAACGGCGAGCTGCGCGTGCCCTGGCTCGAGGGCGACTGGGCCCACACGTACAGCGCGGTGGCCGCCACACCGTCGACGTCGTCACAGTTGCGGTCGACGTACGGCAGGCCCGGCGTCGGGTACGTCGCGGACACGTCCGGCTCATCGGTGGTGGACTGCGCAGCGCACTCGCAGCCGTTGGTCTCCTCCCGGTCGACGTTGGTGAACTGGTACGTCACCGAGCAGCGCCCGTCGGCGCACCTCGACGGCGAGCCGAGCGCCGCCGTGCAGTCCGAGTCCTGCATGCACTGGCGCGCGCAGTAGCCGTCCCGGCACTGCTCGAGCGCCGAGCAGTCGCCCGGCCCCGCGCAGGCCTTCACGCACTGGCGGTAGATCGGGTGGCAGCTGCGCCCGCCGCTGCAGTCGGCGTCGACCCGGCACGCGCCGCCGCCGGGGACCGTCTCGGTGGTGCAGGACACGATGGCGCAGGCCGGCGCCGCGCCGATGGACGGCACGCAGCCGCCGATCGCGTGCTGGATGGTGGGGCTCCACTTCGCGCGGCAGTCGTTGTTGCATACGCCGCAGTGCGCGTCGGTGTCGTAGGTGCCGGTGTTCTTCGTGTTGATGAAGCCGTCGTCCACCACGCCGTCGCAGTCGTTGTCCCGCGCGTCGCAGAACTCCACGGCGGTCTGCGAGGTGTCGCAGGCGCCGAAGGTGCCCTGGGCGCTGCACGTCTGCTGGCCGATGCAGGTGGCGCTGCCGGCGGTGACGAAGCACGAGCGCGCGAAGCCGGCGCGAGCGGGCGTGCACAGGCAGGAGTTGCCGGCCGGCACGCACAGCTTCCGACCGTTCACGTTCTCGCAGGTGTTGTCCGGCGGGCAGCAGCCGCGCTCGCCCAGGCGGCCGGTGCAGCCCGCGTACACCGAGTCCTCGCCGCAGGACTGGGCGCAGAAGGTTCCGGGATCGAAGCCCACCGAGACGCACTGGTCGCCGGGCACGACGCAGTCGCCCGCGGTGGTGCACGGGCGGCACTGGCTGGTGACGGCGGGCTCGCAGATCTGCGGGGACGTCGCCAGCGACGGGTAGAAGCCCTTCTCGCAGCGCCGGGGCACGCAGGTCCACTGGCCTGCGCGCACCTCGCAGGTGGCGGCGCCGGGGCTGACCACGCCGCCGTCGTGCTCGAGGTGGGCCAGCACCTGGTAGCAGTCGGTGCCGCAGCTGCCGCAGGCGCGCGCGCTGGTGTAGTTGCCCATCGCGTCGACCAGCCCGTCGTCGACGACGCCGTCGCAGTCGTCGTCGGCGCCGTTGCACAGCTCGTCCTTCGGGTCCGGCGCGCTGCAGGAGAAGCCGAAGCCGCCGTCGCCCAGCGGGCCGCAGCCCCACTTGCCGGTGCAGGAAAGGCCCTTCCGGCAGTCCGGGTAGCCGGGCAGGCCCGTGGTGATGAGGTCGGGGTCGTGCTGGTCCACCAGCCCGTCGCAGTCGTTGTCCTCGCCGTCGCACACCTCCACCGAGGCGTCCGGCGCGTCGCAGCCGCTCCACGTGGCGTCGGGCTGGCAGGTCTCGAAGCCGAAGCAGATGCCGAGAATGCTCGACCGTTTGCAGCTGCGCTTCAGGCCCGCGCTCACGAGGCTGCAGTCGCAGGTGTTGGTGTCGGGCACGCACTGCCGCGCCACGCCCGCGTCCACCATGATGGAGCGGCACGAGTAGCCGTCGGGGCACGCGTTGGTGACGCTGCAGTCCTGCCCGCAAAAGCGCGCGCCGTTGATGGTGAGGCAGCGGTCGCCCGCGACGTTGCAGTCGAAGTCGGACTCGCACGACAGGCACAGCGCGCGGATCGGCGGGGCACAGACGAGGCGGTCCCGGAAGAAGCCCTGCTTGCACTCCCAGCCGCGGGCGCAGCCGAAGCCGCCGTCCTGGCCGCACAGCGCGCTGCACACCCCGCCGTTGCCCGGGCCCTTCGGCAGGCACGGCCCGAAGAGGCACTCACCGTCCGTCTCGCACGGCCAGCCGAGATCGCCCGGCAGCCCCGCGTCGGGGATCTCGAAGCACTTGCCGTCGACGCAGTCCTTGCCGTCGGCGCAGTCGGACTTCTGCTTGCACTCGCAGGTGCCGTCGAGGAGGCAGTCGGGCTCGCGAACCGTGTTGAGGCAGGCCGTGAGCGCGAGGAGCGCGGGGAAGACGATCCGCAGCGCGCGGGGAGTAGCCATGGTGGAGGACATCCAGTCGCGGTGAGGCGTCGGCCACGCCTTGTGGGTGCGGACCATACCCGTCGGCACGCGGGAGTCCAACCGGCCGGGATTCGCCGGGGAACGGTGGTACGAAGCGGGGCGGGAGGGCCCGATGGCCAGGTCCAGACTGTTGTCGAGCGTGGTGGTGCCGACGGACTTCTCGGCGGGGGCGCAGGTGGCGCTCGAGCGGGCGTTGCACCTCCCGCTGGCGAAGAAGGCGAAGGTGACGCTGATCCACGTGCTGCCCGAGGACATCCCCGGGAAGCTGCGGAAACAGGCCATCGAGGAGGCCGAGCGCAGCCTCGAGAAGGCGATCGCCCGCGTGCACGGGCTGGCCGCCGCCCGGGGCCTGTCGCCGGCGCAGTTCGTCACCGACGTGCTGGAAGGCGAACCGGCGCAGCAGATCCTCAAGCGCGCGCACACGGTGGAGGCCGAGGTGGTGGTGCTGGGTCGTCACGGCCGGCGGCCGGTGGTCGATCTCTTCATGGGCTCGACAGCGCAAAAGGTGGTGCGCCGGGGCGACGTGCCGGTGCTCCTCACGCAGCTGCCGGCGCCGCACGCGTACCACCGGGCGCTGGTGGCGGTGGACCTCAAGCGCTCGTCGCTCGAGCTGGTGAAGCAGGCGAGGCCCGTGCTGGCGCAGGCGGTGGAGGTGACCGTCTTCCACGCCTCGCGGGTGCCCTTCGAGGAGTACGTGACGATGACGGGCGAGCTGACGCGCTCGTACCGCGAGGACTTCCTCGCCGACGCGAAGGCCGACTTGGACACGCTGCTCAAGAAGACGCAGCTGGACGCCACGCCCGTGGCGCAGCCCGGCGACGCGCGGCTCCTGGTCCTCGAGGAGGTGCGCGAGCGGCGCATCGAGTTGCTCGTGGTGGGCACGCACCGGAAGAAGCGCCTCGAGCGGCTCTTCATGGGCAGCGTGGCCGAGTGGCTCCTGACGCACGCAACGTGCGACGTGCTCGTCGCCCACGTTTGAGTGGCGCGCAGCGGGCCGGCGGAGCAAGACCGTGCCGATGCTGGACGCGCTCCTCGACGCCTCCGTCTTCCTGTCCTTCGACCGGACGGGCTACCGGCGCCACGCCCGCCGCTTCCACGCGGAGGATCTCCAGGTCGACCTGCGGGGCGTGACGATCGTCGTCACCGGCGCCAACTCGGGCCTGGGCCTCGCCGCCACCCGGCAGCTGGCGCGGCTGGGCGCGACGGTGGCTATGGCCTGCCGCGACGAGGGCCGGGGCGAGGCGGCGCGGGCGTCGGTGCTCGCGGAGCAGCCCGGCGCGGACGTGGCGGTGCTCCGGCTCGACCTGTCGAGCCTCGCCGACGTGCGGCGCTTCGTGGCGGCGTGGGCCGGGCGGGTGGACGTGCTGGTGAACAACGCCGGCGTGCTGCCGCCGGCGCTGACGCGCACCGCCGAGGGCCACGAGCTGACGTTCGCCACCAACGTGCTGGGCCCGTTCGCGCTGACGAAGGGGCTGTTGCCGCGGCTACGCGACGCGGGCGGGCGCGTCGTCACCGTGTCGTCGGGCGGCATGTACCCCGTGCGGCTCGACCTGCGCGCGCTGGAGGGCGACGTGCGCCGCTTCGACGGCGTGAAGGCCTACGCGCAGACGAAGCGCGCCGAGGTCGTCTTGAACGCGCTGTGGGCCGAGCGCGAGCCGCGCGTCACCTTCGCCGCGATGCACCCGGGCTGGGCCGACACACCGGCGGTGCGCAGCGCCCTGCCCCGCTTCCACGCGCTGACCCGGCTCATCCTGCGGAGCGCCGACGAAGGCGCCGACACCGTCACCTGGCTCGCCGCGCGGCGGCCGGCGGTCCCGTCGGGGCGCTTCTGGTTCGACCGGTCGGAGGCGCGTACCCACGCGCTGCCGCGCACGCACGAGAGGCCGGGCGATCGCGAAGCCCTGTGGGCGCGGCTCGAGGCGCTCACCGCGGGTTGATCGCCGTCAGGTGAAACAGGCGGGAGCTTACGCAAGCGTCGGGACGGGCACGTCGTAGCCGAGGCTGCGGAGGCGACGAACGAGGCCCCGGGCGAGGCGTTCGCGGTCGCGGCCGTCGAAGTGGTGTGG